>NZ_JAFLSB010000023.1 GCF_022511165.1 Helicobacter sp. | reverse complement strand
TCTTATAAAAACAAGGTTTTAAAAAGTCTATTGAAAAATCCATAAGGAGATAAAAGATTCTAAAAACCTCATCAAAATAAAATCTAAAAAAGATAAAACCTATCTCCCTAAGACATTCCAAGCATTCCGCCAAAGTCGTTTTCTATGCCGAGTATATCAAGCGCACCGGCAATTTGTCCTCTGTGATGCGTGGTGTGATTAAGCAGAGCTAAAATCAATAATGCCCGACTTCTTCGAAAACTCACATCTTCATCTAAATGCAAAACTTCAGTTTTAGAAAAATCATTCATTTTCTCAATAAGCTCAATGATTATCCCATCTACGCGCTCTTGCAAAGAAGCAAAAGCTGCTATATCTGTGAAAATATCCTCTTTAAGACTAAAATCAGGCGTTGCATAGCTCAATATCTCCTCTAAGCAATCAGGCTTAGAATCCACAAATGCGCTTAACTTTCCCAAAAAGAGTGAAATACTCCCACATAGGCTATGCTCGGCGGTTTTCATAATGCTCCCATAATACAAACCACAATCCTTATAAAGCTGCTCTTTTGGTAACTTTTGCAGAAGCAAAAACATTCTCGTATTAGCAAATTTGTTATATTTGGCTTGCAGTAATAATGTCTCTTTCATTTTTGCTCCTTAAGAGTAGGTATAAGGCTAGGATTCTATCTTTAAGAAAATGAAAAAAATATTAAAATCTATGAGCTTACACAGAGATTTACATAAAAACCATTTAGCTTTTTTTAATCCCACACAGAAAAAGCTCAAAAGTGTGGGCAAAATAATCTTCATCATCAAAGATTTCAATAGCTTGATCTAGGGCTTTTTGATTGACAATATAAAAATTTAACATACTAAGAAGCGAGATGCAGGTGTATTTGATATGAAGATTTTCACGAAAAATGCCCTGCGTAATGCCTTTTTCAATAATGCCTTTCACAAAATTAAAAACCTTAAGACTATAATTTTGAGCGACAAATTCAAAAAATGGGCTAGAAATGAGCTTTGCCAAAAATAAGCCAAAATATTCATCTTGGGCGTAATGTTTAATGCAAATAAAATAATTTTGTAGGCATTCTATAGGTGATTGCGTATTTTTATTTGCCTCAATAAAAGCAAATATAGGCTGAAAACATTCCTCTACAATGGCTTTAAACAAGCCCTCTTTGCCTCCAAAATAATAAGCAATCAAAGAAAGATTCACATTTGCTTCTTTGCAAATTTCACGCGTTGAAGTTGCTACATAGCCTTTGCGTGCAAAGAGTTTGGCAGCTACTTTGATGATATGTCTTCTTGTGTCCTTTTTTGCCATTTATCCCTCACTCATATAGCAATTATGCTCTCTTTTTATAGGAGAGGACTGCCCAAAGATTAAACAATCCTGCAAAAAGGAGCAAAGCCACAAAATTGTGCCAAATATCTACAAATGAACTCCCTTTGAGAAAAATAAGACGCAAAGATTCCATAAAATATCGCAAAGGATTAATATAGGTAAGATAATACGCCCAGCTTGGCATAGATTTTATCGAAGTAAAAAGTCCGCTCATAAGCACCAAAATCAGCATAAAGAAAAATATCACAAACATTGCTTGTTGCATTGTGCGAGAATAATTTGAAATAATAAGCCCAATCCCTGACACAACACAAATATAACTCAATGAAAAAAGATAAATAAGCCCATAGCTTCCTCTTGCGCTAAGATTATAAACCAAAAAGGCGAGCAAAAAACATAGACTAAGCACAAATAGCCCAATAATCCAATACGGGATAAGCTTTGAGAGAATCACAACAAACTTTGATATGGGCGTTACATTCATTTGCTCAATATTACCCCTCTCTTTTTCGCCCACAATATTAAATGCAGGCAAAAATCCACAAATAAGTGTCAAAACCATACCCAAAAGAGCCGGAATCATATAAATCTTATAATCTAAATGCGGATTGAAACGATAAAAACTAAGTGCTTGTGCCTGAATTGGCTCAAAATGGCTTGATTTTTCCTTTGCAAAGTTCATAATGATAGTGCTTAAATACCCCGCTCCAAGCGAACCTTTGATGCCATTTATGGCATTGGCATAAATACCAAGCTTAGCTTGTTTTTCTTTAAAAATTGTGCTTTCAAAATGTGATGGAAACTCTAAGAGTATATCACACACATTGTTGTCAATACAATGATACGCCTCTTGCATATCATTTGTAGAAAGCACAATATGAAAATAAGGCGAAGATGAGATTTTCATTATAATACTTCTTGATGTGCTGCTTTTATCAAAATCCACAATGCCTACATTGACATTTTTTATCTCCATATTTGTCGCCCAAGGCAACACTAAAATAACCACTATGGGAAAGACAAAAATGAGTTTTGGTAAAAATGTATTGCGCAGAATCTGCTTACATTCTTTTTGTATAAGAAAGAGCATTAGGCAAGCCTCATCTTAAATTTTTTAAGACTAATTAAAAGAATGATTCCAAGCATAGCGCATAAAATGCAAGTTTCTTTCAGCACATAAGAAAAACTAAGCCCCTCAATCATAATCTTTTTTACGCCCATAATAAACCATTTTGTTGGAATAATATGTGAGAAATATTGCAAAATAAGGGGCATAGATTCTATGGGAAAAAGCATACCAGAGAGCATAATAATGGGCATCATAAAAACCATACCACAAATGAGCATAGCCACAATTTGGGTTTTAGCAATACTTGAAACCAAAAGCCCAATACTTAAAGTAAGCGCAATATAGAGCATACAAAAAAGAAGTAAGCTTATAAGACTTCCTGCGATTTGTAGCCCAAGAGCAAGCGTAGAAACTAAAAGCACCACAACCAAACTCACACAAGAGAGCGCAAAATAAGGAATAATCTTGGCTGCAATCATAAAAAAAGGCTTTATGGGAGAAACAAGCAGAATCTCCATACTCCCCTGCTCCCTCTCACGCACAAGCGAAACTGAAGTCATCATCGCACAAATAAGCATTAAAACCATACCAAGCAATCCGGGCACAAAATTATACACACTCTTGCCTTGCGGGTTAAAAAGCATCGTTGTAAGTGGCACAATAGGCATTTGACTATGGCTATGTAAATGCTCTCTAAAGATGCCAGAAATAATATTTGAAGCATACATATTAATCATACTCGCACGATTTGGATCGCTCGCATCAAGTATGATTTGCAAGGTAGGTTTGCGCCCAAAATCGCTCCCAAACACAAGCACCATATCAATAACATTTGTATTAAAAATATGCTCTAATTTCTTTTGAGAATCCACATACCCTATAAACTCAAAAGAGCTATTTGCTACAAAAGTGTGCGTGATACTCTCACTCAAAGCATCGCGCGATACATCAAGCACGGCAAATTTGATATGATTAACTTCAGTATTAAGCGCAAAGCCAAAGAGTAGAATCTGCACTATGGGCATACAAAGTAAAATCATCATTGTGCGAATATCCCGCGTGATATGATAAAATTCTTTTTTTACAAAAGCTAAAAAAGCATAGGATTTTTTATTCATACATCACTTCTTTTTGCACTTTTAGCGATATGATAAAACACATCATTCATACTTGTTTTGCTAAATTGCTTTTTAAGCTCACTTGGGCTACCAAGCGCATTAATCTTGCCATCAACCATAATGCTTACTCTATGGCAATACTCCGCCTCGTCCATATAATGCGTAGTAATAAATATAGAGGTTCCATTTGCAGCCGCTTCATAAATAAGCTCCCAAAATTGCCTTCTTGTAATAGGATCAACCCCGCCTGTTGGCTCATCAAGAAAAATAATCTTTGGATTATGAAAATTTGCTACACAAAAGGCAAGTTTTTGCTTCCAGCCAAGTGGGAGTTTGGCGACAAATTCATTTTTTTGCTCTATAAGTGAAAATCGCTCTAAAAACACATCAATCCTCTGCATTGTCTCTTTGTGTTTAAGCCCATAAATCCTCCCAAAAAGATAGAGATTCTCCCATACTTTTAAATCATTATAGAGCGAAAATTTTTGGCTCATATATCCTATGTGTTGTTTGATTTTTTCATTTTCTTTTACAATATCAAATCCAGCTACCTTACCTTGCCCATCACTTGGCACACTCAATCCACAAAGAATCTTCATCGCTGTGGTTTTTCCTGCGCCATTTGCTCCCAAAAATCCAAACACCTCGCCTTTTTTCACATCAAAACTAATACGATTAACTGCCACAAAATCACCAAAACGCTTTGTGAGATGTGTAACCTCAATCACTTTTTCTTCACTCATAATAAAAGCTCCATAAAGCAATCCTCCACTTCTGCTTTTATCTCTCTACACTCTGCATTATTGAAAGGCTCCTTATTAAGAATGCTCTCAATAGGGGCATTGTGTTTAAAAACAATATGATAACTTTGCCCAAATAAAAAACAAGAATGCACAGATTCTAGGGCGCGAATGAGCGGAAGGTGATGAGGGGAGAGATTCTTGCATTCAAAAAGCCTATGGGGAAAGCATTCACATATTTTTGAAGGGCTATCGCAACTAAGAATCTTGCCATTAGCCATAAGGGCGATTCTATCACATAGCTTTGCCTCGTCCATATAGGGCGTAGAGACAATGATAGTCATTTGAGATTTGAGTTCTTGCAAAATATCCCAAAACTCTTGCCTACTCACCACATCTACGCCTGTGGTTGGCTCATCAAGAAAAAGCACCTGTGGCTTATGAATAAGTGTGCAGCACAGCGCAAGTTTTTGCTTCATTCCCCCAGATAATGCCCCTGCCTTTCGTTTTTGAAATGGCTCTAGGGCAGCATAGATATGCTTAATCAAATCATAATTTTCCTCAATGCTTGTATGAAAGATATGTGCAAAAAACTGCAGATTCTCAAATACACTTAAATCTGCATAGAGGCTAAAACTACCGGGCATATATCCTATGATATTCCTAATGCGTAAAAAATCGCGCACCACATCATATCCTGCCACACTGCATTCTCCACTATCAGCCAAAAGGAGGGTTGCAAAGATTTTTAATAATGTGCTTTTACCCGCGCCATCTGCCCCTATAATGCCAAAAAGCTCATTTGTATGCACCTCAAGATTCATATCATCTAAAACTTTTTGCCCATCAAAACTTTTACTGATATGATGTGCGCTCACTCCATATTGCATTTATAATCCCTATTCTTGCTGCCCTAAAAGCACTTCCCCATACGAGCCAATCTTAATATATCCATCATTTTGCACATCAATTTTTACTGCATATACGAGATTATGCCTCTCTTGTTTTGTCATTATTGTCTTTGGGGTAAATTCTGCCTCACTTGCTATCCAAGTAATCACTCCCTCATATTCCCTATAATCCTCTCCAAAATCGCTCAATACCCTTACCTTATCGCCTAAGCGTATGCGGCTTAAATCTACATTGCTTATATATGCCTTTAGTCGCAAGGCTTGTGTGTTTGCTACACGCAATAAAATTTTATTGGGGGTGCTTAGCTCTCCATTAAAAGCATATTTTTCTAGCACCACCCCATCAATAGGCGAGATAATCTTTGCGCGAGAAATCTCATCTGCGATAATCTGTGATTCTTGTTGCAAAAGCAAAACTTTCAAATCCGCATTTTCAAGATTCTGCTTTGTTGTAGCATTTGCTTGATAAAGTTTTAAAAAACGTTCTTGCTCCTTGAGGGCTTGTTGCAATTCAAGCTCTATTTTTTGTTGTTTTAATTCAAGCTGTGAAGTATCAATACGCCCAAGCAATTCTCCACTTTTAAGCCAATCACCCTCTTTTACATTAAAATCTAAAATCTTCCCACTCACTTCAGCAGCAATAAGAATCTCATCGCTTTCAAAAATACCCATTGCATCAAATGTATTCCTCTGCTCGCACGCGCTAAAAAACAATGCTATACACACAATCACTGCGCCTATCTTGCTCATTTTTACTCCCTTTTGCTTATAGCTTATTCATATTGCCACACATTAAGAATCTGCTTGATATGATAAATTTGCATCAAAAACTCAATCTTTGTGTAGTTTTGCTGTAATCTTGCAAGATTAAGATTATTAATATCTGTAATAAAATCATTAATGCTTAAAATGCCCTGCTTTAGCTTTGCCTCTTGAGATTGCAAAATCTTCTCGCGTAAAGCCACGATTTGCTCATCATCTTGCATTTGCGCAAGGAGATTATTTGCATTTTTAATATGTTTATTGAGTGCGATTTGGCTTTTAAGGATAAAGGCTTCTCTTTGTGAGCCAAGACGCAAGATTTGATTATGTATAAGCTCATTATGTTGTGATATTGAGTAGAGATTACTCAAATCCCAGCTTAAGCGCACCCCCGCGATATAATAAGGTGCGGCTTCGCCGCGTAAAAAATTAAGACTAGGATTGCCATATCCACCTTGCACAAAAAGATCAATATAAGGGAAGATTTTAGCTCTCTCTAGCTTTTTTTGTGTTTGCATCTCCCTCTCTTTTGCCATAAAATACATATTTTCAGGGCGATAAGTAAAGATAGCTTGCCCACTTTCTCTTAACTCCCTTATTGCAAGATTGCTTGATTCTCTATCCTCCACAGAGTGAGCTTTTGTATAAAGATAGTGCTGCACACTCTGTAAAAATGCTTTTTGCTCATCAAAATTTGGCACAAGCGGATTCTCGCTCACTTGGTGTGCAGTCAAGGAGCAGAGACTATGAAGTGCTATTTCTTTTTGGCTTTGTAGTTCTTCGGCGATTTTTTGTGTATTTAGAATCTCAATATGAATCTTATTGAGTGCTTCTTTTGTCATTGCGCCATTTTTATAGAGTATCTCAAGATTGCGGAGATTCTTGCTTAACTCCTTGATATGGAGCTTATTTTGGTTAATTTGTTCGTTTAAAAGCAAAAGGGCAAAAAAATATTCAATCACAGATTGATTGATTTGATACAAAGAGAGGGCTACATCTTCTTTTTGCGTAGCAATTTGCGCTTTAGTCATATCTTTTTTGACAAAATGTGCCATATCAAGCAGAGGTTGGCTTACCTCAAGGACAAATTGGTATTGATCTTTGCTTAAGGGCTTATAGTCAAATGAAAATGCGCTCGGCAGAGAATCAAAAGGCAGGGTTGTTACTTCGCTTTGGTAAGAGAGTTTGCCACTCAAACGCAACTGCGGAATAAAATGAGTATTAAGCTCTTTGAGTGTAAGAGTAAGGGCATTATCTAAAAGCTGTGTATTATGTGAAAGCGGATAATGCTCCCTAGCAAGTTTGATATAATACTCTATGCTCTCCTCTTTTGTACTATATGCTTTTGCATAAGAAACAAGAAAAATAACAACCAATAAGAAAATTTTTCTCATCTCTTCCTCTTACAAAAAACTGCCTCTTAAGTATTGCTTTTGGCTTTACTTCTTTGGCTTTGCAGAGATTCTAGCTGAAAAAAATTAATCAATCGATTGATTTTTTATTTAATGTATGTAAAAACTCCGAGAGATTAAATTTTTTGCGATGATTAGGGGTAAAGATATGAATCATAATATCACCCAAATCCGCAATTACCCAATCCTCGCTCTCTTCATCTGTGGCATAAAAAACCTCCCCCTTAGGCTTTAGCTCACTCTTTAGATGATCAAGCAAAGCAAAGGCGTGTTTGCCTACCATTGCGCTCACAATAATCACGCCCCTAGCGATATAATCTTTATCACTCAAATCAAAAACTTCAATATCCTCACCCTTTTTGTCCTCTAAAAGTGCGCAAATATAAGCTATGCGCTCCTGCAAGGTTTGTGAATGTATAGGCTGTGTCTGGCTCTGCAATGGCACTCCTTTAAAAATAAAGCGCATTATAGCCTAAAATGTGCTTGTATAATGCTATGAATACTTGGGGGTATTTTTTCAAGTGCGCTTTGCATATCTCCATTTTGTAGTAATAGGCGCACTGCACTTGAGGATAATGCACCAAAATGCTCTAATTTTATTTGCTCAATTACTTGTGGAGCAAGAGGAAAATGCGCATCTGTATGTTTGCTTTGAGATGCGTGGGAGGTATATGTCTCCCCCTCTCGCTTAATTACCACAAATTGCACCATTTGGCATATTTCCTGTGGTTTATGCCATTTGCCTAAATGCGCCAAAGCATCACTCCCCAGCACAAAAACATATTGTGCTTGAGGAAAATGCGCCCTCATATTAAGTTTTATATGAGAAATGCTCTCTATGCTAAATACAGGGCGATTTTGTAGCACTTCATAATCACTCACACTCACGCGCGGTAGAGACGAAAGGGGGGGATATTGCTCATTATATACTTTGGCAATAGATTCGCACATTTGCAATCGTTGCATCGGGCTAAAAAGGGGAGGAGTTTTAAGCGGATTAGTATAATTTGGCATTAAAATAATATGCCAATAGCGTGGATTCTCGCATAGAGCTTTGATAATCTCACTATGTCCTTTATGTAAGGGATCAAAGCTTCCGCCATAAATTGCCACAAAGCCTTGCATAAACTACCCTTGCAATTACTTTGCCCTTATCATTTTTATGCCCTTATTCAAAGGCACTTGCGCGTGTAAGTTTTGAGAATTTCACACCCTTTAAGCCGCCAATTTCAATGCTCAAATCCTCGATATTGCTCCTCTTACCGCGTAAAATAATGCTCTCTAAGCAATTATGATGATCTAAATGCACGTGTGTGCTACATAGAATCTCTACATTGCTCTTATGTGTGTTATTGTGCTGAATATCAATAATTCTTTGATTAAGTTCGCGCTGATGATGATCATAAATAATTGTCAAAACTGCTACACCTTGCGTATTTTCTGCACCACTGCTCCATACTTCCTCATTGAGTTTTTCACGTATCATATCACGCACAATTTCTGAACGCGAAGAATAACCCTTATGCGTCAAACGTTCAACTAAGGTTTCAAGCAGGGGCTTTGGTAAAGATACGCTAAATCGAATAATATGAGGCTTCATTATGCTTCCTTTAGGAAATCTACTTAATAAACTAAATTGTAGCCTAAAAAAACTAAGCTAAAAGTGAAATAAAAACTTTAAGTGAAGTTAAAAGGAAATATAAACTTATATTAAGAATAATTTTTATAATATGCGCTTCATCGAATACTTTGAAATACGGAGTATCATAATGGAGTTTCTAAAAGATAATATCGACCATATCATTTTTGCCATTCTTGGCTTAATGAGCTTTTTGAGCGTATGGTTTAGCTGTGAGAGACTCATCTTTTTTATACGCCTTGATTCCAAAGATTATCCAAATGAAGAAGTACTTGAGGAGGCATTGAGTAAGAATCTCACTGCACTCTATATTATTTATTCTAATGCGCCTTATGTGGGGCTTTTAGGCACGGTTATTGGGATTATGATTACATTTTATGATATGGGTATGAGTGGAGGAATGGACGCTCAAAGCATTATGATAGGACTATCTACTGCACTCAAAGCAACTGCTCTTGGCTTAGTAGTGGCAATTCCTACTTTGATTGTCTATAATTGCTTTGTGCGCAAAATGGATATTGAACTTAGCCGCTATAAGCGAATGCAACAAATAAACTAAGGCGAGATAATGAGAATTCCTAAAAGAGACGGCTTAAACATCGTTCCTTTCATTGATGTAATGCTTGTGTTATTAGCAATTGTGCTAAGTGTATCAACCTTTATTGCGCAGGGGCAAATCAAAGTCGAGCTTCCCTATGCAAGTCAAAATCAGCAAGAGAAAAATGAAAAGCCAATCCTTATCACTATTGATGATAAGAATACTATTTATTTTAATGATAAGCCAATTGATATAGAATCTCTTAAGCTTGAGCTTAAGGCTATCAATAACAAAACGCTTATTCAACTCAAAAGCGATAAAGATTCGAAATTTGAGAGCTTTATCCAAATTGTAGATATCTTAAAGGAGAAAGGGCATGAAAACTTTGGCATTTCAACAAAAAACAAATAAGCAACCCAAAAGTAATGCTGTAAATAGCAGTGCTTCCAAAGCAAGCTATGCTGGTTTTGCGATTAGCTTCTTGCTTCATTTTGCCCTTTTTGCTACTTTATATGACTTTTTTCAAGAAATGGATTTGCAACAAAATGGCGATAATGCTACAACCATTTCTCTTGCTACTTTTACACATTCATCAAATGAAAATACAATAGATACGCCAAAACCTATAATTCATAAGAAAAAACATCATCACAAAGAGATTATAAAAGAAGAGGGGAAAATTGCTAAAGAGACAGGGGAGATTACCCCACAAAGCAAAGCTCCCAAAACAGAACAGAGTGAAAAGCTCGAAGAAGGCGATGTGATTCAAACACTTGCCTTTAATGAGGGGAGCAAAGATGAGCTTTTCTCTAAGATTCAAAGTGCTATTGATCGCAGAAATAAATATCCGCCTATGGCAAGAAAACAGGGGTTAGAAGATAAGGTTGTGGTGGAATTTATTATCCATAAAAATGGCGATGTATCACATATCCATCTCATTGAGCCTTGCCCACATCACTCGCTTAATTTTGCCGCGCTTAATGCAGTCAAAAGAGCACAAAAAGCTTTTCCACGTTTGGAGCGCACTACAAGGATTCGATTGCCTATTATTTATAAGCTTGATAGGGTATAAGTCTCTAAAAGCTTACTTTGCGCTTTTCAAGTATTTAAAAATAGAGGAAATATTTCTTAAACCTTTGCTCTCAATCTCTTCTTGTGAATGCCTATTTCTACAATCTCTTGTGCATAAACACTCCGGCTTAGATGCTACTTATTTTTTCATACAAGAGTATTTTTTTGAATCTATGGGGAAAATACAACCAATAATAAGACTTAGAAGAAAGCCCAAGGCTAAAGATTCTTACTAAATAACAAAATTTTTATCATAAAACTTGCAAAAATTTGAAAGCATCTTTGCAAGAAATATTTATACGAGTGTTTTTGCTATACAAAAGAAGTGTATCAAAGTATTATAAAACATTTGACTTTGCTATTAGAGCAATTAAAGTGCCTTAATAAAAACAAAAAAAGGAATGATTTTAAGCTCTCAAAAAAACTCTTTTTGTGTAAAAGATAAAGCCTAAAAACTTCCAAAAACAGCACTCTAAAAACTTATTAAAAAGCATTGATATACTCGGCTAATGCTTCAATATCCTCATCACTCAAATTCTTTGCTTGCATATACATAATCACAGAATTACCACCTTTGCTCAAAGTCCGCGCACGAAAACCTTTAAGAGCCTCTACAACTTGCGCTTTATTCAATGAAGCAATTAATACATTCCCTACGCTACCGGGCGCAACACTCCTGCCGTCTTTGCCGTGGCACGCTGCACATTTAGCATAAAGAGCTACCGCATCACTCTTTTTTGGCTCTGCACTAGATTCTACACTTGGTGTTTCTACATTATGAGAATCTGTAGTTTCTACAACTGCTTGTGTTGGCAAATCACTTGCCTCTTGAGAGACTTGTGTAGCATTTGAAGTATGTTGAGAATCTAAAGTAGATTGAATTTGAGAAGCCGATGTATCCTTGTCCTCTTGCGAACAAGCCACAAATACCAAGGATAAAACACATATGAGAAGAAAATTATACATCTGTTTTTCCTTTGCCTTTCTCCTTTAAAAAGGAGAAAGAAGCCTAAGTTAAGTTATTGAGCTTCGCCCTCTTTTGGAGCTTCAGCCTCATCTTTTGGAGTATCCTCTGCCTTTGCTTCATCAGTAGTAGATTCAGCAGGTTGTGTAGCTTCCTCTGCTGCTGGAGCTTGTTCTGTTGTCTCTTCTGCTGGAGCAACTGCTGGAACATCAATCGCTGGAGCCGGAGTTTCTGTTGGAGTATCTTCAACTGCTGGAGCTTTTGTTTCACTCTCTTGTGCATTATCTCCACACGCTGCAAACATCAAACCTAAACCCAAAATAAAAACTAACTTTTTCATTATTTACCCCTTTCGTTTTTCTATAATTTCTTTAGCAACATTACTTGGCACTTCGCCATAATGGTCAAATTCCATTGTGTATGTGCCTCTACCTTGTGTGGCTGAACGTAAATCAGTAGAATAGCCAAACATTTCAGCCAACGGAACAAAAGCATTTACAATCTTCAATCCCATGCGATCGTCCATTGAATTAATTTGTCCCCTTCTTCTATTTAAATCGCCTATCACATCACCCATATATTCTTCTGGGACCTCCACCTCAACCTTCATCATAGGCTCTAATAACACTGCATTTGCCTTACGACAGGCATCTTTGAATGCCATAGAGCCGGCGATTTTAAACGCCATTTCAGATGAATCCACCTCGTGGTAGCTTCCATCATAAAGTGTTATTTTGAAATCTACCACGGGGTATCCTGCAAGCACACCATTTTGCATTGCCTCTTGGATACCCTTATCAACCGCAGGAATATATTCTTTTGGAATCACCCCACCGCTGATATTATTTACAAACTCATAACCCTTGCCCGGCTCTTTTGGCTCAAGGCGAATATGAACGTGTCCATATTGCCCACGCCCACCTGATTGTTTTGCATATTTGCACTCTTGTTCAACCGCGGTGCGAATAGTCTCTCTAAAGGCAACTTGTGGCTCACCCACTTCCGCTTCGACTTTAAACTCACGTTTTAGCCTATCAACAATAATCTCCAAGTGAAGCTCACCCATACCACCAATAAGTGTTTGCCCTGTTTCCTCGTGTGTGCTTACTCTAAAGCTTGGATCTTCTTCGGCAAGTTTGCCAAGTGCGATAGACATTTTCTCTTGATCTGCCTTAGTTTTTGGCTCTACCGCGATTTGAATCACAGGCTCGGGGAAGTCCATACGTTCCAAAATCACCGGCACTTTTTCATCACAAAGCGTATCACCTGTAATCGTATCTTTCAAGCCTACAAACGCACAAATCTCACCTGCATAAATCTCTTTAATATCTTCGCGCTTATTCGAGTGCATCTTCAAAAGTCGCCCTACACGCTCTTTTTTGCCCTTTGTAGAATTAAGCACATAGCTCCCAGATTCTAACTTGCCACGATATGCACGCACGAAAGTGAGCTGCCCCACGAATGGATCAGTCATAATTTTAAAAGCTAGTCCTGCAAATGCGCCATCATCACTTGATTCCACGCTAAGCTCTGCATCATTTTTGGGATCAATGCCTTTAATCTCTGCTACTTCTGTGGGAGCAGGCAGATAATCCACTACCGCATCAAGCAAAGTTTGCACCCCTTTGTTTTTAAAGCTTGAACCACAAAGCATAGGGATAAGACTCATATTTAAGCAACCAATTTTCACACCCTTTTTAATATCCTCAATGCTTAATTCCTCACCACCAAGATATTTTTCCATTAAAGTTTCATCTTGTTCGGCTGCGGCTTCAAGAAGTTTTTCTCGGTATTCATTCGCTTTTTCTACAAGTTCAGCAGGAATATCCTCAATATCGTATTTTGCACCCATTGATTCATCATTCCATACAATCGCTTTCATTTGCACCAAATCAACAACGCCTTTGAAATTTTCTTCCGCACCAATGGGGATATTAATAGGTACAGGATTAGCTTTTAATCGCTGCTTAATCTGCTCTTCAACACTATAAAAATTTGCCCCTGTTCTATCCATTTTATTCACAAATACCATACGAGGCACGCCATATTTATTTGCCTGCCTCCATACTGTCTCACTTTGAGGCTGCACACCACCCACAGAACAAAATACAGCAACTGCGCCATCAAGCACACGCATAGAACGTTCTACTTCGATTGTAAAATCCACGTGTCCGGGAGTATCAATGAGATTAATTTGATGATCTTTCCAAAAACAAGTCGTAGTCGCAGAAGTAATGGTAATCCCGCGCTCTTTTTCTTGCTCCATCCAGTCCATCGTTGCTGCACCATCATGCACTTCACCGATTTTGTGGCTCACACCTGTATAAAAGAGAATCCGCTCTGAAGTAGTCGTCTTGCCTGCATCAATATGCGCGGCAATACCGATATTTCTAATCCTCGTTAAAGGGGTTTTTCTTGCCATTGCCTATCCTTCCTACCAACGATAATGTGCAAAAGCTTTATTTGCTTCAGCCATTTTATGCACATCTTCCTTTTTCTTAAACGCTGCTCCTCTGTCATTTGCCGCATCGACAAGCTCACTTGCAAGGCGCTCTACCATTGTGCGCTCATTTCTCTTGCGTGTAGCCTCAAGCAGCCAACGAATGCAAAGCGATTGCTGACGAGCTGGGCGCACCTCAACAGGCACTTGATAGGTTGCCCCACCCACACGGCGACTTCTTACCTCTACAAGAGGTTTAACGCGCTCAAGGGCTTTCTCAAATACTTCTATGCCTTTTTCGCCACTTTTTTCTTCGATTCGCTCAAAGGCAGCATAAATAATCTTTTCACTCACACTTTTTTTGCCATCAAGCATCATCTTATTGATGAATTTTGTTACAACTTTGTTATTATAGATAGGATCGCCTAGAATCTCTCTAACCGGAGCTCTTCGTCTTCTCATTACCCTCTCCTTAAATTATTTTTTATCGCCACTTGCTTTGGCTTTTTTCGCACCATATTTACTACGAGAAACACTTCTTTTTGCAACACCTGCTGTATCTAGTGCACCGCGGATAATATGGTATTTTACCCCCGGTAAGTCTTTCACACGCCCACCTCTCACAAGCACGATAGAGTGCTCTTGGAGATTATGCCCTTCACCCGGGATATAGCTAATCACCTCTACTTTAGAAGTAAGCTTTACTTTTGCAACCTTTCTTAACGCAGAGTTTGGTTTTTTAGGCGTTGTCGTATAAACGCGTGTGCATACCCCTCGTCTTTGTGGGCATTCAAGCAATGCTGGAGACTTCGTCTTGCGGATTACTTTCTTTCTTTCTTTCCTAATCAACTGATTTATAGTTGGCACTGATGCTTCCTTTTATGTAAATTTAAAAACAAAAAGTGGGGGATTCTACCTTATAAAAACTTTTATTTCTCTTAGAGAATAGAGGCATTGCCTATTCTTCTTCATTTTTAGCCAAATGCTGTTCATTTGTCTTGTAAGAGAATTTTTTGTTTTTATATAAGCCTGTTCCCACTGGTATCATACGCCCAAGCACAACATTTTCTTTGAGGTCATCAAGCGTATCTTTTTTGGCGGCAATACTTGCTCCAGTTAAAACCTTTGTGGTTTCTTGGAATGATGCAGCTGAGATAATAGAATCACTCCCAATAGCTGCACGTGTGATACCAAGCAATACAGGTTCAGCTATTGCAGGCTCACCGCCAATACTCAAGATTCGCTCATTTTCCTCTTTGAAATGCCGCTTACTGACTAAATCACCCTCGATAAATTTCGTATTCCCACTATCAACGATTTTGACTTGGCGCAACATTTGAGAAACAATAATCTCAATATGTTTATCGGCAATGCTTACACCCTGCCTACGATACACTTGCTGCACTTCACTTACAATATATTTATGAAGCTCTTTTTCTCCACTAATGCGCAAAATATCGTGGCTTGAAACAACGCCATCAGTCATTGCTTCACCTGCGTGGATAAACTCTTGCTCATGGACAAGAATC
Organism: Helicobacter sp.; assembly: GCF_022511165.1. Lineage (GTDB taxonomy): Bacteria > Campylobacterota > Campylobacteria > Campylobacterales > Helicobacteraceae > Helicobacter_C. The sequence continues at coordinate 8,345 of NZ_JAFLSB010000023.1, read as the reverse complement.
TTCTTATTTTTATCCACTGCGTATTCTGCCACCCTGCCATCTTCTGCAGTGATAATAATGCGCTCTTTTCCTCGTATAGGTTTGCCAAAGCTCACGATACCATCGAGTTCAGAGAGGATTGCCGTATCTTTTGGCTTTCTTGCCTCAAAGAGTTCTGTTACGCGTGGGAGACCGCCTGTAATATCCTTAGATTTTACCAATGCCTTAGGCACTTTAGCAATAATATCTGCAACTTCCACTTTATCACCATCTCCCACCATAATAGAAGTGCGAGATTCAAGACGATAAGATATTTCTTTGCCTTTTGGAGTTGTGATTACAAGCATTGGTTTATAGCCTGTGGGCATATATTCATTAATCACAAGACTCTTTTGATGTGTGTTTTCATCTTCTTGCTCACTTGCAGTAAGCCCTGCGATAATATCCCTAAAGGATACAACTCCCGCTTGTTCAGCAAGAATAGGATCGCTATAAGCATCCCATTCAGCAATCACTATTTGCTCATTTGAAGTTGGTTCAGAAATAAGTGTATCTATATCCACTTCGCTATTATCATCTATAAGAATCTTTGAGGTACGCGCGATATAATGGCGGATAGCCTCTCTATCATTTTGGTCAGCAATCACCGCAAACATACCTTTTTCAGACACAATCATACCTTTTTTTACATCATGATTGCGCTCAAGCGTATCTGAACGCAATGTATAAAACTTCACAATGCCCTTTTCTTTAGCAGTAATCTTTCGAGAAATAGGTGCATTATCCTCTACTTTAAGCTCACTTCCATAAGGAATCCGCGTAGGCACATTCCAGCTATCTATAATTGTATCTACAATGCTACCGCCAGCTTTTACCTTATAGCCACTTCCGTGTGGTACGAGGAGTTTGCCTTCAATTTTTCCTGCCACACCGGCAAGTTCATTTTGCTTAGCTACATCATCTTTGCGGACACGATAAGTCGCTGTTTTCTTTTTCTCGCCCACAACCGTAATATGCACCTCATCATGCACGCTCTCTACTTGCACTTCGCCATCAAACTCTGCTTTAATACGCGGCTCGACAACCAAAATCGCGGCATTTCTGCGATTTGCCACAATCTTTTTCCCTTCGGGATTAGTATAAGTGCGGATATTGTGATAACGTATAAAGCCTTCTTTTTTAGCAATAATTTGTCTCTCTTCTGTGCTTCTACTTGCTGTTCCACCTACGTGGAATGTGCGTAATGTAAGCTGCGTGCCGGGTTCACCAATACTTTGTGCAGCAAGCACCCCTACTGCCTCGCCCGGTTTAACCATTTGAGATTCACCAAGATTTAGTCCATAGCATTTTGCACAAACACCCTTACTTGCTTTACAAGTTACAGGGGTGCGTATCATCACAGATTTGACATTTGCCTCTTTAATGCGTCTTGCCATAGCGCTATCAATGAGTACGCCCTCGCTCAAAAGAATCTCATTCGCAATAGGATCAATAATATCACGCGCTAATACACGTCCTATCACACGCTCCTCAAGCGGCTCAATCATATCACTTCCCACCGTAATATCTGCAATCTCCACACCTTCGTGTGTGCCACAATCCTCAATAGTAATCTTCATATTTTGGCTTACATCAATGAGCTTTCTTGTAAGATACCCAGCATTTGCTGTTTTAAGCGCGGTATCAGCCAAACCTTTTCTTGCGCCGTGTGTAGAGTTAAAATACTCTAGTACATTTAAGCCTTCCTTAAAGTTTGAGATAATAGGTGTTTCAATAATCGTGCCATCAGGTTTTGCCATAAGCCCTCTCATCGCAGAAAGCTGACGAATCTGCGCCTCGCTTCCTCTCGCACCTGAATCTGCCATCATATAGATAGAGTTGAAACCATCTTTGTCATCTTTGATTTTCTCCATCATCATTTTGCCCATTTTCTCACTTGTTTCTGACCAAATATCAATACTCTTATTGTATCGCTCTTGGGCAGTGGCAGCTCCTTGCTCAAACGCACTTTGGTTTTCCCTAATCTCTTTTTTAGCCTCATCAATCATTTCAAGCTTATTATGAGGGATAATAATATCTGCTGCGGAGATAGAGATACCCGCTTTGGTTGCGTATTTAAATCCAAGATTCTTGAGATTATCAAGGAAAGTTGCAGTGATACCCAAACCTCCCTCTTTATAGACATAATCAATCAATGCCCCTATATCTTTTTTCTTCATTTTCTGATTCCATAGATTGATAGGCACAAAATCAGGCAAGATAGAGCTTAGAATCATACGTCCTGCTGTGGTCTCAATCACTCTTCGCTCATACACGGTTTTGATACGCGCATTAATATCAAGCTCATCCATTTCAACCGCCATAACAATCTCATCAATACCCGAAAAGATTTTATGCTCTCCCTTCACGCCCTTTTTCTCAAGCGAGAGATAATACAAGCCCAAAACCATATCTTGGCTTGGCACAGCTACTGCTTTACCGCTTGCAGGAAGCAAGATATTCATTGAACTTAACATCAATACCTTACATTCTGTAATGGCTTCTTGTGAGAGTGGCACGTGCACCGCCATTTGGTCGCCATCAAAGTCAGCATTAAAGGCTGAACATACTAGCGGGTGAAGCTGAATCGCCTTGCCATCAATGAGCTTAGGGTGGAAAGCTTGAATGGATTGCTTATGCAAAGTCGGTGCACGATTAAGCAATACAGGATAGCCATTAACAATCTCTTGCAAACATTCCCATACTTCATTGGTTTTTTGATTCACCATTTTTACGGCTTGTTTGAGTGTAGTCGCATAGCCCTTTTCCTCAAGCTTTGCAAATAAATGTGGCTTGAAAAGCTCCAATGCCATATTTTTAGGTAATCCACATTCGTCCATTTTGAGATTTGGTCCCACAACAATCACGCTTCGTCCGGAGAAATCTACGCGCTTACCGAGAAGATTCTGTCTAAATCGTCCTTGTTTGCCTTTAATAATCTCTGATAGAGACTTAAGTGGTCGTTTATTTGCACCCTTGACGGCATTTGCATTTCTACCATTATCAAAAAGCGCATCAACCGCTTCTTGCAACATTCTCTTTTCATTGCGCACAATAATTTCTGGTGAATCAAGCTCAATAAGTCGTTTCAAGCGCTGATTGCGATTAATCACGCGGCGATAGAGATCATTGACATCACTGACTGCAAACTTTCCACCATCAAGTGCCACAAGAGGACGTAAATCTGGTGGCAACACGGGGAGAATAGTGAGCATCATCCATTCTGGGCGACTGCCGGAGTGAATAAAATCCTCCACGACCTTAAGACGTTTAACAATTGTCTTTTTCTTTGCTTCTGAATTTGTAGAGCGAATCTCCTCACGCAATTGCTCCAAAAGCACCATTAAATCAAGCTCTTGGAGTAATTCTTTAATCGCCTCTCCACCCATTTGTGCCACAAATCCTGTATGCTCAAAACGTTGATTGATGCTTTGGAATTGTTCCTCATTCAATACATCATATTTCATAATAGGCTTTGAGCCTTCATTGTCATAAAATGCCTCACCGGGTGATTTAACGATATAGGCTTCATAATACAACACACGCTCTAAGTCTTTCATTTTTACACCTAGCAAAGTGCCAATACGACTAGGCAATGAGCTTACATACCAAATATGTGCCACAGGCGCCACAAGCTCAATATGCCCCATTCTTGAGCGGCGCACTTTTGCTTTTGTAACTTCTACACCACATTTCTCACACACGATGCCCTTATAGCGCATTTTTTTGTATTTACCACAAAGACATTCATAATCACGCACTGGACCAAAGATTTTGGTGCAAAATAGCCCATCTCGCTCTGGTTTTAAAGTGCGATAATTAATAGTCTCTGGTTTTTTTACTTCTCCATGGCTCCAAGAGAGAATCTTCTCTGGACTTGCAAGCACAAGCTGAAATGAGCTAAAATCCTTAGGTCTATCATCTTCTTTTATCGTAATAGGCACAGGTTGCCCATTTTCATCTTTTTCATCACCATAAATATTCACATCAAGAGCAAGAGATTGTAGCTCTTTAGTAAGCACATAAAATGTCTCTGGGATTTCAGATTCTCCAACAGGCTCACCTTTTGTAATCGCCTTATATGCAGCTTTTCGTCCCTCTGTATCATCAGATTTAATTGTCAGCATTTCTTTAAGGGTATGAGCTGCACCATAGGCTTCAAGCGCCCATACTTCCATTTCCCCAAATCTCTGCCCTCCAAAGAGTGCCTTTCCACCCACAGGTTGCTGTGTAACCAAAGAATAAGGACCTGTGCTTCGTGCATGCACTTTTTCATCTACTAAATGATGAAGTTTAAGCATATACATATAGCCTACATTTACGCGCTCACGCATTTTCTCGCCTGTTTTGCCATCATAAAGCTCTGTTTTGCCATCAGTATCAATCTTTGCCAAAGCAAAAAGTTTATCAAACTGCTCTTGCTTAATGCCCTCAAATACCGGAATGGCAAATTTCACACCATTACTCCAATCTCGTGCATACGCAATCAAACTCTCATCATCTAATTTTTTAAGAAAATCAACCATTGATGTATTATCGACATTGACAACTTTAGCAATTTCAATCATCTTTGTGCGCAAGGTATTCACCCATTGCTTTGTTTGAGAGGTAAAAATATCATTAATTTGTTTTCCAAGATTCTTACCTACAAGCCCCAAATGCACTTCAAGAATCTGCCCGATATTCATACGGCTAGGCACACCCAAAGGATTAAGCACAATATCCACAGGCTCACCATCAGCCGTATAAGGCATATCTACCATAGGTACGATGTTAGAGACGATACCTTTATTTCCGTGTCGCCCTGCCATTTTATCACCTACTTTAAGTTTGCGTTTGGTAGCGATGTAAATTTTCACAAGTTTTACAACGCCACTTGGCAAAATATCATCTTTTTCAAGGATAGAAAGTTTTTCTTCGTGCTCCTCACCCAATGTTTTCTTTTGCTCTAAGAAATTGGTTTTTATCTGCTCATAGCGCCCTTGCACCTCTTTAGAATAGCTCTTTAAAAGAGTGCTTAGTATGAAAGGATTAAAGCTATTGAGTTCTTCTTTTGAAATTTGCGTGCCTTTTTTGAAAACTTTATCAGCAACCTTCGCATCACTTGCAAGTTTTTCTTTAGAGAGCATAAGCGAGATTCGCAGTGCTTCCTCTTGCTGAATCATCGTCAAACGATCGTGATGCTCTATATCAAGCACACGTTTTTCCTCATCGTGCGCACTCATTGCGCGTGCATCTTTTTCATAGCCTTTTTTCGTAAAAATCTTTACATCTACAACCGTTCCTTCAAGCGAGGGCGGACAATAAAGAGATTTATTGACTACGTGTCCGGCTTTTTCACCAAAAATAGCGCGTAAAAGTCGCTCTTCAGGCGTTGGTTTCACTTCGCCTTTAGGAGAGACTTTCCCCACAAGTATCATACCTGCACTCACATAAGTGCCTATGCGCACAATCCCACTCTCATCAAGGTGGGCAGTTTCAGATTCTTTTGTGCCCGGAATATCAGCAGTAATCTCTTCAATGCCGTGCTTAAGCTCTCTTGCTTCAATCTCTTTTTCATAGATGTGAATCGAAGTAAAGGCATCTTCTTTAATCAGCTTTTCACTCACAACAATCGCATCTTCAAAGTTATAACCATTCCAAGGCATAAAAGCCACACGAATATTTTTACCAAGAGCCAATTCTCCATTATCCATACTTGGACCATCAGCAATAATCTGCCCCTGCTCTACCTTATCTCCTACTCGCACAATAGGCTGCTGCGAGAAGCAAGTATTTTGATTAGTGCGGAGATTCTTATTGAGATGATAATGATCAATATACGCGCCATTGTTATCTTCGCCAAGTATGTAAATATTCTTAGAATCTACCCGCTCAACTACGCCACTACGAGTTGCTTTAATCGCTTCCCACGAATCACGAGCGATAATTTGCTCTATACCTGTCCCAACCACAGGTGCATCAGGCTTAAACAAAGGCACAGCTTGTCGCTGCATATTTGACCCCATAAGGGCGCGGTTAGCATCATCGTGCTCAAGGAATGGAATGAGCGAAGCCGCTACGCCTACAAGCATACGCGGACTTAAGTCAATAAGCTGCACACGAGATTTCTCACTCAAAATAATCTCACCATCTTTTCTTGTCTCAATCAAATCTTCAATAATGCGTCCATTCTTATCCACTGCTGTGCTTGCAGGAGCAATAACAATGCCCTCTTCTTGTGCCGCGGTGAGATAAACAACTTCATTAGAAACCACACCATTTTCTACCTTTTTATAGGGAGCTTCAATGAATCCTAAATCATTCACGCGCGTATAAGTTGAAAGCGTATTAATAAGCCCAATATTTTGTCCTTCTGGTGTCTCAATAGGGCAGATTCTCCCATAATGTGTAGGGTGCACATCTCTTGCTTCAAAGCCCACTCTATCTTTTACAAGCCCGCCTTCGCCAAGTGCAGACAATCGGCGTTTATGCGTAACTTCTGATAGAGGATTGGTTTGGTCCATAAATTGTGAGAGTTGTCCCCCTGTGAAAAATTCCATAATTGTGCTTGTAATCATCTTACCATTGACTAAATCGTGAGGCATAATCGTATCAAAAGTGCCACTTAGAGAAGTGAGCTTATCGCGTATAGCTTTTTGCATTTTTACAAGTCCTGCGTGCAACTCATTTGCCAAAAGCTCGCCAATAGCGCGGATTCTACGATTGCCTAAGTGATCTCTATCATCAATTTTACCTAAGCCATTTTTGACTTTCAAGAGATATTGAATTGTTTTAATAATATCCTCGTGTGTAAGGATAGTAATATAATCAGGCACATCAATTTGAAGCTTATGATTCATCTTCATACGCCCTACACGCGTTAAATCATAACGCTCACTATCAAAAAAGAGCTGTCTCACAAAGCTTTTAGCCACTTCTTTTGTTACAGGCTCGCCCGGGCGCATTACTTTGTAGATTCTAATCGCAGCAAGTTCATTTTCATCATCAATTTTTTCTTGTTGGCGAAGCATTTTTAGAGATTCTGCATCGGCAATAAAAGAATTAATAATAGAATTATCCACACCCACCGCACTATCATTAGCAATCACAAATTCATTAATCTTAAGCTCAAGGAGTTTTTTGAGCTTGCCCTCATCAAGCTGTGTGAGTGTGTCAAAAATGACCTCACCTTGTGCATTAAGCACTGGCTGGGCAAGGAATTTATTTGCAAGATTTTCTACTGGATATTCAATCAAATCAATTTTTGCCTCTTTGAGTTCTTTGATTTTTTTAGTAGATAATCTCTTGCCTGAAGCAATAAGGAGATTGCCCTTAGAATCTTTAATATCAAACTCGGCACGATTGCCAATGCTATCTATATCAAAGGGAATGAGATATTTGCCACTTTTATATTTAACATTTTGCAAAGGATAGAAAATTTTAAGAATATCTTGTTTGCTATATCCCATAGCGCGCAAAATAATCGTAACAGGCACCTTGCGACGTTTATTAATCCGCGCATAAAGCACATCTTTTGAATCATACTCAAAATATAGCCAAGAACCTCTATCGGGGATAATCTGCCCTGTGTAAATAAGCTTATTTGATGAAGTGCTTGATTCTTCTTCTTTAAAAATAATACCCGGGCTACGATGAAGTTGATTAACCACAACGCGCTCAACACCATTAATAATGAAGCTTGTTCTATCTGTCATTAGTGGAATATCACGCACAAAAATATTTTGCTCTTTCACATCTTTAACGCCAAGTCTTTCGCCTGTTTTCTCGTCTTTTTCCCAAAGCACAAGGCGGATTTTGATTTGCAATGATATGGCATAGGTTACCCCACGCACCATTGCTTCATTTGTCGTATATTTGGGTTTGCCAAATTTGCACCCCGCATATTCAAGTGTAATGCGATTTTGACTATCTTGGATAGGAAAAACAGACTTGAAAACCCGCTCTATACCAGATTCTTTATCACCATCAATACAAAGAAAATCATTATAACTATTTCTTTGGAGAAGGAGGAGATTAGGAACATCAATATTTTGAGGATTTTTGGTAAAATCAGCGCGGAGTCTATTTTTAAGTTTTGTATTATGTGCCATAAGTTATATCCTTATTTTTCTTGGGGATTCAAACGAGCAAAAATACTCTAAAAAACTTGATGAAATTATAAAGCATTTTTACAATATTCTATAAATGCAAAAAGTCAAATCTTAGAATCTAAGATTTGACAATAACAGAAAAAAGAGAGCCGAAAACTATTTGATTTCGACTTTTGCTCCTGCATCTTCGAGTTTCTTCTTGAAGTTTTGGGCATCTTCTTTATTTACACCTTC
>NZ_JAFLSB010000022.1 GCF_022511165.1 Helicobacter sp. | reverse complement strand
GTAGGCAATTTAAGGTGCAGACTTCATTTTCTTATATCAATATTGTGCGTAAAAACGCGAGTCTAGGGCTTATTTCTATTCCCTCAAGCATACACGGGATACCTAATATTACAGATTCTATTACCATACCGATGTGGGAGCATCAAGCAAAGAGTAATAAGATAGCTAAAAAATTTTTTTATAAGATACTCCATAATAGAATGTGCCATTTGGGGCAACATCAATAAGAAAACTCATTTGAGGGGGCGTATATTTAGATGCAAAAAGATAAGAAGTGCTAAAACCAAGTATGGCACCAGCGATTACCTGCGTAGTGGTGTGTTTTTGTGCGTGGATTCTACTTATACCCACAGAAGTGGCTAGAGCCGCAAGTGGTAGGCTTAATTGATAGCCATAATGTTTTTGTGCAAAACCCACGCTTGAAAACACAAACGAAGTATGCCCTGAAGGAAATCCATTAAAACTCCCATTATTTGGACGCTGTGCAAATCTTACCTTTGCCTCATTAGAGTGTGAAACTATTACGAGGGATTCTTTTATAAGATGTGTAAGCAGCAGTGTTGCTCCTGCTCCAGTGGCTTGTTCCTTTACGCCTTGTATATCATCTTTGGCATAGCTATATATCATCATCGCAAAGGGTAGAATCTGCATTACATCGCCATATATCTCAAATCCGCTTTTCTCTCGCCCAAAGCAACAAGTGAGAATAAAGCCACAGAGTATCGCAAGTAATTTTAATTTCATTCTAGCCTTTCCTTAAGCTTCTGCATCACGATATTATTATAAATGATTTTTTGTAATGCGCTATTTGTTTTAAGCAAAAGATTTTGGAATCTATTTTCAAATGTCGTTTTTAGCTTTTGAATTTTCATTTGAGTAATGGTTTTTAAAGCTTGAGATTCTAGATTCTATGTTTTATTTTCAGAATCTTAACGCGATTATAAGGAATACTTTTTGCTTTATTAATGCTAAATTTTTTCAAGGAGCGAAGTATGCTAGATGCTATGCAAAACACTATTTTAAATAAACCAGATTCTGCGCCTAAGCGCCCTAATTCACCATCAGCAGAGGTAAATAAGCTAGAGAGTAAGTTTGAAGATATGCTTGCTAAAGCTGCTCAAAGCAAAACTACTAAAGATACAGAATCAGCGCAAAAAGCGCAAGATAAAGGTAAGGGCGTGGGACAAGATCCTGAAGTAGTGCTTAAAAATACAATCAAAGGTGCGCAAAGTAAGCAAAGTACCTCTCCTTTGGAAGCAGCTCCCACGGGTAAAACTTCAAGTGCTAAAGCGGCTACTTCTCCTGCTGCTTTTGATTTTAAAGATAGTAATGGGCAGGATTCTAAAATTGCCTTGCAGGAGAAAATCAAAAACACAAAGGATACAAAAACACCAGAAGTTAATCCGCTTGTAGAGGCTCTAAGTGCGCCTTTGGCTGCTAAAGAGGCAAATAAAAATGCGCCAAAAGAGACAAAAGTTTCAGGTAGTGAGCTACCACAAAGTGTAGGACGCGATGTGAAAGCACAGAGTGTGGCTTTAAATAATGCCTCCACCCAAGCAGAGCAGATACAAAAAACTCCTACGCCAATCAATATGTCAGCGCCTCAAAAAACAGGGAATGAGGATAAGACTCTAGCAGATGTGGAAAAAATTGCCACAGCAAAGGGATTAAATCCAAGTAATATTACTTTAGAACAAGAGGAAGCAAAAGTTACACCAAAGCCCAAGGTGATTCCAGAATCAGCCAAACAGAGCATTTCGTATGAATATGAAAATAATGTCGATAGAATCGCCATTGTGCAGCGAGGTAAAAATAAACCTAAAAATATTACAAGCAAAATCTCAAATGAGTATCCAGTTGCGAGCAAAACCGAAGAGGAAAATGTCAGCATTAATAGTGCATCTCTTTTAAAGGACAGACCCCAGATCGGCTAATAAAGGAGAAAAGATAGAAGAAAATCTCCTTATAAAAGCTTTTGCATCTCAAAAGATACTTACAGATTCAGAGCGCGTAGAATCTACTTCTAAGCTTGAGATTGTATCGCTTAAAAATAGTCCCAAAAATCTAAAAGATATGAAAAATATCAAAGATATAAGGGATATGATTGAGACAAAGGAGACAAAAGAAGCGCAGCCTCAAAAAACAAAAAGGCGTTCAAAAAAACAAAAAAAGATAAAGGCGCGGGAGAGCATTATAGATACTAAAGATTCTAAGTTAGCACAAAATAAGACTCAAGAATCTAAAGAGATAAAAGAGGTATATAAAGTTCAAGCGGCGCAGGTGGTAACGCAAGTTTTGCCTAGACACAAAGAGCATATTGAAAAGAGCCAAGAGCTAGAGATGAGTTATATGAGCTATGATGATGAGGAAATGGCAATTGAGGATTTTGCGCCAAAGATTGAAAATATAAGTGCTAAACCCCAAGCCAAAGGTAGCTTGCCTCAAGCGCAAAATACGCAAAACAAGGGCAATGTTTTAACAGAAAGCCTAGCGATTTTAGAATCTAAGGATAAAAACCATAAAGATTCACGCAAAGATGAACGTAGGCAGGGCAAAGGATCAAAGAGTGAGGAGATTCAAGCCTCACAACCAAAGGCAGCGCAGATTCAAGAAGAGCGCATAAGCTTTGAAGATATGCTTGCGCAGCAATACATCGAGGAAGAAGAGCCCAAAGGCACAGATTTGTTGCATAATAGTGAGAAAAAGCAAAAGGAAAAAGCAAAAGAAGTCGAGGAGCAAAAAGAGAGTAAAACGCAAAAGAGTGTTGCTCAAAAGCAAAGTGCAGAGCTAAGCCAGACAAAAGAAAGCACCCGTTCACAGATTCTCTATCGTTCAGCCCTTGCAAGAGAAAATATGAGGAACTTTGCACAGACTTTGCGTGAGGAGATTTTAAACTATAAGCCACCTTTGACAAAGCTTTCTATGGAGCTTAATCCGCGCAATTTAGGGACTTTGGAGCTAACCATTACTAAAAAGGGTAAGGATTTGCACGTGCAAGTGGTATCAAATGCCACAGCAGTGGGATTATTTTTACAAAATCAAGTGGATTTTAAAAACAATCTTGCACAAGTGGGCTTTGATAATGTAGATTTAAGCTTTAGCACAAGCGATAAGGGCAGTGGAGGCAATCAAAGAGAACAAAATGCTTCTCAAAATGGGCATTATGAAAAAGGGAACAAAAATAGCTTGGAAGATTCACAAGAAAGCGAGATAAATGTGATGAATATCACGCTTCCAAAATACGCGTAAATGAGGAAAAACAATGGCAATTGATTTAGCAGAAGTTACAGGCAGTGCGGCAAAAATAGCCAAAGAAAAGGAAAAAGTGCGCAATATCAATGAGCTTGATAATGATGCGTTTATGAGACTTTTTTTAGAGCAGCTTAAAAATCAAGATCCTACCGCACCTATGGAGACTGATAAAATCATTACCCAAACCGCCCAACTCACGCAAGTAGAAATGCAAGAGCAAAATAAAAAGACAATGGTAGAAGTTGCAGAGGCGATGAAAAGCACACAGGAGACAAATAAGGAACTTAAAGAATTTCAAGCCCAGATGAAAGAATCACTTGAGGCACTTAATACCGGTATGCAAGAGAATGCAAAATCTAATATCGCTACGGCTCAACTCAATGCGCTTAATACGGTGGCTATGATTGGTAAGGTTGCTGAAACTGATGTGTTTGGTGTGAATGTGCAACGAGGCAAAGCAGTGAAGTTTTCTATCTATTTTGACCAAAAAATTGACCCAAATAAGGGCGAGCCAAAGATTCATATTTTTAATAGCAATAATGAATTGGTAAAAAGTATTTCTTTGAAAAATAGGGCAAATGAGAGTGGATATTTGGAATTTACTTGGGATACTCTTGATGAGCAAGGTAGGCAAGTCGAAGATGGCACATATAATATCCGCGCAGAATATAATCTTAACGAAGAAACTAAGCAATACCACACTGCTCGTGTGGGACGCGGAGAGGTGCAAAGCATCATCTTTGATAAAGGCTCACCGATGCTAAGAATGGGCGATATGATTTTGCCCCTTGATAGTGCGATTGAATTTTACAATAAGGATCACGGGCTATGAATGGGACAATAGTCAATGCCTCAAGCGGAATCCGCACACATCAATTTGGGCTTGATTCTATTTCAAATAACATCGCCAATGTCAATACGATTGGTTATAGAGAGAATATCCCACAATTTGAAAGTCTTTTTGCGAGCAATTTAGATACGCTTAATGCTGATTCTCCTATCAATAATGATTTTAACTATGGTGCGACAAAATCAAGTAATGCCATTTCTACACGCAGTGGGAGCTATAAATCAAGTGAAGGCGAGTTTAATATTGCTTATGAGGGTAAAGGTTGGTTTATTGTAGGAGAGCAAAAAGAGGGTTCATTTGAAATTAAAGAAGATGGCTATGAAAAAAAGCAAAAAAACTATTTCACGCGTGATGGCTCGTTTTTGCGTGATGGCGAGGGGTATATCGTAAATACGAGTGGATACTATATGTATGGAGTGGATTTAGGCAAGATAGAAAATGATATTTTTACTTCAAGCAAGAATGAAGAAAGCGACTTTGAAGCTCTTGCTTCAGGTGCGCTTAAGCCCTTGCAAGTGCCACAGAATCTTTACTATCGCCCTGTGCTGACAACACGCGTTGATTTGAGCGCAAATCTTAATAAAAATGATAATGTCTCTTCAGCAGTTGTGTTTTTTAAAGATAAAGATGGTGTATTTGATGAAGAACGTTTTATGAATACTGATATAAATGCTTTTGCTACTGATGATGCGCCTTTGAATGCCCCAAGCTATAATGAAGTGCGCATTACCCTTGATAAAGAGGGGCGAAAAGAAGTGCTAACTTTCAAGTATGGACAAGGCGGGGAAGAGGCTTTAGAATTTCGCACATTTAATGATTTAAAGAATCTTTTGCGCGATAAAGTGGGCTTAGATTTGGTTGTAAGCAAGGGTGCTGATGGCAAAGTTGGCGAAAAAGTAGGGCTTGAGCTACGTAATAATTCCTACAAAAAGCTTAATATTGAGCTTGGTGGAAGTTTGTTTGAAAAACTTGGATTTAAAGGGAAAAATGATCATTTTAGTAGTGGCGTAGGAGTGAATTTTAATGCCAATAAAGCCTATGAAAAAAATGCAATCGTGCAATATAAGGGTGTGGCTTTTATCCGCACAGGAGAGCTTGGCAAGAGTGAAAATCCTTTTGAGGATAAAGAGAATTGGAGAATCCTAGATACGAGCGCGCTCAATGAGTGGAGTGAGAATGCTACTTATTTGGAGGGAGATATTGTCGCAAGTGAGGGTAAAATCTACCGCCGCACAGAACAAGCAGGCAATAACCCCATAAATGAGGGAAGATGGGAAGAAATAGCTGATATGCAAACATCTCTTCCGCCAGAATATACCGCAGGGACAACCTATGCGGTAGATGATATTGTAAGCTATGATGGCAAGCTCTATCGTAAATTAATTGATAGTGGCTCAAGCGACCCTAAGGTGGATAAGGTTGGTTGGCAAGAGCTTCGCGGGGATAGTTTTTTTAGCGAGTTTATCCAAATACCTAGCTATCAAACCAATGTTGAGATTTATGATGAGAGTGGTAAAAAATTTTTGATACAAAGTCATTATTTTATGACCTCTTCAGATAATCTTAATGCGAATCCACCCACAGGAGAGCAATGGGAAGTGCGCTCTGCTGTATTTGACCAGCAGGGTGAAGTAATGATAAGCCCTGATTATGTTGTACATACCATAGAATTTGATAGCGAAGGCAAGCCGAGTGCAGAGCCAGTAGAGCTAAGTTTTGGCGATAAAAGCGTGGTGTATAATATCGCAGGGACAGAAAAAGTGCCAAGCTCAAATTTTGTTTATAGAGATTCTGGCATTACGGCTAAAGAGCAAGATGGACGAGCTGAAGGGCATTTACGCGATGTGCGTATCGACAAAGATGGTATTATTTTTCTTGCCTTTGATAATGGGGCGTATGAGCCTATGGGGCGCGTGGGTATCGCGGCTTTTGTCAATGATCAGGGGTTAAGAAAAGTTGGCGGGAATCTCTTTGAGATGACAGAAATGGTTGTCAATGGTGATGCAAATACGATAAGCGGACGCCCGATTCTTGGGTGGGAGGGCTTAAATTTAAAATTTGGTTCTGTGCTGTATAAGCACCTTGAAACAAGCAATGTTGATGTGGGTAATGCTCTCACTGAATTGATTGTAATGCAAAGAGGTTATTCGATGAATGCTAAAGCCTTTACCACAGGCGATGATTTACTCAAAGAGGCTATTAACCTCAAGCGATAGTTGCTTACTCAATTTAAATTGAGTAGATATAAACATTGAATCTCACTCTAAGAATCCCATTGTTTATAGAGCTGTGATTGGCGCACTCCCTCATAAAGAGCTGCTCCCACGCTTGTGGCAAGATTAATACTTCGCACCCCCTTTTTCATCGGTAGCTTATATATCTGCTTAGAGTAAGCTTGTAAAATATCTTGTTTCAATCCCGCATCTTCCCTGCCAAAATACAAAAATCCACCTTGAGAAAAATCTGCCTCATAATACAACCGCTGTGCCTTTGTGCTAAAGAAAAAATGTTGTTCATTTGGCGCATAAGAATGCCAAAATGCGTCTAAATCTGCCCATTCATATACTTGTAAATGCTGCCAATAATCAAGCCCTGCGCGTTTAAGTTCTTTTTGTGTTATGCTAAAGCCAAGCGGGTGTATCAAGTGTAAAATCGCACCAACCGCTACGCAAAGCCGCCCGATATTGCCCGTATTTTGTGGAATCTGCGGCTCAACAAGCACAATATGAAAAATAGCCATTGTTTGCAAACTTTCCTTAAAGATTGATAAAGCCAATGTTTCACTTTAACATATTTTCTTTCAAAAGAATCTCAATAATTTTCTTTTTTAGTTTTTAATAAATGTTTTTGAATTAGAATTCTACGATTTTTTTAAGCAAAAGGAGAAGTAATGGATTTTTTGATGAGTTTGCCTGAAGGGTGGCAGTTTGCCTTGCAACTTATTGTTGTGCTTATTTGTTTGTTTTATGGTGCAAGAAAGGGTGGTATTGCTTTGGGCTTACTTGGGGGCATAGGGATTTTGATGCTTGTATTTTGTTTTCATATTAAACCCGGAAAACCTGCCATTGATGTGATGCTTACTATCCTTGCTGTGGTTGTGGCAAGTGCGACACTCCAAGCAAGTGGGGGATTAGATGTGATGCTTCAAATTGCAGAGAGAATCCTAAGACGCAATCCAAAATTTTTAACCATTCTCGCTCCTTTTGTTACTTGTTTTTTAACAATCCTTTGTGGCACGGGACACGTAGTTTATACGATTATGCCAATTGTTTATGATATTGCTATTAAAAACAATATTCGTCCAGAGCGCCCTATGGCAGGAGCTTCTATTGCCTCTCAAATGGGAATTATTGCTTCACCTGTATCCGTGGCAGTAGTAAGCCTTACCGCCTTGCTTTTAAATGCAGAGCATAAACTCGCCGGATTTGATGGCTATATTAATCTTTTGCAAATCACTATTCCAAGCACTCTTTTTGGTGTGCTTTGTATTGGTATTTTTTCGTGGTTTAGAGGTAAGGATTTGGATAAAGATGAAGAATTTCAAGAAAAAATCAAAGATCCTGAATTTCATAAATATGTGTATGGGGATTCTAAAACGCTTTTGGGTGTGAAACTTCCTACAAAAGATTGGGTTGCGATGTGGATATTTTTGGGTGCAATTGCGCTTGTGGCGTTGGTTGGAGCTTTTGATGCGATAAAACCAAATTGGGGGCAGCAGTTTTCTTATTCAGCTACACTCCATACAGAAACAACGCTCAAATGGACGCCAAATGGCGAAAATAAGGGCATTGTGGATTTGAAGGCTTTAGGCTTTGATCAAAAGAAAGATAAAGAGGGGCAAAGTCCATTTAAAGCAGCTCTAGATTCAGGTGAGATTGAGAAAACCCCGATAAAAGATAAATTAGGCAATCCATCAATTGATTATATTTCAATGGTGAATGTGATTCAAGCCTTTATGCTTCTTGCCGGTGCGCTTATTATTATTTTTACTAATGTTGATGCCAAAAAGATTGGCAATAATGAAATTTTTAAATCCGGTATGATTGCGCTTGTAGCGGTATTTGGTATTTCGTGGATGGCAGATACGATGTTTGCTGTGCATACGCCGATGATGAAAGAAGCACTTGGAGATATTGTCAAATCTCACCCTTGGACTTATGCGCTTATGCTTTTACTCATCTCTAAATTTGTAAATTCTCAAGCAGCAGCAATCGCAGCATTTGTGCCTTTGGCTTTAGGTATTGGAGTGGAGCCGGGTATCATTGTAGCCTTTGCAGCAGCGTGTTATGGATATTATATTTTACCCACTTATCCAAGCGATCTTGCAACAATACAATTTGACCGCTCTGGGACTACGCGCATTGGTAAGTTCGTGATTAATCATAGCTTCATTTTACCCGGGCTTATTGGTGTGATTAGCTCTTGTATAGCAGGATACTTTTTAGCCAAAGTTGCCGGGTATATTTAGCTAGACTTGCTAGAATCTAGCCCCTAAAGATTTTAGCAATAAGGAAATAAGTATGTCTTATCTTTTATTCACAGGTGGGGGTGGCTATATTGGTTCGCATACAGCGTATTATTTTTTAAAGCACACAGATTATAATGTTGTGATTGTTGATGATTTAAGCACAGGATTCAAAGAAAATATTGCCTATTTACAAGAGTGTTTTAAAGAGCGGGTGATTTTTGTCCAAAGTAATATCAATAACCAAAAAAATATGCGCTCTTTGTTTGGCACCTATGATTTTGAAGCAGTGATTCATTTTGCAGCCTCACTCATCGTGGGTGAATCTGTCCTCAAGCCCCTTGAATACTACACAAATAACACTCTTCATACGACACAACTTATTGCTTTATGTGTAGAGTTTAATGTGAAAAAATTTATTTTTAGCTCCACAGCGGCAGTATATGGCGAACCTGATATGTCGCTTATCCCCATTGATGAGAATGCTCCGCTTTTGCCTATTAATCCCTATGGGGCGTCTAAAATGATGAGCGAGAGAGTTTTGCGTGATACTTCGCTTGCAATTAAGGATTTTGAGTATGTGGCGTTGCGTTATTTTAATGTTGCAGGGGCAAATATGGATAATACCACAGCTCTGCTTTCAAGCCATAAAGGCTTAGGGCAGAGGAGCAAAAACGCCACGCATCTTATTAAAGTGGCTTGTGAATGTGCGTGTGGCAAGAGGGAGAGTATGGGCATTTTTGGCACAGATTATCCCACAAAAGACGGCACTTGCATACGCGATTATATTCATATTGATGATTTAGCAAGCGCGCATCTTGAGGCATTGCACTATCTTAAACGCAATCAAGGCTCAAATGTCTTTAATGTAGGATATTCTCAAGGATATAGCGTGAAAGAAGTGATTGGGGTAGTCAAAGAAGTGAGCGGAGTGGATTTTAAAGTTATAGAATCTGCGCGTAGAGAGGGCGATCCTATTGCGCTTAGTGCAAAAAATGATAAGATTCTCTCCCTCACGCAATGGAAACCGAGATTTGATGATTTAAAGATAATTGTTGAGAGCGCGTATATATGGGAGAAATCATTTAAATAGATTCTAGGGTAATCTTGCAAGAGAGCATTAAGGGGTAGAATCTTAAAGAAATGTAAAGAATCTTAAAAGATTTTGGTGGCTTAAGCTTTAAGTGGCGGATTTAAGGGGGCTTAAGCACATAAAAATAAAGGCATAAAAGTTTAAGTAGCTAAAAGTGAGGTGCAAATAAGATTGCTTAGAGTGCTATGCCCCAAAAAGTCGCATAAGCACCAAAAGTTTAAAATTTGAGATTAGCGTCCAAAATAATATGAGCCAAACCAAAAAACCCTACACTCTTTTGTATTATCGCTCAAATGGGCGTATCTCTCCCCCACAATACTATTATCAAAATACAATTCTTGTGCGTTTTTAAGCATAAGGCTAAAGCCTACTTCTTCGCGCCTTTTGATGATTTCACTCCCTTTTTGATATATAAAGCCTATGTGGATATAGTTTTGCGCCTCATCTTTATAAAATTTTTTCTTAAAATCTAAACACAAATAATGTGCAATTTCTGTTTGTTTATCACCAAAGAGTATCTTGGGCTGCATTTTGCGTGGTGTATCAAGCGTATCAAGCGCTATTTCTATATCCTTGTGTGTGGGGATACCACCTATTTTCTTATAGGATCCTTGAGTGAATATCTTTTTACCTCCATTTCTTATATAGTCTTGACAAGCTTTATTTTTGACTTCTGTAAAATCACGCACGCTATGAATCCAAAACCACCGAAAAAAGTCGCAAGTAGGCAGAGTATGCTCTAGACGCAGAGTGATGAGTTTTTTCATTATCCCTCCTTTGTTTTTACTTACAGGTATTATACTTAAAGATAATCAAAAAAATGCAGCTTGAGAAAGAGGGGTGAAAAAAAATCTATTTGCTACAAATAGTTGCAAAAAATATGGGGTTGGATTCACTTTGTGCGATATACAATGATACTGCTAAAAAAGTTTGTGAATCTAGAAACTTTGAGAAATTTTGCTCTTAGTTATGTGTTTGGCTTAGAATCTAAACTTAAATCTTGTATTAAGAATTTTTATGAGCTTTTTGATTTTGCTTAAAGTTTTTTACAAGAATTTAGTTTTTACTTTGATATAAATTTTTGTTTTTAGATTCTTTTATAAGGGAGAGGGGGCTAAAATGTGCAAGTATAGATTAGTATTTTACACAAAATTGTTTGGCTATTTAGATTTTAGAATCTTATCTTTATTTTGCAGGGAGACTTGAATCTATAAGTGTGGATTGGTGCTTTGCACAAATATAAAATCACTTCCCTTATCCTCCGCACCTCCAAACCTCAAACGACACTTTTTAGGTTGCGCTTGTAGCACTATGATTTAAATGCAATAAAGATATGCTTTTAGCTAGGAGAATCTAGAATCTGCTTAAGAATCTCAAATTTGAGTGCAATGTATTGATACATTTATTTTTTTAAAGTTTTATCTTTGGGCTTTTATGAGCTAGATGTATGATTATAGTTTCATATTTTGCATACTTCGCGCACAATATCAGCAATCTCTTTTGCTTGTGTCATACTTAAATCCTGATGGCAGGGGATAGAAAGTGTGGAGCGATAAAAATGTTCAGTCTTTGGTAAGGAGAGCTCGCCAAAGAGTTTTTTGTAAAGGCTAAATTGATAAATAGGTTTGTAATGCACCTGCACGCCTAAACCTTGCTCTTGCAAGGCTTGAAAGATAGATTCTTTATGGGAGTGTAGATGTGAGGAAAGCAAGATAGGATAGAGATGATGTGAGCTTATAATATGCGAATCTATGGGGATAGTTTGAAAATGGGCATTGCCTTTAAATGTATCATCATAAAAAAGTGCGATTTGGTGGCGATGTGCAATAAAGCGATCAATTTTTTTAAGCTGACTAAGCCCAAGAGTTGCTCCAAGCTCATTCAAGCGAAAATTTGCTCCTACAAGACTACAATCATAATGCCATAATGATTGCTTCTCTACGCCGTGAGAGAGCAGAAGTCTTGCGTAATGGGCTAATTGCTCATCATTAGTAAGCAATGCTCCTCCTTCTGCGGTTGTAATAGGCTTTAGCGCGTGAAAGCTAAAAATAGTCGCATCAGCAAGTGAGCCTATGGGTGCTTTATTATAACTCCCCCCAAAAGAATGAGAGCTATCTGAAAAAAGTAAAAGATGATGTTTTTGAGCCAATGCACGCAAAGATTCTATCTCTACACTTTTACCACCATAATCCACGCTCACAATCGCCTTAATATACGACTTTTTGTTATGTGTTTGGAGCAAGGATTCGAGTGCTTTTTCATCAATATTGCCATCATCTTTTATATCGCAAAAAATAGGTTTAATCCCCCATTGAAGCATCATATTAGTTGTGGCGACAAAACTTATGGGCGAGGTAACAAAATATATCTCCTCTGCCTGCGTGTTATCATAGGGATTACATAAATGGGGGAAGTATTTATACATAAATGCGCCATAGAGGGCATAGAGTGCGGAAGTAGCGGAGTTAAAAGTAATAGCATAACGCGCGTGGCATCTTTCACACAGAGCAGATTCAAAGGCTTTAGTCATTTCGCCTTGTGTGAGATGAGAGGAGCGCAACGTAGAGCAAAGCGCGTCTATATCATCTTGCTCAATAAGTTGCTTGCTATAAGGTATCATTTTTGTAGGGTTAAATTTATGCCAAAAGCTCTTGGACTCGCTGTGTGCTTAATTTGTCTTCATTATGAGAGACGCGGAAAAGTGAGCCAAACTTTTTGAGGAATGATCCATCGGTGCTTTGGACATTTTGATTATCCTTGCCTTTGATTTTGCTTGAGACAAGTTTATCAGTGTTGCCTTGTGCCTGTCCTTGCAAGGTTTGGATAGCATCTTTAATTTGCTTTTGTTGTTCTTTAAGCACATCATAAAATTTTTGTGTATCATCTGTATTGAGTAGCTTTACATCAAGTTTTTGGGCGTTAAAAATCACTTGGTCTTTATTGTCCTTAATGTTTTTAGTAAAAACATTGCTTCCCTCAAAAGTTGCACTTTTGAGAGTGGATTCTATATTTTTTTTCAGTGCAGACATCTCTTCTTTAATCTCATCTTGCTCTGATTTATCAAAGCTTTCTTTGTAATCTTTAGAGAGCTTGAGCATCTTTTTAACATCTGGTTCTATGGAGCTGAGTGATTTTTGGGCGATTTGTAGCCTACCAATATCACTATTAATCTGCTTGATATTTTGAGCAATGGGATTATTGCTTATTTCGCTTGTATCTGCACCTTGTCCTATCTTAGACTTTGAAATCTCTTTTTGTGTAGCTTGAGCCTGTTTGGTTTCTTGCTTTTTAAGTTCATCTCTTTTAAGTTCCTCTTGGGTAAGCTTTTGTGCTGGGCTACTAATTTTCATAACTCACTCCTCATTAACAGCTTGAAGCTTGATTCTTGCCTATATTAGCTTAAATCAAGCATATTTTGTTCCAAATATTTTGTATGAATATTTGAAGCAATAAAGTCTTGATTCTGCATCATTTTGATATGAAAGGGAATAGTTGTTTTAATCCCCTCGATGCAAAATTCTCTTAATGCCCTGTGCATACGATTGATAGCTTGTTGCCTATTTTCTCCCCATACAATGAGCTTACCAATCATAGAATCATAGTGCATAGGCACACTATAACCACCATATGCGTGGGTATCAAGGCGCACATTTGCCCCACCGGGTGCAACCCATTTTGTAATTTTTCCCGGACAAGGATAGAATTTCTCTGGATCCTCGGCAGTAATACGACATTCAATAGAATGCCCTTTAAAGCTAATGCTTTCTTGTGGAGGAAGCTTCTCACCTTCTGCAATACGTATCATCCATTCTACTAAGTCAAGTCCGCTTACCATTTCACTCACGGTATGTTCAACTTGCAAACGCGTATTCATCTCCATAAAGTAAAAATCTTCATAATTGGCATCGAGTAAAAACTCAAAAGTTCCAGCCCCCACATATTTAATATATTGTGCTGCTTTGACTGCAGTCTCAAGGAGTCTTTCGCGCACTTCGGGCTTAAGCACCACTGCAGGAGATTCTTCGATGAGCTTTTGTTGCCGTCTTTGTGCGGAGCAATCACGTTCGCCAATATGCAAGACATTGCCGTGCT
This sequence comes from Helicobacter sp., assembly GCF_022511165.1. Lineage (GTDB taxonomy): Bacteria > Campylobacterota > Campylobacteria > Campylobacterales > Helicobacteraceae > Helicobacter_C. Next base: position 10,938 of record NZ_JAFLSB010000022.1, on the reverse strand, counting down.
TATCAGCTAGAATCTGCACCTCAATGTGCTTAGGATTACGGATAAATTTTTCCATATAGATTGTGCCATCGCCAAAGGCACTTACAGCTTCAGATTCTGCAGCAAGATAGAGGTTTTTAAGCATTTCAGGTTTTTCGACTACGCGCATACCTCTACCACCTCCACCCGCAGCAGCTTTGAGAATGACGGGGTAACCAATCTCATCAGCCACTCTTTGTGCTTCTTTATAATCTTTTAATGCCCCATCACTCCCTAGAATCACAGGCACACCTGCCTCTTTCATCACATCTTTTGCTTTTGACTTATCGCTCATAAGCATCATAACATCAGCGGTTGGACCAATAAACTCTATACTATGATGAGAGCAAATTTCTACAAAATTTTGATTTTCACTTAAAAAACCATAGCCCGGGAAAATCGCATCAGCTTTAAGAAGCTCTGCTGCACTCATAATAGCAGGGATATTAAGATAGCTTTCACTTGATTTATCCCCTCCTACACAGATTTTTTCATCAGCTACATCAAGATAATAGACATCTTTATCAGCAGTAGAGTAAATAGCAATGGCTTCTTTCCCCATTTCTTGGATTGTCCGAATCGCGCGTAATGTAATCTCGCCACGATTTGCGATAAGAATCCTTTGTATCTTTTTTTTCTCCACACTCATTATCTTGCCTTAGAGTTTTTCGACTTTAATCAAATTTGTGCCATATTCCACAGGCTGTCCGTCATTGACTTCAAGTGCGACAATTTTACAATCAAAATCCGCCTCAATTTCATTCATTATCTTCATTGCTTCAATAATACCCACGGTTTGTCCTTTTTTGACAACATCGCCGATATTTACATAAGGCGCTGCCCCCGGGCTTGGAGAGCGATAAAATGTTCCAACCATTGGTGAGGTAACAAAAACTCCACCGCTTTCTTTGGCTTTTGAAGCAGTAGGTGCTGGTGCAACATTTTCAGCTGTTGCTGGAGCTGTGGCGGTAGTAATTTGGGGCGCAACTTGAGGGAGAGAATGCACAATATTGCCTGCTGTGGCTTTTTGCAATTTCAGCTCAAAACCCTCTTGTTTGAGTTGAAACTTTGCTATATTGCTATTGTCGAAAAGTTCCATAATCTTTTTGATTTCTTGTAGATTCATTATTACGCCTTATTATGAAATTTACTCTGCTATAATAACACGATTTTTTTAAAAAATAACAAAAAAATAACAAAAGTGAGGTTGCTTATGGGGTTAAAAGCAGATTCGTGGATAAAAACAATGAGCAAAAAGGGTATGATTGAGCCATTTTGCGAAAAGCAAATTGGTAAGAATATTGTAAGTTATGGACTTTCAAGTTATGGATATGATATTCGCGTAGGAAATGAATTTATGATTTTTACAAATATTGGTGCAACGCTTGTTGATCCTAAATCTTTTGATGAACATAATGTAGTAGAAATAGATGCGACAGAGCAGGGCTACTGCCTTGTACCACCAAACTCTTTTGCCCTTGCACGCACGATTGAGTATTTTAGAATCCCTCGCAATGTGTTAGCAATTTGTCTTGGAAAAAGCACTTATGCACGATGTGGTATTATTGTGAATGTTACGCCATTTGAGCCAGAATTTGAGGGGCATATTACCATTGAGATTAGTAATACCACGCCACTTCCTGCAAAAATCTATGCAAATGAAGGTATTGCTCAAGTGCTTTTCTTTGAGGGTGATGAATCCTGCGAGGTAAGCTACAAAGACAAAAAAGGCAAATATCAAGGGCAAAGAGGCATCACTCTTCCTAAGGTAATGAAATAATTAAGAATCTTGCAAGTAATCTTTAGAGATTCTAGAATCTTTTTATGTATCTCAATGTATTTAGTCCTTTAATGCAGAAGTAATGGGGTAAGTATAAATTCTTATATCTGCTTCATTAAAGGTTTTAAGAATTTTATCAATCACAAAGTGTGCGCTTTTCTCATCATCTAAAAAGATTCGAAATAGTCCATATTCTTGTCTGCCACTCACTTGTTCTGCCGCGCTTTTTAAAAGCGAGCTTGAGGCGTATTTCTCACAATAGATATAAAAAAAATCATCATATCCATCTTCTAAGAGCATATCTACAATAGAATCTTTAAGCTCATTTTTAAAATAAATATCAATACTTTGCATTGCTTTATCTTTAAAGATTATGAAAGAGGATTGCCCACATTTTCACCATAGGCTACCACTTGAGAAATTTTAAAAATGCCAACAAGCCACAAGATTGCACCTATAAGCATCATAATGCACGCCCCAAACATCACAAGAGCAAAGACTATAAGTGCGGGTTCAGATTCTGCAGCATAAGCACTCATCACCGTTATAAGTGAAATGAGCAAAACAATAAAACCAATAGCAAGCATTTTTGCACTTCTAAAAAAATAGCTACTATGTAAAATAAAGCTTAGCTCCTTGCCTATGTGCCACACAAGATAAAGACATATTGGGTAAGCCATACAGCCATACAGCATATACAGCCAAAGAACTATATTTTCAGAATCTATATCTACATTAGAAGGAGATAAAAAAACATCAAAACAAGCACCAATAAGCGCAAGAACAAGAGTTATAATGGAGAGTTTTAAAAGCCGCCGCCTTAGACTTAGCTTTGAGAGATAAAAAAAGGCAAAAAATGTAGCAATAAAAGATAAAAAATTAATTATATAGATAGGGTAAGCAAGTGATTCCATAAGCTTTTCATCAAAAGAAGTATGTGTAAATACAAGATAAAAACCTGTGATAAAGCCCAAGATAGCAGGAATGACAAAAATTGCTATAAGCAATCTTTTAGCAAATAAAAGTGAGGGGGTTTGTGCTATATCGTGGATATACACATCATTTGGGATTTCAGGGAGGGTAACTTGGAATAATGCCATAAGAATCCTTTGTATGTATGAGTGTAATGACTGCGAAGGTAGGATTATAGCATAAATTTAAATATCGCAAAATCCCATTTATACCCATTTATAATGGTGTAAGGCATTATTAAGATAAATCTAAAGTTTTACTACCTTTGCGCCAAAGCCGCCCATTTGTGCGGGTGCATCTGCAAAAGAGATGACTTTGGGGTGAGATTTGAGGTATTCATATACGAGCTTGCTTAAAATGCCGCTTCCAATGCCGTGATATACAAGCACCTCATCATATCCTGCAATGAGAGCAGAAGATAAAAACTCATCAAGCTTTTCTATTGCCTCATCGCCACGCATTCCGTGCAAATCACAACTTACGCCCACGCTTTTAGCTTGTGTGAGAGTAATGCTTGTTTTGGGTGTAGGAATTGGCGTGTTTGAGGGCTGAAGAAGTGTGCGCTTTACTTTGAGCTTCACGCCATTATCAAGCCCAATAAAGCACATCTGCCCTTTGATGCTTAGAATCTGCCCTCTTGCGTTTTTGTATTTTACCCTATCACCAACTTTAAGCTTATAAGATTCTTGTGTTATGGGCTTTGGAGTGATTTTATTTTGCATTATGCTATGGGCGTTATTAAGAGCCTTGTGTATATCTTTGCTTTCTTTGGATTTAAGCGCGTCTTTGAGTGTTTGGAGGGCTTTTTGGTAGGTAGATTCAAGTGTATAAGTAAGGCGCGAGAACTCCTCTCTTTGCGCTTCCTCTTGCTCTTTGAGAGAGAGAATCTTACGCTCATAGTCTGCAATGAGTGATTCTAATTCTATGCGTTTAGAATGAAGTGCAATTTCTAGCTCACTTGAGCGCTCAATCAGTTCATTTAATCGCTCTTTATCTGCACCATACACGGCTTTAGCTTGTTCGATAAGAGAAGATGGAATCCCATATGCTTTTGCAGATTCAAAAGCATAACTTTTGCCAATACTTCCTTGCAGAAAGCTAAAAAGTGGCTTTTGTCTCTGTATATCATACATTGCTGCGCAAAGCTGCACTTTGGGATTGTTTGCCATAAGTGCGCTTAAATGCTTATGATGCGTGGTAAGCACGATATGCGCACCATTTGCCATTATATGCTCTAAAAGCACTTTATAGAGACTTGCTGCTTCATCTGCATCTGTGCCTAATTCAATCTCATCAATGCCAAGCAAGAGATGAGGAGTGTTAAGAATCTGTGTAAATTCAAGCATTCTGCCTGCAAAAGTTGAAATATCATTTTTGCTATTTTGAGGGTCAGAGATAATAGCTACAATATGCTTAAAATGTGGAATTTGAGAGCGGTGGGGATTGATTTTTAAGGGAATGAGGTATTTGCTTAAAAAACAAGCTGCAAGGATAGATTTAAGAAGTATGGTTTTTCCACCTGCATTTACCCCTGTAATCATCAAGGTTTGGGCATTAAATGTTATGCTAATAGGCTTTGGCTTTGATAGTGCAGGGTGGGAGAATTCATATAGGATAATCTCTTTTTGCTTTGTAAGCTCATAGATAAAGGAGAGGTTGTGATTTTTAGCAAAGCTTAAACGCGCATAGATATGATCAAAGGCATCAAAAGTGTGGTTAAGAAAGCTCAAAAAAGGTAGATGTTTATGCAAGATTGCACAAAACAAGCCACAGAGTTTATAAAGACTTTCTTGTAAGCTATCCTTGAGTGTATTTTGTCGCTCTTTAAGTGCAATAATTGCATCTGGTAGGAGGTAGAAAAAGCCATTGTGGGAACGTTCAAGCACCATACCACTAAGAGCCTCTTTATACCCAGCTTTAAGTAAAAGACATTCGTATTCATTAATGTAATGCACATTATGATCTACAAGATAGGGCAAGAGAGCATTAGAGTGCAAAATATGCTGCATTTGCTCATCTATGCGGATTTTATTTTGTTTTATTTGAGATTTAAGTCCATCAATATCAGGGTAAATACCATTTTTAAGCTCTCCTTGTTCATCAAATTTTTTTTCCATATCACATAGGGCTTGAGGGATAGTTATTTTATCAAGCCAAGCTTTAGTATGGGGGGTAGATTGTAGAATCTGTGCTTTAAGATAGAGAAAATAACGCACAAGCTGCATCAAAGAAAAAATATGCTCTAGGCTTAAAGTGCCACTTTTTTTTAAGTGCATAAGAGGCGTATCAAGTGAAGCAAGTTTGGGCGGAGCGGCTAGAGATGTGCCATCAAGCTCTTGCAAAATCTTAGCAAAAAAGAGCCTATCGCCACTAAAAATAAAGCTTTTTTCACGCGCAAAATAGCTCTTAAATTGCTCCAAAAAGGCGCTTAAGTCAAGTTTTGAGATGAGGCTATGATGCTCTTGTATTGGCATTGTGGGATACTATGGAGTTTGTGTTGTGTGCTTAGGCACATCATCGCTTTTTGTTTCATTTTGATTTTGTGGCACTTCTTGTGAATCTTTTTGTGCCTCTTGGTGATTATCTTCTTTGGTTTCTAGACTTTTATCTTGCTCTTTTATTGTGCAATCTTGCAAGGGGATAATCATATGCGAAGAATCTGTATGGCTTTTGCCCTGAAAACTCATCGTGCCATTACTAAAATTAAAATTCTCCGCGCTCACAAGTATATCTTTTCCTTGATATTTGCAATAAATAGGTGCTTGGCGCAAAAATGCACCTTTAAGGGTATTGAGATTTTCACTCTCACTTTCTTGCAGGGTATTATAGATGCCAATAAGCCCAGCAAGTGCTAAAAAACACACGCCAATGATGATTTTATGTTTGCGCGAAATTTGTTCTTTGTATTTGGCAAGAAGTATAAAGATAAAGACAAAAAGTAGAAGCGTGAGTAAGAAGATAAGATAGCCCATTATTTTTCTCCTCGTAATTGATAGGTAATATCTCCCGCACCAAGCCCGATAATAAGGGCATCTTGCAAGGTTTTGATGAGATTTTCCCCATCATAAAGAGATACTTTGGAATCTTTGACTTTTAGATGTGTTGCAAAAATGGGATTATAGCGCGCAAAAAGCCCTGCAAAATCAATATCTCTATGTTCTTCTCCTGCTTTCCAAACAGGCAAAATCACAAGCTCATCACAAGCATTACTAAAACAATCTACAAAGGCTTGTAAATTATCAAGCACCCGCGAGTATTTATGCGGCTGCCAAATCGCAATCACTTTGCTGTGGGGCTTAAGAGAGTTATAAATGGCTACACTTTTAAGAGTAGCAAGGATTTCAGTGGGGTGATGTGCATAATCATCAATAATCGTAGTCGCACCTTTTGTGAGAATATCAAAACGTTTTTTAATGCCTTTAAAATGTAAAAGATTTGCTCTTATCTCCTCTAATGCACTTAAGCCTAATTTATCAAGGGCGCACAGAATGGCTAAGCTTGCGTTTTGTGCCATATGTTCCCCAAAGCCCCAAATGCTGAATCTTCCATAATCTTTAAGATTAAAGCTTGTTTGTGGCTCGTCATTTTTAAGCTCAAAGTTTATATCAAATATATCTTCTTTAGGATTAAGTGTGAGAGCAGGAATATCTGTGAGGCTTTGTAAAAAAGGGTCGCTTAGATTAAATACGCATTTTTGAGCAGAGCGGATAAATTGTGTATAAGCGCCATAAAATTCATTTAAGTCGTGGTTATAGCTCTCCATATGCTCGGGTTCAGCATTTGGGATAATCGCATAATAGGGATTAGAATTGAGAAAACTTTTATCAGATTCATCAGCTTCAAAGACAATATAATCACTTTTTGCTTCGCGCACATTTGAGCCGAATTCTTTAGAATCTGCACCAATGATTGCACCAAATTGAGGAAAAAGAGCGCTTAAAATTGCGCTTGTAGTTGATTTGCCGTGCGCTCCACACACACTAAAGACATATTTTTCTTTTAAAATATAATGCAAAGCTTCTTTTCGCGAAAGCACTTTGATGCCCTTTTTGAGAGCTTCTTGCACCTCGATATTATTTGGCTTGATAATCGCAGAGTGAATAACTACATCTTGGTTTGTAATCGCATCTGCGCTGTGAGGAATGTTGATTTTTACACCTTGAGCGCGTAGATATTTGGTGGCACTGCCCTCTGCAATATCAGAGCCGCTTATTTCTATCCCTTGAGCGCGTAGATACTTTGCTAAGCCCGAAATGCCAATACCGCCAATGCCTATGAAATGTATTTTCATACACTCTCCTTTTTATACAATTCTATTGCTTCTTTGAGTGCCATAAGCGCTCTTTTTGTTGTTTGATTATCATATACAAGGGCAATTCTTACATAGTCTTTGCCTTGATTATCTCTCCCTAAATAACTCCCCGGCAGTGTAAGCACTCCCATTTTTTCATAGGCAAATGTACAGAATCTCTCATCATTATCGACTTTAAGCCATACATAGAATGTATAAGGGGCAATTTCTTCTTTGCCTAAGGCTAGAATCTCACGCGCAAGGGCGAGATTTTGCGCATAAATATGTCGTATGTCTTCAGGGGTTTGCATATCCTTCCACGCTATACTTGCGGCTTTTTGCAAGGGCAGGGGGAGGGCGCAACCCAAATAAGTGCGGTAGAGATTATAGGCTTTGAGAATGCGCTCATCTCCAGCGATAAATCCACTACGCAAACCCGGTGCAGAGGAGCGTTTAGAGATAGAATTAAGAGCAAGAACATTTTTAAATGTTGGATTATTTGCTTTGAGAGAAGCTTGGAGAATGCTTGGTGGTGGGGAAGATTCATAAATTTCGCTATAACATTCATCATTTAAAATCACAAAATCATACTCAATCGCCCATTGCACCCATTGGGTAAGAGATTGCATATCTAATGCCCTGCCGGTTGGGTTATTGGGGGAATTAAGAATCACTAAATCCACCTCTTGGAGTTCTTTTTGATTGAGCGAGGGGATAAAGTGATTATGTGGCGTGAGATTCATTAGAATCCTTCGCGCTTTTGAGGCAATAGCTGCCCCTTCATAGATTTGATAAAAGGGATTAGGATAGGCGATAGTGGGATTTGTTTTATCAAAGAGATAAAATTGTGGAAAATTAAAAAGCACTTCGCGTGTGCCAAAGGTAGGGATAATTTGATTAGGCGTAAGGGAGAGATGATAGCGCGCGTTAATGAAGTGAAGTTGGGCATTTTTGAGTTCATCTTCGCCGCTTGATTTAGGGTATTTATTGAGCAAAAAAGCATTATCTTGCCAAGATTGCACAATATTTTGTGGTGTGGGGAATTGTGGCTCGCCAATAGTGAGTGTGAAAATCTCGCAACCCTTTGGTGGAGTAGTGTGGGCAAGGAGGGTGCGGAGTTTTTCAAAGGGATAGCTTTCAAAATGACTAAGCACATTTTCTCCTTATATTTTTCTTTTTTAATTAAAGAGGTTAGATTCTGTGGTATATTGCTTTGGTGGGTTACTTAAGCAACACTTATATTTTAGTGGCAAAATTATATAGTAAAATGATAATTTTTTGTTATGTTTTCTTTTCTGCCCTTGATTTTTTTATAAAGCATTGATACAATTACCACCTTAAAAGCCAAATCCTAGCGCGGGAATAGCTCAGTGGTAGAGCACAACCTTGCCAAGGTTGGGGCCGCGGGTTCGATCCCCGTTTCCCGCTCCATTTGAGTTTTTATAAATCTTTACAAACTCTCAACTCCATAATCATTGTAAGACTTTTGGTGTTTGTATGAGGGCTTTGTGTTGTTTGATATTTGAGTGAAAGCCCGGGTGGTGAAATTGGTAGACACAAGGGACTTAAAATCCCTCGGACATTGCGTCTGTACCGGTTCAAGTCCGGTCTCGGGCACCACCTTAAGAGAGAATGTGCCTATTCTAAGTTCTTAAGATTCTTAAGGCTTAAGGGGTTTGTAGCTCTTTTTCTTCTTACTAGCATAGAGGTGGCGACATAGCCAAGTGGTAAGGCATGGGCCTGCAAAGCCTTGATTCCCCAGTTCGAATCTGGGTGTCGCCTCCATAGACTACAAGTAATTTTCATATGAGTTTCGGGAGATGGCTGAGTGGTTGAAAGCGGCGGTCTTGAAAACCGTTGAGGGTCACACCTCCGGGGGTTCGAATCCCTCTCTCCCGGCCACTTTTCTGCATTTCAGGTTTTACAAGCAATAAATTTAGATGAGGCTTTTAGAGTTTAATTTTCGTTATTTTACTCTTTTGTTGAAAGTTGATTGTAAGCTCTCATTTGTTCTTGTGTGTCCAGGCTCGTATTGATTCTGCTCTGGTGCATTAATTTGACCCAACTTGCATTCCAAGTTTTGCCCTTTTTTCTGCTTCTAAGCACTCTTCGTAAAATTTCACTTGTTCTTCCGTCTCTAAGCTCGTATCAATTTTATATTTCTTTACAAGCGAATTCCAATGCAAACCTCCAGCTTTAACTAAAGCCATTCTGGCTGCATCGCTATGCCAATGATTGACTTCATCTAAGGCAGTATGAATGTAAGGATTCACTAAAGAATATTTTACAGCATTTACTTCTGCCCCGTATTTAAGGAGTATTCTTATGCTTCCTAATGCAGGAGTGTCTCTTGATACCGCCTCGTGTAAAGGGGTTTTGCCAATATATTTGCTTGAATTAGAATCTGGCTTAATGGTTTTTATATTAGGATTTGCTCCATATTCAAGCGCAATTTCTAGGGGCTTAGCTTCATTAAACTTAGCCCAAAGATGCAGAGGAGTTTCACCATGCTCATTGTATATATCAAATCCCGCCTTTTTGCTCAAAAAATATTTAATAATCTTTGGATTTTTTTTGCCAAGCTCGATATATTGAGTCAAAGCATTTTCTCCTGAACGAACAGAATCTACCTTTAAGCCTATTCTTTCAAGATATTCAAGCATTGCAAAGCTTTTGTTTTTTTCATAAGCTACTCCTGCAAAAGCAAGTGCCAAAGTAGGATTAAAAAAATAATCAAATAAGGGATAGTCTTCTAAAAAGGCTTTAACTTGTGCAAGTTCATCTGCTTTAATTAAATCCCATAATCTATAACTAAGTTCTAGTCGTTGCTTTTTATCTAAAGCCTTGAGTTCTCCAGGTGTTTTTATTTGCTATCCTTTTTTGGTTATGTTTATATTAAATCGAAGCATATCGGGATTATTTTAATCTAGAGGTTTAAAATCCCAATGCAAACCTCCAGCTTTAACTAAAATTCTATAAGGCATTATCTTAATTCTTGCGTATTTTGTGGTACCCATCACTTTTTGTTATATTTTTACGAGGGAGAGAGGTAATTTTTGTTGTGAAATTGTGAATAATTATGAATAAATGGAGATTTGTAAAATGACAAGGGTGAATTAAAGGGTTATAATCTTGACAAAATAAGATAAAATCTATATAATCGTGGGCTTTTATTCTAAAATTTAATCCCTTTTTGTAACTTTTGCAACACAAATGCTGGTTTAGCTCAGTTGGTAGAGCATCTGCCTTGTAAGCAGAGGGTCGGGGGTTCAAGTCCCTTAACCAGCTCCATTTTTTGCACTCTAGCATATTGCTTTCAGTGTTTGACCAGTGTTGTAATTATTTTTGGTGAGTTACTCAAGTGGCCAACGAGGGCAGACTGTAAATCTGCTGTCTCCGACTTCCGTGGTTCGAATCCACGACTCACCACCACTTTGACTTGAGATTAATTGAAGTAGGCAGGTGGTAGTCAAAATAGTTTTTAATTTAAGTTTGCGGGAATAGCTCAGTTGGCTAGAGCATCAGCCTTCCAAGCTGAGGGTCGCGGGTTCGAGCCCCGTTTCCCGCTCCATACTGGGAGCTGAATCTTCGCTTTTCTTAAAGTTAAGGTTTTCTCCATAGTTATTTTTGCCCATATAGCTCAGTGGCAGAGCACTTCCTTGGTAAGGAAGAGGTCGGCGGTTCAATCCCGCTTATGGGCTCCAGTTTTTAAGGTATAGAATCCCTAAAGAGCTTTGCTAAGGATTCTAAAATAAAATTTGAGTTGAGGAGAACAAAATGGCAAAAGAAAAGTTTGTGAAAAACAAACCTCACGTAAATGTGGGAACAATCGGGCACGTGGATCACGGCAAGACTACTTTGAGTGCGGCTATCTCCG
>NZ_JAFLSB010000021.1 GCF_022511165.1 Helicobacter sp. | reverse complement strand
CAGTAAGTTTAGTTTGACCTTTCTCAATTATTATAGGATTAAAACTACCATTTCTATCTCTTGGTGTTTTAACAGAAATACTACCATATTTTGTTTCTACTTGCTTCACTTTGCAATGACCATTTCTACTATTGTTATCTTTTTTATCTTTTGGAATCTTAATCTCTATGGAAGCATCGCTTTTATCTTCTGTCTCTATTTTTATTGTTTCATATTCTGTATTATCTTTTTTGTCATTTTTTGCTTTTGAGCGGGGATTTTTTACAAAATAATCTCTGTTTTGATAAATAAGAAAACAGAGATATAGCCCCATTGCACTTGCAATAATAATTTTTTCATACAGCTCCATTTACTTCCTTTTTGTCAATAAGAGTAAGAATCTGCTCTTTGTGAATAAGCGTATCATCATATTTAATAATAGCAATATTTTCACTTTGATTTATATACCATTCAATGACGCCTTGTTGTTTATCGAGAATATTTAAACGAGGAGATTCATCTAAGGGGAGATAGATATTTTTATGATTTTTGGGATTATTTAAAAATATCATTAAAAGCATCGCCCATATAATACACACTCCTGCAATACCAAGCGAAAGGGCAAAAAGCCCGACTTCCTCATAAAGCCACCCGCCGCAGATACCCCCAAGTGCGCTTCCTGCATATCCAAGTGTTGTGAAAACACCAAGTGCCGCACCTTTTTGATGTGCCTTTGGATAGCGACTTGCAAGAGATTGCATAATAGGCTCGTGAATGGCAAATCCCATAAAAAAAATCAACACTGCAATGCCAAAGACAATAAGCTCATTGTGACTCATTGCATATGCCATTAGGAAATATGAGCATACAAATGCACAGATACCTGCAAGCATTACAGCTTTAAACTGCCCCTTTTTTTGTGCAAAAACCGATGAGGGACCCATAGCAAAAACTCCAGCAATCCCAGCAGGAGCATAAATATACCAAAGCTCATCTTCACTTAAACCAAAATGATGTGTGAGTGTAATACTTACGCACACAAAGGCAAAAATCATCAAAAACTTCTGCAAAAATGCGCTCAAATTCATAATGAGAAGATTCTTATCAGTAAGGATATTTTGTGCATTGCTTTCATTAAAATGATATTTTACGCGCGGTGTATCAGGCACTTTTGTGTAGAGGATAATAAGAGAAAGCACACAGAGCGCACTTGTGATAAGAAACAAGGTTTCTAGCCCAAAATGACTTGCGACAATAGGGCTTAAAAACATCGCAAGTATAAAGCTTGTAAAGATTCCAGCTCCCATTACTGCCATTGCTTTATTGCGTTGCTCCTCGCGCACCAAATCAGCAATTTGCGCACTTACCACCCCACCAATCGCTCCCGCACCCTGCAAAAATCGCCCAATGATAAGCATTGTAATACTTGAAGAAAATGCGCATACCAAAGAGCCAATCAAAAAGATGAGTAAGCCAATGCCAACGATATGTTTGCGGTTGTATTTATCACTTAAGATTCCAAAGGGTGTTTGAAATATGATTTGTGTCAGCGCATAGCCTCCAGCGGCAAGTCCTGCAAGAAATGCGCTTGTTTGAAACTCATCAGTATAAAGCCCGATAATAGGTAGCACAATAAAAAGCCCAAAAAATCGCAAACTTGTGATAAGCGTGAGAGGAAGTAAGTGTTTCATTCTAGGCGCTTTATTCTTTTTGTTTCTTTAAGATTGAGGCAGAGATTCATAAATGGTAATACTTTTAATAATATCACCCTCTTTGATTGCATCAAGCACGGCAAGACTTGCTTTATCTTTGATGTCGATTCTGCCAAAAACCGTGTGTTCTCCGTCAAGATGAGGCTGTGGGGCAAAGCAGATAAAAAACTGACTCCCTCCTGTGTCGCGTCCCGCGTGAGCCATAGAGAGCGCACCTCTTGTGTGTTTGTGTGGATTGTCTTTGAGTTCGCATTTGATGCGATAGCCCGGACCTCCTGTGCCATTACCCACAGGGCAGCCACCTTGAGCGACAAAATGAGGAATCACGCGATGAAAGGTAAGTCCATTGTAGAATCCACTTTGGGCAAGAGTGGCGAAATTTGTAACATTTTGTGGAGCTTCTATAAAAAGCTTTAAAGTCATTACTCCAAGCGATTCTCCGCTTGGTTTGCTTACCTCTATAAGTGCATATTTGAGTTTTTCTAATTCTTCTTGTTTGATGTCATATACTTTTAGTTCTTCTTGCATTTTTTCTCCTTCAATCATCAGGACTTTATGGGGTATAAAAAAGTGCGCGGATTTTACCGATATTAACTTAACAATTTTTGAACAAAAGGGATGTAGGGTGCTTAAGCAGGGTGTTTTTCGCTTATGTGTATGGGGTATGGTATGTATAGGATATACTCCCTTGCTTACTGCTTCTGAAGATTCAGTAGAGGCAGTAATGGAGGGCTATGAAAGCCCACAAAAGCTTTTTATGAACATTCCTCAATCATTAGAAGCAGATGCAGATTCTAAACAAACGCAAGCCACCCCTGCACAAACAGATAAGCAAACAAAAGTCAAAGATACAGCACAGGGCGTTTTGCACCCTAAGGATATGACTTTACCTACCCAACCGCAGTGGATTTATAGCACGGCTATTATAGAGACTTCATTTCACGATGGCTCATTTAGAAAGGGGTTTGGGACATTGCTCCAAAATGGATTCTACATCACTTCTGCAGAGGTGGTATATAATGGCAAGGTTGTCCCTAAAGTCATCTATGCCAAAATGCAAGATGATCTTAATGCAAATATGATGTGCGTGGCGAGTTTGAGCATTAAGGCGCTTGATTTGGATTCAGGACTTGCGCTTTTAAAAACAACACAATTTGTAGATAGCTTTTGTCAGTTGCGCGATAAAACATATTACCAAGATAGAATCTACAAGCGTTTTGGCATAGATGTATTTGCCTCAAATGCGCTTATTACCAAGCATACCGAAGCATTTTATCCTTATCTTAATAGTGCGTTTGTATTTGATACTCGAAGTATGAAGCTTGAAAAATTCGCCTCATATTATGATTTTTCGCGTAAGCAAGAGCGTATATATGGCTTTGAAATGGAGCGAGATTCGTATGAGGAATTTACCTATGGACGAGCATTCTATGATAAAAAAGGCGTATTTTTAGGGCTTATGAGTAGGGTAGGTGAAGGTTATTTGCCTGTTTTTGTTAATCGTAATGTGATTCAGGATTTTCTCTGTGATGTGCAAGAGAGAGATATTATTAATGATAGCGCTGTAAGTAATGCTTGCTTTAAACTTGGAACAAAAAGAGCGCGTTTTTTTACAAATGAAAATAGCATAACAAATTTTTATTGATTTAAGTCTAGAATCCTTAAGGCTTGATTAATATTTCCTAACCTTACATAGATTGTGTATCGCGTAGCAATTTAGAGGGTATTAATTTAATTGCAGATTTTCCCCTTAATCTTTTATTATTTTTACTTTAAAAAGAGCTATTTCTATAAATAATAGAATATTTATAGACTAACTTGTTTTTGGTAATTCCGCTTTTACACACTATTAGAGAAAACAAATTACACTTGCAGTTTGGGTATGGGGCGAAATCTAGTTGAAATTGAGACGAAGTTTTTGCTTCAAGAGATATTTTCGATACTGCCTTGCATAATTCTCAATACAAGCGAGGAGATACTATGGGATAATGGCGTGATTTTGCACCGCCCTTTAAAGCATTCCTGTTATGAATCTTAAAGAAAAAGGAGAAGCCTAATGAAAACAAATACATCTCTACTACTTTTAACCATACTTTTGGCGGTTTTTGTCGTGCCAAGCTCGATTTCTGGGACAGCTATTGCCCTCCCTTTTATCGCACAAGAATTAGGCGATGACACTATGGCTTTGCAATGGGTTGTAAATGCGTTTAATTTGTTTTTTGCAAGTTTTACGCTGATTTGGGGTGCAATGGCGGATACATTTGGTGCAAGAAGATGTCTTTTGCTTGGCGTATGTATTTATGTGCTTGGTTCTTTGCTCTCTATTGTGGCACAAGATTTATTTATCTTAGATATAGCTCGTGCTTTAGCAGGTATTGGAGGAGCGAGTGTATTTGCTTGTGGGGCGAGTTTGCTTATTAGAAATTTCAAGGAGCAGGAGAGGGCAAAGGCATTCGCATTCTTTGGGAGTACAGCAGGGCTTGGGATTACATTTGGACCCACGATTTCTGGGCTACTCATTGATGCTTTTGCGACTACTTCTATTGCAGGTTTTACTCTTTCTTATCGTTCTATTTTTGCCTTTCATTTTATTGTTTTAGCTCTTGTATTGTGTCTGAGCCCTGTTTTGCCAAAAGATATACCAAATAGTGAGGTAAAAGCTCCTTTTGATTGCATAGGTGCGCTCTTGTTTATCGCCTCGCTGTTTTCTTTTATGATATGTATTACTTCTTTGGCTCAATTTGATACCCAAACCCTTATCGCTTTAATTGCTTTTATCCTTTTTACAGGTGCATTGATATGGCAGCAAAAATCTCTACGCACAAAGGGTATAGCCCCACTTTTAGATTTTGAGGTGCTTAAAAATAAAAAATTCTTCGGCTTTAGCCTTGTTACTATCATTGCAGGTTTTAGCTTTGTGGTGCTTTTGACTTATTTTCCAAGCTTTTTGCAGGCAGTTTTTGGCTTAAGTGCTTCAATTTCTGGCTTATATATGCTTGCACTCACCACGCCTATGCTCTTTTGCCCAATACTTGTTTCAAAAATGCTAAATAATGGGTGGAATCCAAAAAGACTTGCCCTTATGATGTCGCTTTTGATGAGCGTTGGCTTAATCATTCTCCCTATTGTTGTGTTTTTTGCCACATCACAATGGCAGCTTGTCCTCATACTCTTACTTCTTTTTATTATCGGCATAGGAATGGGACTACACGCTGGAGGTATTGATAATCTCGCCCTAAGTAGCGTTGATGTGAGTAAGGCTGGACTTGCAGCGGGTGTGCTAAATTCTGCTCGGCTGGGGAGCGAAGCTGTGGGCGTGGCACTCTATGGTGCTTTAATGTTTATTTTTATTAGCATAATGTGCAATACAGCAGGATTAGGAGGAGAGTATATTTCTATGATTGCAAGTGCAAATCTTGCAGAGCTTGGCAATGAGGCACTCTCAATCTATCTGCATTCTTTTTGTATAGCAATAGTGATTCTAGGTATAATGTGCTGTGCTTCTTGTGTGGCTGTGTGGAGGTTGCTTAGGGCGTAGGCTTTGTGCGCTATAAAATCACAAAGCGTAAATTGGCGCAAAAGCAGAGTTTGCAAAAGATTCTAGATTCTAAACCAAATTTACTAGATTCTTTTTTTATAAGGGGGAGGGGCTTAAATTTACAAGTATGGATTGGTGCTTTGCACAAATGTGAAGTCGCCCCTGCTCCTTAATATACCCCCCACCCGACGACTCTTTCAAAGTATCGCATTTTGTGCGCCATTAGTCTAAATGCAATTAAAGATATACTTTATTGCTAAGGGGAGCGGGGAGAGGATAAGCCCTTTTTCTTTTTGCGATAAAGAAAGATTAAAAAATATTTTTTAGCTTAGATTCTAGATTCTAAGATTTTATACATTTTGCCATTTTTGTAAAAATTTTAGAATCTCACATTCTTAACTCATCATATAAATAACAAAAATGTGGGGAGATTCTAAGCGCAATCGCTTAGCAAAGGCGTATTTTCTGCATTGTATTGACTTTTCTTGAAAGAAACTTGAGAATATTAGGGATACATATATCTTTTTAAGATAGAATAATATCCTTTATCTTGCTTTAATTTTTATTGCAATCAACAAAGGGGCAGCAACAATGATGAATAAATCGCGAGTGGTTTTATCGGGTATCATCATCTCATTATTAGTGAGTTCAGCATTATTTGCGGGTTTGATGGCTGATGAGACACAAAAAGCCAAACCAAAGGTGCAAGAGAGCAATAAGCTAGAATCTTTTAAAAAATTGCGCCGTGTTATGGCGATTGTTGAAGAGAATTATGTTGATGAATTGAGTTTTGATGAAATTGTAGATAAGGCAATTGATGGGCTTTTGAGTAATCTTGATGCACATTCAAATTACCTCAATAAAAAGAAATTTGATGATTTACGCGCTAATACTGATGGCGAGTTTGGAGGCATTGGTATTACCGTTGGTTTAAAAGATGGAGCTTTGACGATTATTGCGCCTATTGATGGCACACCCGGAGATAAAGCAGGACTTAAAAGTGGTGATGTGATTTTAAGAGTGAATGATAAAAGCACAATTGATATGAGCATTGATGATGCGGTGAATCTTATGCGTGGTGCGCCTCGCACAAAAGTAGAGCTTACAATCGTGCGCAAGGGCGAATCAAAACCGCTTGTTTTTAGTATTGTGCGTGATATTATTAAAGTAGATTCTGTAAAAGTGCGCAAAATTGAAGGAAGCAATTTTGCGTATGTGCGCATCTCTTCATTTGATAAAAATGTCGTGCGCAATGTAGTGAGTGAGCTTAAACAGCTTGGCAAAGTTGAGGGTATTGTGCTTGATTTGCGTAATAATCCCGGTGGAGTGCTTGATCAAGCTGTTGATTTGAGCCGACTTTTTATCAAAAGTGGTGTAATTGTTACACAAAAAGGGCGTGCAAAGGGCGAAAATATCGAATACAAAGCTAAAAGTGCACCTTATGCTGATTTGCCTGTGGTGGTGCTTATTAATGGTGGAAGTGCAAGTGCAAGTGAGATTGTCGCTGGTGCATTACAAGACCATAAACGCGCTGTGCTTATTGGAGAACAAACATTTGGCAAGGGTAGTGTGCAAACGGTGATGCAGCTTGATCAAAATGAGGGCTTAAAGCTTACTACTGCAAAATATTATCTTCCAAGTGGAAGGACGATTCAAGCAGTGGGCATTACGCCTGATATTGTGATATATCCGGGTGCTGCGCCTGAAAATGAAAATAATTTTAGCATTAAAGAATCAGATTTAAAAAGGCATTTGCAAGGAGAGCTTGATAAGATTAATGTGCCAAATGCAAAGGCAAAGACTGAAAATGAGGATAAAAAAACCATTACAAATGCTATGATTCAGCAAGATATTCAGCTTAAAAGCGCGATTGATGTGTTGAGAGCGTGGAATGTAATAGGCGCTAATCCAAAGAGTAAGGGCGGGAAATAATGGAAAAGAAAGCAATGTTATATGAAGGAAAGGGCAAGAAACTTTTTGAAACAAGTGATGAGAATGCGCTTATCGCAGTATTTAAAGATGATTTGACAGCTTTTAATGCAGAAAAAAAAGGCACAGAATCTGGCAAGGGCGCATTAAATTGTCGTATTAGCACTTTGCTTTTTACGCTTTTAGCAAAAGAGGGGATTAAAACGCATTTTATAGAGCAGTTAAGCGAAAATGAGATGCTTTGCAAAAAAGTTTCTATTATCCCCATAGAAGTGGTTACGCGCAATATCGCCACAGGTTCACTTACAAAACGTTTGGGTATCAAAGAGGGGACAATCCTCCCTTATGCGCTTGTGGAATTTTATTATAAAGATGATGCGCTTGGCGATCCGCTGATAAATGATGAGCATTGTGAGATTCTAGGTTTAATCAAAGCGCGAAGTGAGCTTGAGATTCTAAGAGCGCAGGCGCGTAAGATTAATGACATACTTAAGGCATTTTTTGATAAAAGAGATTTGAAGCTTGTGGATTTTAAGCTCGAGTTTGGGCGCGATAGCGAGGGGAATATCATTCTTGCTGATGAGATTAGCCCTGATAGCTGTCGTTTTTGGGATAAAAATACCAACCAAAAGCTTGACAAAGACAGATTTAGGCAAGATTTAGGAAGCGTGAAAGTTGCCTATGAAGAAGTTTTGCGCCGTATTTTGGCATAGAGGATAATGATGAAGGCAAAGGTTCTTATTTGTTTAAAAGAAGGGGTGCTTGATCCTCAAGCAAAGGCTATTTATCACGCATTGAATGCGAATGGATTTGAGAGTTTGCAGGGCGTAAAACTCTCAAAAGAGATTATTTTAGACTTGCAAGAGAGCGATTCTCAAAAGGCGTATGCCATCGTGCAAGATATGTGCGAAAAACTCCTTGCCAATGTTGTTATTGAAGATTATCGCATTGAGATTATGTAATGAATGTGGCTATTATCCGCTTTCCGGGGACAAACTGCGAGTTTGACACACAATATGCCTTTGATATGCTCGGTGCAAAAACATCTATCGTGTGGCATAAAGATGAGGAGCTACCCAAGGATTCACATCTTGTTGTCATACCCGGAGGTTTTAGCTATGGGGATTATTTACGATGTGGAGCAATAGCACAATTTTCGCCCATTATGAAAGCAATTAGGGATTTTGCTGCATCTGGTGGCTATGTGCTTGGTATTTGCAATGGTTTTCAGATTCTTTGTGAAGCAGGGCTTTTGCCCGGTGCATTAAAACGCAATGTGAATCTGCACTTCATCTCAAAAATGCAAATCCTCAAAGTAGTTAATAGAGACAATGCCTTTTTGCACTCTTATGCCACAAATCAAGAAATTACTTTGCCCATTGCTCACGCTGATGGTAATTATTTTATCGATGAGATAGGATTAGAGCATCTTCGCACAAAGGGACAGATTCTGCTTGAGTATGTGGCTAATCCTAATGGCTCGGTAGGGAGCATTGCTGGTATTTGTAATGAAAACAAAAATGTATTTGGTTTAATGCCTCACCCTGAAAGAGCGATTAAGGATATACTTGGTAGCCGCGATGGTATAGCAATGCTAGATAATTTGTTGCGGATTCCAATTTGAGGGAGAATGATGCTACAAAGATTGCAATATGCTTTTATGGGCTTGTTATTATCTTTAAGTTATGCTTTAGGAGATACAAAGACAGATGTTACTCCAAAGATTGCTTATGTAAATGTGCAGTTTCCTAGCACAGATGCAAGTTTGTATGTCGGGCAAAATATAGAAGTTAAATATAGCCTTACCCTGCTTTCTGGTGCGAAGCTTGTGGATACACAATTGCTTGATTTAAGTGCAAAAAACAATGTCGTCTTAAAAAGCAAAAATGCAAATTGGCAAAGTAGTAGCAATGGCGTGCTACTGAATACCTATGTGTATAACATTACTGGTAAAAATGTAATCATTCCTCCTTTGTCGATTAAGGTGCTTTCTGCTGATGGGAGCTATGAAGAGGAGGTTATAGCACAAGGCGCGACTTTTCAAGCTGTTGAGCTATCAAGCAATGCAAATTATATTTCTGTTATTGCTGATAATTTTGAGGTTGTGGATTATCGTGTAAAAGAATATGATGAAAACAATAATATTGTGATTTTTCAATTTGAAAGCAAGGGTGCGGTTTTAAATGCAATGAAAATTGCCAAATATCCAAAGCAGGGCTTAGAAAATAGTAAAGTGATTGATAATACAACATATGGTATTTATTATGTTGTACTTGATAAATCCATTCGCTCCCTCTCTTTTGATTATTTTAATCTCACACAGCATCAGTTTGTTAATATTTCATTGCCTATTCATCTTGCACAAAATATTACTGATGAGAGCGGGGATATTAAGCCACGCAATACGATTTTAATCTTTAAGAATCTCCTTATTGGCGGACTTATTGTTTTTGTTGTGCTTGTGTGGATTGTGTTTAAAAGAGTGCGCAAAGTGAGCCTTGCTGTGCTAGGCGTGCTTCTTTTGGTGCTTGGCTATAATGTGTTTTTTGGCGCAACTTCAGGCATAGCACAAGCTGGGGCAAATGTGAGCATTATCCCCACGCGTAATTCTACGATTATGGAAGTGATTAAAACACCTACGCGCGTGGCAATTATTGGTGAATATGAGGAATATTACAAGGTGATGATAGAATCCAAAGTTGGTTGGATAAGGAAAGAATATGTTAGCAAAAATTAGAGCCATAGTGGCTACTCTCTCTATTGCAATATACTTGCCTTTTATTATCGTGCAAATATATCTCACTCGTGGTAGAAATAATGGCAGGTGGGCAAGGAGACAATGCCGTTGGTTTTTTTCTTTGAATGGATTAGGAGTAGAGCGTATTGGCGAATATGACAAAGATGCGCAACTTCTTGTAATGAATCACCAAAGCGTAACAGATATTATTTATTTTGAAGCTTATCACCCTTCAAATCTTTGTTGGGTAGCAAAAAAACAGCTTGGGGAGATTCCACTCTATGGGCACGCACTTAAAGCCCCCGATATGATACTTATTGATAGGGAAGATAAAAAAAGCATCGTTTATCTCATCAAAGAGGCAAAGAGGCATCTTGAAGAAAACCGCCCTATAGCAATTTTCCCTGAAGGCACACGGAGCAAGGGGGAGGAGAAATTTTTGCCCTTTAAATCAGGAGCAAAGATTCTTGCTTCTAAGTTAAAGCTTAGAATCCAACCCGCAGTGCTTATTAATACGCGCAAACTTTATAATAGCTCCCCTATCTCCATTCAATCAAATAAGGCAAGAGTGGTGCTTATGGAGGCTTTCACACCTGATTTTGATGATGAGCAATGGTATGAAAAGCTCCAAGAGCAAATGCATGAAGTGTATCTTAAACATTACAATGAATTAAATCAGAATCTTTTAAGTAACAACAAGGCAGAATCTTAGGTTCGCGTAGGGCTTTGGGGTGTTAGCTCAGTTGGGAGAGCGCAACGCTGGCAGCGTTGAGGTCAGGGGTTCGACCCCCCTACACTCCACCATCAAAACCTTAGGTTTATTTTTTTTGCTACAATAATACTTTATATTGGTCTCCAAAATTTTAATATACATAGAGGTGTCTTATGTCAATATATCAGGAGTTTTCTCCTTATCTCTTTAAGTTTGATGCAGAGAGAGTGCATAGTTTTACGGAATGGACACTTAAAAATGTCGTGTCACTCCCTTTGGTGCAAGATTATGTCGTTTCGCAACATTGTGTGTTTGATGAGAGTTTATATACAGAAGTAGCAGGTATGAGATTCTATAATCCTGTGGGATTAGCGGCTGGGTTTGACAAAAATGCAACTATGATAAAAGGATTATCTGCGCTAGGGTTTGGCTTTTTAGAAATTGGCACAATCACTCAAGCTCCCCAAACAGGCAATCCAAAACCCCGCCTTTTTCGATATGTCCAAGAGAAGAGTTTGCAAAATGAAATGGGGTTTAACAACCAAGGTTCATTTAAAGTTGCCTCTCGATTAAAAAAAATCTATCCTTATAGTATCCCAATTGGCATTAATGTGGGTAAAAATAAGATTATTGCTCCAAAAGATTCACTCAAAAATTATGAAAATGTGTTGCTTGATTGTTTGGAGGTGGGGGATTATTTTGTATTTAATCTTTCTTCGCCCAATACACCTAATTTGCGCGATTTGCAAAATGCTAAATTCGTACAAGAACTCTTTTTAATGGCACGTTCACACACACAAAAACCGCTTTTTATAAAAATCTCTCCTGATATGAATAAGGCTGAAATGTTGAAAGTTGTGGAAGCGAGTATTAAGTATGGATCAAATGGTGTGATTGCAACAAATACAACAACTGATTATAGTGTGTTAAATGGTGCTAAGCAAAGCGGGGGCGTGAGCGGAAGTGCATTGAAACAAAAATCAAAAGAGGTGTTAAAGATTTTAAGTGAGGCGTTTTTTGGTCAAACTACTTTTATTTCTGTTGGGGGTATTGATAATGCAGAGGAGGCGTATGAGCGTATTAAGCTTGGCGCATCGCTTGTGCAAGTTTTCAGTGGATTAGTCTTTCAAGGTCCAAAGTTATGTAGAGAAATTAATGAGGGCTTATTACAGCTTTTAAGAGCAGATGGTTTTAATGTACTTAGCGAGGCGATAGGATATGATATACTCAATCAATCAAAAAAAGGTGCTAGAGCGATAAAAGCATCTAAGACAGATGCACCAAAAGTAGATTCTGCACAAAAACAGGGCAAAGAAGCACAAAGTAAAGAAATATCACAAGAGATAGCTCCCAAAAAGCGTGGCAGAAAGCCAAAAAATGCAACAAATATAGAAAATACACAGCAAAGTAAAAATGCAATTAAAAGTACCAAAGAATCAAAAACCACAGAAACTAAAAACAAAATAAAAAATACTAAGAAGCGCAAAAGCCCACAAAAAGCAATATCAAATGAGGGTGAGGTAGCCCCTAAAAAACGTGGTAGAAAAAGCAAACAAGAGCTACTTGCATTATCTGCATCAAAGCTAGAAGAGAGCAATAAATCCCTCTTAGAAATACATACAGAGAGTGGCGTGGCAAACGCAAATGTTTCTTATACAAATAATTTGCAAAATCCTACTTCTCAAACTACAACAGATAATGATGCTAAGGTGCAAGACAATCAAAATATCACTCAAATAGATAGGGTAGATTCTCAAAAAGAGTAGATTGTGAAGTTTATTTTAGGAGTATTAATGAGCATTTCTCAAATAATAAGCCCTCAAACTTTTACTCCAAGTGCTTTGCCTAAGCACTTTACAAAGACGCTTGAGAATGGTTTGCAAATTGTAGTTGTGCCACTTGATAATCAAAGCGGGGTAATTGAAACAAATGTGTTTTATAAAGTTGGTAGTCGCAATGAGGTAATGGGAAAAAGCGGTATTGCGCATATGCTTGAGCATTTGAGCTTTAAATCCACGCGCAATCTCAAAGCCGGAGAGTTTGATGAGATTGTCAAAGGCTTTGGTGGTGTAAGTAATGCTTCTACGAGTTTTGATTATACGCGCTATTTCATTAAATCAAGTGCGGGCAATCTTGATAAGTCCTTAGAGCTTTTTGCTGAACTTATGAGTAATCTTTTGCTTAAAGATGAGGAGTTTGCTCCAGAGCGCAATGTTGTCGCAGAAGAGCGATTGTGGCGCACAGATAATTCTCCTATGGGCTATTTGTATTTTCGTTTTTTTAATACTGCTTTTATCTATCACCCTTATCATTGGACACCTATTGGTTTTATGGAGGATATTCAAAGTTGGCGTATTGAGGATATTGTCTCTTTTTATCACACTTTTTATCAGCCACAAAATGCGATTGTGCTTGTGAGTGGGGATATTACGCCAAATGAGGTATTTGAATCTGCTACGAAGTATTTTGGGGTGTTGAAAAATAATGCACCAATCCCTGAAGTAACAGCTAAAGAGCCTAAGCAAGATGGCATAAGGCGAAGCATTGTCAAAAAAGATTCAGAGCTTGAATATCTTGCTATGGGTTATAAAATTCCTAATTTCTTAAGTAAAGATCAAGTTGCTCTAAGCGCAATAAGTGAGATTTTGAGTGCTGGAAAATCAAGTATATTTCAAACTGAACTCATCGATAAACAGCAAATTGCAACAAGTATTTATGCGTACAATATGGAACTTAAAGATGAGGGTGTGTTTTTGATTATTGCTACAGCAAAGCAGGGTGTAAGCGCAGAGAGACTCGAGGAAGAAATCTATAAAATCTTGGAGCGCATTAAGCAGGGCGATATTTCTCAAGAGGAACTTGAAAAGGTAAAAATTAACACAAGGGCGAGTTTTATTTATAGTCTTGAGAGCTCTTCATCGGTGGCTAACCTTTTTGGAAGCTATTTGGTGCGCGGGGATATTATGCCCCTGCTTTCTTATGAGCGAAATATTAATGCTTTAAATATAGAGCAAATAAAAGAAGTGGCAAACCGATATTTTGTGGAAGATTCCCTTAGTGTGGTAATCCTCAAAGATACAGACAAGGAGAGATAGGTATGGTTTTTGGAGCAATGAGTGCGCTTATCACTCCTTTTAAAAATAACAAGGTTGATTTTGAAAGTTATGAGAGATTGATAAAACGACAAATCGCCTATGGAATGGACGCTTGTGTGCCTGTGGGGACAACAGGTGAATCTGCCACACTCTCACACAAAGAGCATATGGAATGTATAGAATCTGCAGTGCAAATATGCAAAGGAAGCAATGTAAAAGTGCTTGCAGGAGCAGGGAGTAATTCTACAAGCGAAGCACAAGAGCTTGCACTTTTTGCACAAAAATGTGGAGCTGATGCACTTTTGTGTGTAAGTCCATATTATAATAAACCAACGCAGCAAGGCTTATTTGAGCATTATAAAGCAGTGGCAAATGCGGTTGAAATCCCTATAATGCTCTATAATGTCCCCTCTCGCACCGGCGTAAATATAGAAATAGATACCATAAAAGCCCTACATACGCAATATCCCCATATTTATGCTATTAAGGAAGCAGCAGGGCTTATGGATAGAGTGGTAGCACTTGGCGCAGAAGTGCCTAGTATTGCTATTTTAAGCGGAGAAGATGCGATTAATTTTCCTATTTTAGCCAATAATGGCAAGGGCGTGATTTCTGTAACTGGTAATCTTATGCCACAAGAAATAGCTAATCTCACGCATTTTGCCCTTGCTGGAGAGATGCAAAAAAGCTATGAGCTCAATACTAAGCTCTATGAACTCAATAAGATTCTTTTCTGTGAGAGCAATCCTATACCTATTAAGGCGGCGATGTTTTTAGCAGGATTATTGCAAAATTTGGAATATCGCCTGCCATTAGTGCCACCTTCTAAGGAAAATATGGCTAAAATACAAACAATCTTAGAACAATATGAGGTGAAAATATGAAGAATGCACAGACTTGCACAGCAGATTTTATGAAAGGCAAAACACTCGTAATTAGCGGGGCTACGAGGGGAATCGGTAAAGCTATTTTGTATAAATTTGCTCAAAATGGCGTGAATGTCGCCTTTACTTATAATAAAAATGAAGAAGAGGCAGCAAAAATTGCGAGTGATGTGGAGAGTAAATATGGGATTAAGGCGAGATTCTATCCGCTCAATGTCCTAGAAACCGAGCAATATATTGAGCTTTTTAAGAAAATTGATGCAGATTTTTCACGCGTTGATTTTTTTGTTTCTAATGCTATTATCTATGGTAAAAGCGTTGCAGGTGGCTTTGCGCCATTTATGCGCCTCAAACCTAGAGGACTAAATAATATCTATACAGCCACAGTGCTTGCTTTTGTCGTGGGCGCGCAGGAAGCAGCAAAACGTATGAAAGAAGTTGGCGGCGGGGCGATTGTCTCTCTTAGTTCAACTGGCAATCTTGTGTATATGCCAAATTATGCAGGACACGGCAATTCTAAAAATGCAGTGGAAACAATGGTAAAATATGCAGCAATGGAGCTTGGCGAGTGGGGCATACGCGTAAATGCAGTTAGTGGCGGTCCTATTGATACTGATGCACTTAAGGCTTTTCCTGATTATGCGCAAGTAAAAGCTAAAGTAGAAGAAGAATCTCCACTCAATCGTATGGGGACACCAGAGGATCTTGCAGGAGCAGCTTTTTTCCTCTGTGATGAAACACAAAGTGCGTGGCTGACAGGACAAACAATAGTCATTGATGGTGGCACGACTTTCAAATAAGATTCTTATTTAGTCTGTATGTTTTCTTTTCAATCAAAAGTTTGTTTTTTCTCGCCTCAAAAATTACTTGATATTCCATACACTTCATTTTCGTGGCGTGATCCTAGCACTTATAAGCCTACTCTTTTATGGCTTAGTATTTCTTTTGTGTTTGCGCTAGGAGTTACTTCGCCTTTTTATGTGCAATGGCTTTTGCAATTATGTGCTATTGCAGATATACCTTTATTTTTAGCAACTATTCTTGGATTATTAAGTATCGCAAGTGTGCTTTTTACACCTGCAAATCGGCGATTTAGCGTAGGGTTTTTCATTGGAATCTTATGGTTTTATTGGATTTCTTTGGGAATGCGATACTTTGATTTAACTTGGTTTATTCCCATAGTGGTGGTATTAGTGGGTATATTTTTTGGCTTTGTATTTTACATTGGTTTATGGTGCGAATGCCTCCTTGTGCGTTTTGCATTTTTATTTTTTTTAAGTTTCCTTACCCCTCTTGGTTTTGATTGGATTGTGCTTGAGAGCGTGTTTGCTTATAGCTACATTGGGGTAGATAAATTGAGTTTTGCCTTAGTAATACTTGCCTTGTGGCTACTTGTGAAATATCAATCGTGGTGGAGGCTTTTTGGGGTAGTATGCCTTGTTATGGCGCTTGATTGGCAGAGTTTTTCATCTCATTTACAATCCCCGCCTCAAATGCCACTCAAAATAAAGCTTATCCAAAGTGATGTGAATCAAGATATAAAAACACGTAATGAACAAATGAAGATGATTTTTGCAGGGCATATACAAGCTGTGCGTAATGCAATAGAGGAGGGATATGATGTTGTGGTATTGCCAGAGAGCGCGTTTTATGCACCCTTAGATTGGCTTGAGATTGATGGATTCGCGCCCTATGATACATTATTAGCATTAAGTAGAGATATTGTGATTATCGTTGGGGCATTGCGTGTGGAGTTTAAACAAGGGGAGGCTTTATATTTTAATAGCACTTTTAAGTTTGATAATGCAGAGGCAAGTTTTTATGATAAGGTGCTTCTTGTGCCTTTTGGCGAGTATATTCCTTCACCCCTTGCTCCTGTTATTAATGCGTTTGTTGAAGGCATAGGGGGATTTAGTGCGGGAGAGAACTTTGGCTATTTTGATATAAAAGGTGTGCGATTTAAAAATGCGATATGTTATGAGGGCACATATAAGGGATTTTACCTCGATAATCCTCAATATGTGATTGTAACAAGCAATAATGCGTGGTTTGTGCCAAGTATTGAACCTATCGTACAAAAAAATCTTATGAAATATTATGCAAGGCTTTATAAAAGCACGATTTTTCACGCTACAAACCGATCTCCTACTGCTATTATCACGCCTTAAAATTTTATAAGATGGCAGAATGCTCCATTATGCAGATTTGATTTAGAATCTTGATGTTTTTAGCTAAAAAGAATACTTTTAAAGTCGATGTTGGTTTATTGTGGTATGATACGCCATTTTATTTCACTCAAAGGAGTAAGATATGATTTTCTTCAAAAAAGTATTTCTAATGCTTGTAGCGGCTTCTAGTATAGCTTTTGGTGCTACAACTAATAATTCTACTAACAAGCTCAATGCCCAATCACTCACAAATGCCAAAAAAACAGTCACGGGGAGTTTTGCAAGTGGCAGTATTCTTGATGGCTCTACCAAAGCGGGTAATGTGGCAAGGTGGTATCTTTTTAATGAAGGGCACGTGGGATACTCATATAGCAAACTTGGAGATTTGAATCTACATTCTGCAGATTTAGGATATTCTCTTTATATCACTTCTATCAAAGCAGCAAGCAATGTGCGCCCATATATTGGGACAGAAATTACTATTCCCCTTTATCTTAAATCCACAGGGGATTCAAATGGCTTTGACCCTGCTGTAGGCAGTAGTCTTCCAGGTGGGAATGCAGTAAAGACAGATGTAGGTTTTAATGGTTGGGGCATACAAATTCCTGTGATTTTAGGTGTGCAGGTGAATTCATACTATATTCAAGGTATGATAGGCTATGGGTATCATAGTATCACCGATACTTTCTATGTAAGCGATACTATGAATGATGCATCTGTTGATAATATCTATCAAGGGCTCGTGTATGGGCTTGGCGCGGGTATAAAATTCTCAAATGTATTTAGCTTTGGTGTGCGATACATAATGGGAGACTTGACGAATACTTCACGCGAACCAAGTGCAGGGATTATTACAAATGATTTGCGCTCAAAAGACTTTAAAAACAACTACCAACGATTCTCTGTGATTTTTGGTATAGTATTCTAGTCTTCTTTTACCCCTTTTGCCACTCTTTTTAAACAAGGGTGGCATTTTTTTTGCTTCAGCCCTTTAATACATCAAAGTTAGTTATCAAAGGGTGCAAATGTCTCAACGAAATTTTGATATCGTCTCTGCAGTGGAGATGGCATATCAGCTGTATCAGCAAAAGCATTATCATCAATGTGTGGATATATGTATTCAAATTTTAGGGATTGACTGCACACGTGCTGATATATGGAATCTAGCCGGTATCATAATGCTTGAGCTTAAGTTTTATGAGCGGGCAATAGAGTATTTCACTCAAGCTACACAATGTGAGCCCACAGAACCAAATCATCGCATTAATCTTGCTGAAGCCTATCGCCGAGCGGGTAAGCCTACGCGGTGTATTACAGAGCTTGAGATATTATTAGAGAGTGATGAGAATATGCAGATGAGTGCGCATTTGCATTTTAATCTTGCCAAAGCGTATTCAGATATAGAGGATTCTCAAAGCTCAATAAAGCATTATACAATCGCCATTAAGCTTGATCCTAATGATTTGGGGGCGATGTTTAATCTCGCCAATGCGCAGGTGGGGCTAAAGCATTTTGGAGAAGCCATAGAATTATATATTAGCGCCCTAAACAAAGGCTATCTTGATGCGGGGGTGAATCTTGCTCATACTTATATGCGCATAGGGCTATATGAAGAGGCGGTGCAGGTGTATAGCGCGATTTATGAGCATTACAAAGATGAGAGCGATTTTTTATTTAATTATGCGAATGCCCTTAATTATGCAAATGCTAATCCACAGCACGCGCTTGCACTATATACCCAAGCTATTGCATTAAATCCAAACAAGACGCATTATTGTATTAATTATGCGCATTTTTTGCTCAAAAGATTGCATTTTGAGGAGGGATTTAGAATCTATGAGGAGCGAAAAAAGCTTCCTAAAATGCTGCCAGAGGGTATTACATCTTTATGGCAATATAATGGAGGAAAAGCGGATTTTGTAGATAAATCTGTGCTTGTGTATTATGAGCAAGGCTTTGGCGATAGTATTATGTTTGCGCGATTTTTGCCACTTTTAGAGCAACAAGCTAAAAAAATATGCGTAATCGTGCAAGAATCCCTTGTGCCTCTTTTTACAAAGTTTCATATTCCTTGCACATCGTGTTTGAGTGAAGTAGGGCAATATGATGTGGCTCTTTCGCTTGTATCCTTACCTTTAGCTCTTGGGGTAAAAAGCGTAGAGGATTTGCGTTATATGCCTTTCCAAATACAAAAAGATAAGAGAGAATCTAACGCTACTATTGAAGATAAAAACATTAAAAAAATAGGCATTTGTTTTAGCACAGATTCGCAATTTAGTGAGGCAGAAAATAAAAGCATTCCGCTTGAAATATTAATGAGTGCTTTGCAAGATTTGAGCCAACATCTAGCTATCTACTCGCTAAATAAAGCGCCGTGTGAGAAAATCAATGATTATGAGATTATCCAAAAAGAAATGAATGATTTTGGCGATACTTATGAGATTATTCAAGATATGGATATAGTTATTAGCATTGATACAGCGGTGGCTCATTTGAGCGCGAGTATGGGGAAGCATACACTTGTATTGCTCCATAAAAGCTATGATTGGCGTTGGGGAAATGGTATAGTAACGCCGTGGTATGAATCTGTTGTATGTATGACACAGAGTAAAATGGGTGAGTGGGACGATGTCGCACATAATATAAGGGCTTATCTTAAGGGCTGGATAGGCATTTCATCATAGATTCTCGAATCTATGATTTTTAGCTTGTGATGGGATAATATTTGCTCAAATCTAGATTTATGCTACATTAAAGGTTTATTAGGAAAAGTTATTTGTAATTTTTATACATAATTCGCCAAATTCAAAGCACAAAAGCCACGCAAAACACACAAAGAGTAATCCGCAGATTCTATCAATTACAACAAAAGTGCGTGTATTGATGTAACTTCGTGCGATACTTGCGCAGATAATAACACATATAAAAGCAGCAAAAAGCGAACACCATAGCGCGATGAATCCAAGCTCCATACTCTCATCAATAAAAGGTGTAACTAAAAAATACAAAAAATAAAATGGCTTTAGGATTTGAAAGATTAATAATTAATCCCTGTATATAGCCATCTTTGTGCATATTTTGAGATGCTCCTAAATCATATTGCTGTGCTTTCATAGTGAGCATTAAAAAGCCTAAATACAGCAAATAACTCCCGCCAATGAGGCTAAGAATGAGCTGTGTAATGGGAGTATTAAGCCATTGACTTAATCCTGCATAAATAAGCCCAAGATAAAGACACCAACCACTTGCAATACCTAGCAATACTTTTAATCCTTGTATTACACCAAAGCGCAGAGTAGTTTTAAGCGTAAGGAGCATATCAGGTCCGGGTGTGATTGCGCCAAAAAATCCCATAAGACACAAAAGAATCGTTTTTTCTGCAATGTCCATTAGTGATTAGATTCTCACTTATTGTAAAGATGCAAAATTATATACTATATTTACTTAAGAAATAAGTCTAATTTTAAGCAAGAATAGGCTAGAATACGCGGTTTATAAAACATAATTGGGAGTGATAATGCAGAGCGTATTAGAAGAGAGAAGCATAGATGTACAGATTGATGAATCAATGAAGGAAAGTTACCTTGATTATTCTATGAGTGTGATTGTAGGGAGAGCATTGCCTGATGCAAAAGATGGACTAAAGCCGGTGCATAGGAGGATTCTTTATGCGATGAATGAGCTTAGCCTCTCTCCTCGTCGCCCTTATAAAAAAAGTGCAAGGATTGTGGGTGATGTGATTGGTAAATATCACCCACACGGCGATACAGCAGTGTATGATGCCCTTGTGCGTATGGCACAGGATTTTTCAATGCGCCTTGAACTTGTCGATGGGCAGGGTAATTTTGGCTCTATTGATGGCGATGGTGCGGCAGCTATGCGTTATACTGAAGCGCGTATGACAAGTGCAAGTGAGGAAATGCTCCGCGATATTGATAAAGATACGGTGGAGTTTGTGCCAAATTATGATAATACACTCAATGAACCCGATGTGCTTCCTGCGAGATTTCCTAATCTGCTTGTAAATGGTTCAAGCGGTATCGCGGTGGGTATGGCGACTTCTATTCCGCCTCATCGTATTGATGAGATTATTGATGCGCTTATTTATGTGATTGATAATGATACACAAGATGTGGAAGATGTGCTTCATATTGTGCAAGGACCAGACTTTCCAACAGGCGGTATTATCTATGGCAAGGCTGGAATCTTAGAGGCTTATCGCACAGGGCGAGGGCGCATACGCGTGCGTGCAAAGGTGCATATTGAAAAAACAAAGACAAAAGATGTGATTGTGATTGATGAAGTGCCTTATCAGGTTAATAAAGCAAAGCTTGTTGAGCAGATTTCTGAACTTGCAAGGGAAAAAGTCATTGATGGTATTGCAGAAGTGCGTGATGAAAGCGATAGAGAAGGGATTAGGGTAGTGATTGAGCTTAAAAGAGATGCAATGAGTGAAATTGTACTCAATAATCTCTTTAAATCTACGACTATGGAAAGCACTTTTGGGATTATTCTCCTTGCAATTAATAATAAAGAGCCAAAGATTTTTAATCTCCTTGAGTTATTGCATATTTTTATTGCACATCGCAAGACGATTATTATCCGCAGAAGCATTTTTGAACTTGAGAAAGCTAAGGCAAGAGCGCATATTTTAGAGGGTTTGATTATTGCGCTTGATCATATTGATGAGGTGATAAAAACTATTCGTGCTTGTGCTGATACAGATGAGGCAAAAGAGGCACTTGTGAGCAAATTTAAGCTAAGTGAGTTACAAGCAAAAGCCATACTTGAGATGCGCTTACAGCGACTAACAGGCTTGGAGCGCGATAAAATTAATGAAGAATATGCACAGCTCCAAGAGCAGATTGCCTATTTGGATTCTATTTTAAGAAGTGAGGAGAAGCTTAAGGGTATCGTTAAAGAGGAGCTTTTGGAGGTTAAAGAAAAATTTAGCACCAAAAGGCGCACGCAGATTGAGGAGGATTATGATGCTATTGAGGTAGAGGATTTAATCCCAAATGAAAAAGTAGTGGTTACAATGAGCCATAGAGGCTATGTTAAGCGTGTATTACTTAAAACTTATGAAAAGCAAAATCGTGGCGGAAAAGGCAAGATTAGTGGCAATACACACGAAGATGATTTTATTGAATCTTTCTTTGTGGCAAATACGCACGATACGATTATGTTTGTAACAAATAGGGGACAGCTCTATTGGCTCAAAGTCTATAAGATTCCAGAAGCAGGGCGCACCGCTATTGGTAAGGCAGTGGTAAATCTCATTAACCTTCAGCCCGATGAAAAAATTATGGCGACTATTACAACCACAGATTTTAATGAGGATAAATCGCTTGTGTTCTTTACTAAAAATGGTATTGTCAAACGTACAAATCTCAAAGAATATGGCAATATCCGCAGTGTGGGCGTGAAAGCAATTAATCTTGATGAAAATGATGAGCTTGTAACGGCGCATATTGTTGATGTGAGCGTGAAAGAATTATTTATTGCTACTCATCAAGGTATGTGCATTCGCTTTGGGGTTAATGAGTTGCGTGAGATTGGGCGAGTGAGTCGTGGTGTGAGAGGGATTGCATTTAAAGCAGATAAAGATTTTGTTATTGCAGCTACGACTATTACGAGCGATACAGATAAGCTTTTGGTGGTGAGTGAGCGGGGGATTGGCAAGCAAACGCTTGTGGGCGAGTATCGTTTGCAATCTCGTGCAGGTAAGGGCGTGATTGTCCAAAAGCTTACTTCAAAAACAGGGAATCTTGTGGGTGTGGTTAATATTAATGATGAAAATATGGATTTGATGGTGCTTACAAGCTCGGGTAAGATGATACGGGTGGATACAGAGGCAATTAGAAAGGCAGGACGCAATACATCTGGCGTAAAAATTGTTAATGTCGGTAAAGATAAAGTGGCATATGCTAATGTCTGCCCTAAAGAGCAACAAGATGATGAATCTAACGAGGGAAATGAAGAGTGAAGAGTAAAATGAGCGCAAAAAACAATAGGGGAGATAGGATATTGTAGATATGTGGGGAAGATTCTATGCGCGGATATTATTCCTCTTTATAGTGAGTATAGGTAGTCTTAATGGAGCAAATACGCTTGATACATTGCCTTATAATGAGGATTTTGAAGATGTGGAGGTGGAGCTTCTTATTTCATATAAAGTTATTAGTCGCGATAATCTTGCCCAAGGTGAGCTATATCGCGTTTCGCACGTAATGAATTACCAAGCGCATAAGGGGTATAAGGTTGTGGAGGAATGCGAGATTGATGCAAGTAGGTATCCTATTATGGACGATATGGCATATTTTATTACTTCTATTATTAAGCAAGAAAAAGAGCAAGTGCTTGAGTGTTTATTGCAGCATAAAGTCTATGTGCGCGAGGATACAAGTGGGCGAGATAATGCCCTGCAATCACGTGTAAAGCTTGAAGTCGCCCCTACAAGAGTAAAAGCAAAGCTTGTAAATAAAAGCATTATGATGTATATCCTAGCAAAGGAGCAGGTATGAAAATAGCCATTGTAGAAGATGATATTAACTATCGTAAGTCGCTAGAGACTGCGTTTGAGGATTATGCAGAATATGAGGTTGTGAGTTTTAAGAATCCAAAAGAAGCACTCAAAAAGCTTGATGAGAGCTTTGAGCTTATTATTACTGATATTAATATGCCTCAAATGGATGGCTTAAGCTTTTTGCAAGAGCTTGATGGGCGATATGAGGCGATAGTGATTACGGGGAATGCGTCTGTGCAAAATGCGATTAAGTCTATTCGTTTGGGCGTGAAAGATTTTCTTGTGAAGGGTTTTGAGATAGAGGAGCTTATTGAGGCTTTGCAGAGAAGTCGTAAGGCTACGCAAATCACACATAAAGCACAAAAGCCAAATGCTCCAAAAACTACACAGGATAAAGATTTCATCGCTTCTTCTCCCAAACTCGAAGAGAGCAAAGCTCTTGCGCTTAAGGTTGCTAAGACTGATGCGAGTGTGCTTCTTTTGGGGCAGAGTGGGGTAGGCAAAGATGTATTTGCACATTTTATACATCGCCATTCTCATCGTGCAAATGCACCTTTTGTCGCGCTCAATATGGCGGCAATTCCGGAGCATTTGTTAGAATCTGAACTTTTTGGTTATGAAAAAGGTGCTTTTACAGACGCTACGAGCGCTAAGCCGGGTATTTTAGAATCTGCAAATGGTGGAAGTGTGTTTTTAGATGAGATTGGGGAAATGCCTCTTGCACTTCAAGCAAAGCTTTTGCGCGTTTTACAAGAAAAAACACTTACGCGACTAGGGAGTTCAAAACCTATTAAGATTGATGTGCGTTTTATCTCTGCTACAAATGCCGACATACAGGCAAAAATTGCCAAAAATGAGTTTAGGGAGGATTTGTTTTTTAGGCTACAAACTATCCCCCTGCCCATACCTCCGCTTAAAGAGCGCAAGGAGGAGATTCTGCCTTTGAGTGAGTGGAAGCTTGAATCTGTATGTGCGCAATATAATTTCCCCAAAAAACACTTTTCGCAAGAAGCCAAAGATGCACTTTTAGCGTATGAGTGGTATGGCAATGTGCGTGAACTCCTCTCTGTGGTGGAGCGAGCGGGGATTTTGAGCGATAGCGATGAGATAGGGGTAAAGGATTTATTTTTGGAATCCCGAACAAAGGCATTTAGTGGTGCGAATGTAGCACAAAATAAGTCAGGCGATGAGCAAAATACTATCGCTACATTAGAGAAGGAGCTTATTAAGCAGATTCTTATAGAGAGTGCAAATGATTTGCATAGAGCAAGTGATATGCTAGGAATGAGTGTGGAACTTTTGCGGCATAAAATCGCAAGATATGGTATTTAGAGGAGCTTAAAATCACAATTTATTAATCTTATACCATAGCTTTCGTATATCACATAAACACAGCATATCAGAATCTAAATATAAGCATTTTGAAGTTTGCTATCTAAAAATAAATCAAGCTTTAAGCGATAATAAGGCAAAAAACTTTTTTGTGTTGCTCCGCTTCTTGGAAAGCCCTCAAATTCCTTTTC
>NZ_JAFLSB010000020.1 GCF_022511165.1 Helicobacter sp. | reverse complement strand
AAGATAGGCATTTCGCCTTTTTTGATAAGCGGAATTTCATAGAGTGGAAAGAAATCTAAAATTTGTTCTTGGCTAATAGCTTCAAAGTCTATATTATCCATTGTAGATTCTACATTGATAGCGATATTAAAGCTTTGATTGATACTAGGTTTTGTTTTTTGAAATTCGATTATACAAACACCTTGACTTACATTAGTAAAAAGCTTTTGGTTTTTCTTAAACTCCACAAAATAGTGCATTTGAGTCTCTCTAAGGAGCAATTCTCTTGTGTATTGTGCGGACAAATCACACATTATAGAACTTTGAGTGATAAAAGATACAATGCCATTTTGCTTTGCTAAGTTGAATCCTTGCTCAATAAAGACTTTATAAAGATTTTGTTTGCCTTTGTCTTTAGCCTCACTATAAGGATAAATATTTGGATTAAAAATCCCTTTTGGCACTTGCATATAAGGCGGATTGCCAATGACTAAATCAAAGCCTACAAAATCCCCAAAAGTATCTTTTATGTCTAGTTTTTCTTTGCTTTGGGTGTATTTGCTTGTATTGTGGGCGCTTATGCGGCTTTGCTTTTGCTCAAAAGATTCTAAGCTTAGCACTTCGGGGAATGCAAAACGCCATTCAAAGCTTTCATTTTCGCGTAAGCCCTTACGCAGAGATTCTAAAGCAAGAAAGTCCTTGTGGACATTTGCGAGTAAATCTTGAGCCCTTTTGTCTATGGGCTTAGGTTCTAGCCTTTCAAAACTAGGTTGGAATCTAAAGGGGTGTTCTGGATTTTCTTTTTTTCGCTCCTCTCTTATGATTTTAATCATCTCCATACCAAAGGGTGTTTGCATATCAAAGCATTCATCGCCATAGCTACAAACAAACGCGTTAAGGTGTTCCTTTAAGGATTCCATAAGATAGCCATTATTCACAAGTGTGTTCTTAAAATATATCTCAATCTCTTTTATTTCACGCTCAAGCTCTTGCTTGCTGCCGAGCTTTTCTTTATAGCTCTGCACGAGGTGATTATAGCGCAGGAGCTTTTCTTTAAAATTTCTAGCAAAACTTCGGTCATTTTTTAGCCACGCAAATGTGCCTCTTTTTGGCTTGCTTTTGTTTTTATCGTGCTCTTGTAAATCAAAATACGACACAAGGCTATTGCCACATTTGATGTTGATATCTATATTTGGGAGGGTTTCTAGACGCTTATTTGAAATATCTTTATAAAAGCTATGTTTAAGTAGCTCTATCCAAAGGCGGAGTTTGGTAATCTCGCAAGAATTGGGATTAATATCCACGCCAAAAAGGCAAGATTCTATCAATATGGCTTTATTATAAAAAAGTGCTTTTTGAATCTTATGAGATTCGATATTTTCGTGTGCGGGAAGGGTGTAAGTAAAAAGCTTAGATGCAGAATCTCGCACGATAATTTCATCATTTTTGATGTGTAAAGTAATATCTTTTAGTCGCTCATAATTTTCATCACAGAGAATACCTAAGCTAAATTTAAGAAAAATGAGTTCATTGAGGGCAGAGACGAGAAAATGCCCACTGCCCACGCTCGGGTCGCAAATACGCAAAGAGTTAAAAATATCATTTGCTTCTTTGTAGCCTACTTTAGAATCTGTGAGCTTATCAAGCTGGTGCTTAAGCTCCTCTAGGGTGGTGCATTGCCAAGATTTAGTAGCATTAAACTTTGTCAGCACGACTTTTTGCAGGGATTGCTTACACATATAGCTTGTGATAAAGCTCGGCGTGTAAAAACTGCCCTCTTTATAGCCATTAAGCTTTTCAAAGACAAGCCCTAGCACTGCGGCATTAATGAGTTTGTCATAATAGATTTGATGACTTTCTTGCGCAGTAGCTGTGAAATTATAGGCATTAAGGAAGCTAAAGAGATACTCTAAAAGTGGCAAACTTGCATCAGTATGCGCTAATTTGAGGGTATTATAAAGGTATTTGTCTTTAAAAAGAATAGAATCTTTATAAAGGGCTAGGGGCTTATTCTCTAGGGATTTGATTTCTTTGCCCTCCCTCTCAAGCGCGGTTTTATCAAAAAGGCTTGAGTTGAGATAAGGGATAGATTGAAAAAACTTGGGCAAAGTCAAATCTCTCATCTCCTCACTTTGAGCTAATACATCAAAAAAGAGGGTGTGCAGTGTCTTAAAATCACTAATGCTTTGTGTATCTAAAAATGGCTTATCAATGTGCTTAAACTCAAGTAGCATAGATTCTAAAAGTCTTAAAAATAAGAGGCGATTACTCCAAGTGCCAAGCAAAGAAAAGGCAGATTCAAAATCGCTTTGCTTATCATAGTCGAAAGCACAGCATAGAGCATCAAAAAGTGTATGTCGCACTTTGCTAGGCGTGATAAGAATCTTGGCTCCTTGTGTAACTTCCTCTAAACCTAGAATATAGAGAAATTCATTATAAAAGCTTGTATTGAGCGTGTTTGCATCAATATAGCTCTTGCGTTTTAAAAGCACCTGTGGGCTTAGAATCGCATACAATAATGGCAGCAAATCTTTATCGTGTAAAATATCCTCTATAAGCGCAAAATGTGTGTAACTAAGCGTGGTATCAAGGCAGGAGATAATATCTTTTAGCTCATCATAGAATCTTTTGGTGCTAGAGTCATTGCCCTCTTTATTTTCGCAATTTTCAAAGGCTTTTATAATGCGTTGATTATGGGCAAATTGGCTATATTCTTGCGCATCAATACAATAAAAATCGCGCGTGTTGGTAAGAATGATATGAGTGATATTGTTGTTTTTATGCGTGAGGCTCTCTCTTAGGTAATAGAGGATACTTTCATAAAAGGCTTTTGATTCTAAGCTCTTTTCTTGTGAATCTTGCGAGTAATGTCTATTTACCCCCCCCCCCATTAATAAATTCATTCTTATTTGTCAAACTTTTACATTCAAAAATCACTTTAGGCGCATTATCTTCATAAATGGCTAAATCGATTTTATCGCGCGTGTTGGTGTTATAAGCAAAGGTGTTTTGGAGTAAATCACGCAAGATATTTTTCTCAAATTCTTCCGCGCTTGTGCGAGAATGCCTAGAATCTGCAAGGCGCGAAAAGTAAGTTGTAAGATGTTGCACAAAAGATTCTATGTTTTCTGGCTTTGGGTGCAATGTTTGATACTTTTGCATAAAAGATTTGAGAGGTATAAAAGTATAAAGCATAGCCTTGTTACTTTAATTTTTCTTTTAAAAGCTCATTAACACGCGCAGGATTCGCGCCTTTGGCGTTTTTCATCACTTGCCCTACAAAGAATCCAAAGAGCTTATCTTTGCCACTTTTGTATTCACTCACTTTATCGGCATTGGCACTTAACACAGATTCAATGACAGCTAAAATCGCCCCATCATCATTGAGCTGGGCTAATCCCATAGAATCTATGAGACTATCGACATCGCCCCCTTTTTCTACAAGCACATCGAGGATTTCTTTAGCACTTTTGCCACTGATTTTGCCCTCTTCAATGCGCTTGACAAGTGTAGCAAGAGTGCTAGGGGCAATCCCACAGGTTTGCAGAGTATTTTCGCCCTTTAGGCGTCCTAAAAGCTCTGTGGTAAGCCAAGTAAGCGCACCTTTAGCACTTGCCCCGCATTCTAACATTGCTTCAAAATAAAGGGCGAGTTCAAGACTACCTGTAAGCACCCCCGCATCATAGGGTTTAAGCCCTAAATCTCGCACATACCGCGCCCTTTTTTCATCGGGCATTTCTGGAATCTTCTGCCCCTCTTGCATAAGGGCTTTGTCAATAAAGAGTGGGAGTAGGTCTGGGTCTGGGAAATAGCGATAATCTGCTGCCTCCTCTTTGCCCCGCATTGAGCGTGT
The DNA here is from genome assembly GCF_022511165.1 of Helicobacter sp. Taxonomy (GTDB): domain Bacteria; phylum Campylobacterota; class Campylobacteria; order Campylobacterales; family Helicobacteraceae; genus Helicobacter_C. Next base: position 21,226 of record NZ_JAFLSB010000020.1, on the reverse strand, counting down.
AGAGCCTTTGGCTGTATCAAAAAGTCTTGTTTCTTGCACAACTTCATCTTTATAAGTGCCATTCTCCCACGCCTCAATTTGCCGCTCTACTTCGTATTCAATGGCTTTTTGGATAAATTTAAAGGAGTTAAGATTCTTAATTTCTACGCGTGTGTAGAGCTTCTCATCGCCTTTTGGGCGGATAGAGACATTTGCATCACATCGAAAACTCCCCTCTTGCATATTTGCATCGCTTATACCTAAAAAGCGCACAATAGAATGCAGTTTTTTGAGATAGGCTATGGCTTCATCAGAGCTACGCATATCAGGCTCACTGACAATTTCTAACAAAGGTGTGCAAGCGCGATTTAAATCGACTTTTGAGTGCTGCCCCTCGTGGATATTTTTTCCTGCATCTTCTTCAAGGTGAGCGCGTGTAATGCCGATAGTTTTTGTTTGCTCATTGCATTCAATCTCAATATTGCCGCGCCCTACGATTGGAATTTCAAATTGGCTAATTTGATAGGCTTTGGGCAAATCGGGATAAAAGTAATTTTTACGCGCAAAGATAGAATTTTGATTGATTGTGGCATTAATGGCTGTGCCAAAAGCGATAGCCTTTTTCACAGCTTCACGATTAAGCGTGGGCAAAGCACCGGGTAAGCCTAGACAAGTGGGGCAGACATTTTTATTGGGTTCATCGCCAAAGCTCGTGGCACAGGAGCAAAAAATTTTTGTTTGAGTATTGAGCTGCACATGCACTTCTAATCCGATAATTGTCTCATACGCTGACATTATAAGCCTTTTTGTGTAGGAATCTTGGAATGTAAAGTGCTAGTATAGGCTAAAGCCGATAAAATTTTTATAAAATTTTTAAAGAATTTTTTATATAATTAAAAGATTCTACATAGTGAATCGGTCATTATAAGATATACTTTAAATGCCGATTTGACAATATAATCAAATATATATTTAAGCAAATATGGGGAGCAAAAAGTGAAAAAACTTGTGTTTTTTGTGAGTTTTGTATGTGTGGTGATGAGCGCGTATGGAATCGAGGTTGCCCCTATGAATGATGAAGAAATGCTTGATATTTCCTTGCCTACACAAGTGACAGAGCCACCAAAAGTTGCAGAAGAGCAACAAAGTGAAGAGGCGATAACTGAAGAAGATAAAAAGCTATCAATAAAGGCTGATAGCTTCTCAAGTGAGGGGTATTCAGAAGCAGAACTTGAAATGGGTAATACCGCATTAAGTGGTAATGGTGTTGAAGCGCCAAATTCTCGCTATGGCGTGGGATTAAAGCTTAATTATGCTATCAAATCTAATTCTCGACTAAAGTTTGAGATATTTGCCTCAAATGGCTTAGAGATTAATACACAAAGACGCGGTGGAAAAGTCAAGTCCTATGATGATGGGGTGCGCTCTAATGAGAATGCCTATAATTATGGCAATATGGTGGCGTATTCTGGCTGGGTGAATAGCATTGGTATGACATTAACTATTCTTAAAACACATCGCCTTATGCTCACATTTAAACAAACGCAGCTTTCAAACAATGACGCATACATAGCTATGGGTGGTGCGCCTCAAGGTGGTGGGGCAATGTGGCTAGGAGAGCATATCGCCTCAAATGATGCAATGAGGGAAAATCCGTGGAGCTATACCACACAAATTTTTTTAACTTATAGCTATGTGTTTTAATTTTTAGCACAAATAATGTAGCTTTTTTGCACAAGTGAGGCTTAAATGAAAACAATCACTATTTTTGGTGGTGGAGCTTGGGGGAGGGCTTTAGCCTTTGCGTTGGCTGAAAAAAATGAAGTGTGCATTGTCTCAAGGCGCGATATTAGCGCCCTCCTTGCACCACTTAATGAAAGGCTTTCAGCCAATGCCCATTTGCCTATCAAACAAGTTACACATCATCAAGGGCTTGATTCACATTATTTTGTAATGGCAATTGCTACAAGTGCTTTACGCGAGTGGCTTTGTAATGCCGCCCTGCCCCATCATATTAAAATACTTTGTGCGAGTAAGGGTATAGAATCTGGAAGTGGGGCGTTTGTGAGTGATATTATGGAGGAGCGTATCCCACATAAACATATTGCCTATCTTTGTGGTCCTAGCTTTGCTTCTGAAGTCCTCAATGCTCTTCCTTGCGCACTTGTGATACATTCGCGAAATTTAGGCTTAAGTCGTGAGTTTGGCACATTAATGCCACATTTTATCAAAACTTATGCAAGCCCTGATGTTGTGGGTGGTGAAGTTGCTGGGGCATATAAAAATGTGATTGCCATAGCAGGGGGAATCTGCGATGGCTTGCATTGTGGCGCAAATGCAAAAGCCTCTCTTTTGGCTCGTGGTTTGGTGGAAATGAGTCGTTTTGGGGAACATTTTGGTGCAAAAATGGAAACATTCTTAGGGCTTTCTGGTGCAGGAGATTTGTTTTTGACTTCAAATTCTACAATGTCGCGAAATTATCGTGTAGGACTAGGATTAGCAGAGAATAAGCCTATTGCACAGATTTTAGAAGATCTTGGTGAGGTTGCTGAAGGCGTAATCACTGCCAAAGCAATCACAGAAATAGGACAAAGAGAGAATATCTACACACCCATTGCAAGAGAGGTTAGTCTTATTATTGAGGGAAAAAGTGTAAGGGAAAGTCTAAAATCCCTAATGGCGTAGCCACTAGGGCATTAGAGAGTTATTTTTTAGTCTTAGCTACTTGATCTTTCAAGCCTTTTCCAGGTCTAAACTTAGGCACAGATTTTTCTTGTGTCTTATATGTTTTATTTGTCCCAGGAACCTTACCAGTTTTTGCTTTTTGAATAGCTGTTTCAAATTTACCAAAACCAACAAGCTCGACACTTTTTTTCTGAGAAAGGGCTTTAGAAATGGCTTCTGTAAAAGCACTTACTGCTTGTTCAGCTTCTTTTTTTGTGCTATAACTGCCGACTTTCTTAACCAATTCTACAAACTCTGCCTTATTCATAACCAAACTCCTTGTTCTAAAATTTCTAGGCGTGCCTATTCTACTCATTTTAAAATTTAAAGTCAAGACTAGGTGGTTTTTTTTTTTTTTTTGTTGAAAACTTCACACAAAAAAAGTGCTTTTTAACGTTTGTTTTTTGTGTTTAATGCTCTTTTAGGGTGTGTTTTCGAGGAATTTTTTTGCTGCTTGAATCTGCTCCATATGAATTCTAGCTTGAATCTGCTTTGATTCTAAGAGTGCTTTTGTTTGGCTAATAAGCTCTAAGGCTTGGAGTTTATCTTCAAGTGGAGCATTTTCAAGACTTGGCGGGAGATTATCTACAAGGAGAAATGCACCTTGATCATCTTCGTTGAGCAGGGCAATTTTAAGTTTATCGAGCCAACTCATCTTGGTTAATTTCTCTCCACGCTTCTAAAAGTCCTTTGGCTACATTCATAACAATATCAATCTTACTGGTATCATTTGCCACATTTGCTTGTGTAAGGAGCTTGATTTGGTGTGTATAAAGTCCTGTGAGATATACTGCCACATCACCACCTTTATCATAATCAAGCGTATTGAGAAGTTCTGTGAAAATATCTGTCGTGCGGTTGATGTAGTAGATTTTTTTCTCAATATCCTCTGCTTCCATATGTCGCTTTGCTTGAGCACAAAAGCGCAAAATCCCTTCATAAAGCATCTCTATGAGCTTAACGGGGGATTCTACAGAAACCGAATTTTGTTGATAAAGGTTATAAGCGTTGTTGCTATGCATTGGTTACTCCTTATTTTTTAGCCACAGATTGATCAATCATCAGCTGAACGCTACTGAAAGCATTGTTTGTCTTAGAAATTTGAGAATCATAGGCTGCAAACCTTTGTGCCATAATGTCATAGCGCGTATTGAGCTGTTCAACTGCTTTTTTACGATCTTCACGCAATTTTTTATCATCTCGCGTGAGACTTTCTTCAAGTAGTTTCAATCGCGCATTGCCACCATTTAAAAGCCTATCAATTTCTTGATTGAATTTTTTAAACACACCATCAATTTGCACCTCCTTAAATTCTGATGTTTGAACGCTTCCATAAAAAAACTCTTGTGTGCCTTGTGGGTCAGAGCTTAGAGTCATTTGAAGCTTGCTCACATCAAGGCTCATCACGCCTTTTTCATCAAGAGATAATCCATACTGTGCAAGCCCCTTGATTTCAGTTTCTGTTGTAACAGTCGTAGAAAAAATGCGATTAAGCGCAGGACGTATCATACGAATATCACTATTTCCATTAAAAACACCTGCTATTTTTGAATCTTCATCATAACGCGTAACTTCATCAAGTTTTAATCCAAGCTCATTATAAGCCTCTACAAATTTTTTCACATTTTCTATAATCTCTTCATCATTGCGTGTGATATTAATCACAGCAGGCTTTCCTGGCTCAGTTGTTGTAAGAAGCTCAATATTAACCCCGCTTACTACATCTTCTATGGTATTTGTAGGGCGTCTCATAGAAATGCCATTATATGAAAATACCGCATCATCAGCAGCCTGTACCTTGCGTATTTTGAAAAGCTCTTCTTGCGTTTTAGCATAATCCATTGTAACACCTGATTTTAAGCCTAAATCCTCAAGTGCCTTTTTGCTCTCTGGATCATTATTGGCAAAAATATTCACTTCTCCTGTATCAGAATTAATCACAAGTCTGCCTTCACTATCGACAGAAGCGTAGATTCCCGCAATATTATTAATCGCCTCTGCTATATTTTTTGCATTTTGTGCGGCTGTATTTTTCTTGCTCGTGAGCGTGGATAAATCAAGCGGGACACTTCCTATATTAATTGTGCCTTTGAGTAGCCCTGCGCCCACACTTTTGGTTGCTACCATTAAATCATCACTATCTGTGCTTTTATTGTCTGCACCAAAGCCTAACATTTGGGATTTATTCCCCTCGATAATAACCTTGTATCCGCGTCTATCATTGATTGTAAGTATATCGCTATTTGCCCCACCCACGCCAATATTCAAATCATTATCAAGCATACCCTCAAAGTCAGAATCATCTTTGATTGCTGCAATGACTGCTTCTTTGAGGGCTTGGGCATTATCTTGAGATTTGGAGTTTGTGCTTGTTTTGGGCAATGTGATAGAGAGGGTTTTGTCATTACCTTTTTTATCTTTAAGTGTGATAGAAAAATCCCCATCATTAAGCTCAAATGCCCCGCTAGGTAAGACAGAGCCACTTGTGGTTGAGCCAAAATATACGCGCGAAGCTTCTCCTGTATCTTTTGAGTTAATCATTAGTTGGTAGGGATTTGAGCCACCTGTTTTCATCACAATCCCCATTACCTCGCCTTTTGTCGTATCAGTAATAAGCTGTGCTACCTCGCCTAGCTCCATACCTGCCTTAATATCGATTTTGTAATCCTGACCTTTGTGGTTGAACTTGAGTACCACATCTTTTTGGCTAAAAGCAGATTCTCTACTCTCATATTTTGAACCTATTTCATTAATATCAGAGGTTGCCACAGAATCTACATCAATTTTAATATCTTGGGTTGGCACACCTGAAGAGATTGTAGCTTTGATTGCATCACCAACGACATTGCTTGAGCGTCCTAAATAAGTTGAATAATCAGCAAGTTTATTCGTGCTTGATTTCAAATTACGCAAAGAAGAAGTGATGGCAACAAGCTCGGTTTGTTTCTCGACATTTTGTTCGATTTTTTTGTCGATAGGTTTAATGATTGAAGCTTCATCAGCTTCTCTTAGTTTGTCAATCACATCGTGATTTAAAACTTTGCTTCCAAGCCCAAGCGAACTTAATGTGCCAAGTGCCATACTTCCTCCTTCCTTATTAAATATCTAGGATTTTATACAAGTGCAAGGTATTGCTAATGTATAAAGCGATAATTAGGCTAGATTTAGCCTTGCTTATCAAAAATCACGCCAATCACTTCGCGCATTTTTTTCATAAGCTCAATCGCTTCTTTAGATGGAATCTCGCGTATTATCTTATCACTGTTACTTTCTTTCACAGTTACTTTTAGCCCCGGGATATTTTCATTATATGAAAAACTAAGATCCGTGCCAACACGCTTCATTTCATCATTAAGCTTTTTGCTTAATTCGCGCAACTCACTCTCAAGCTTCTTTTTATTTTCTTTATCTTGAAATTGAGCAAACTCTTCCTGTCTGCGCACCTCTGATGGACGCGTATCTTCTGTAGCCACTCTTCCGCTTGAATTCACCATATTGACAAGCTGTGTTTTAATTGCGTCTGTGTTGTCAATTTTATTTGTGGTATTTATATCATTAACCATAGCTTCCTCCTTGAGATTAACCAAAGTGATACAATATCGACTTAAGTTTTTTTTTTTTAATGTAATTTAATAAAATCCGCTGGATTGATATGTTTATCCTTTTGTGTAATCTCAAAACTTAGGCGTTCATTGACTTTGCCAATGATTGTGCCTTTTTTGATATTTAGCCCTGTTTTAATTGAAGATTCTATTTTATCCATATAGGCATAAATAGTATGTATAGCATTAGTATGCTCAATAATCACTACTTTTTTAAGCCCGGGCGCGTCTTTAGCATATACCACCTTACCATCAAGCACATTTTTTACATTTGCATTTGTAGCTTTGGGATTAAACATAATAGCCGCATTAAAAATCTTAAATTTATATACCGGGTCAAAATAAGGTCCAAATTTTTTTTCAATTACATAATTATCGAGCGGTGGAAATGTTTTTGCACCTCTATAGGCAATCGTTGGCACATCGCGATATGAAGTGCCAAACTGCTTTGGAGCTTTAATGCTATTTGGGTCTTTTTGATTATTAATAAAGGCTTGCTGGTTTGAATCTGTGCGCTTTTGCTCTTTTACGATATTGAGATTTGAGAGGATATTATCGAGATTCTGACGCTCTTTGACAATATCCCTTAACTGCTTATCATAGATTTTTAAATCCGCTTGCATTTTGGCAAGAGTTGCTTTTTGTTGCTCTTTGGTGCGCTCTAAACGCTCCTTTTTGTCTGTTTGTGTTTTAATCGAACTTTGAAGGTGTGAAATGGTGCTTGCGATTTTTTTTATCTCATTATTAAGAATATTTTGTTTGGCATTAAGTGTCTTAATAGCATTTCGTGTGTTATTGTGCAGGATTTGATAAACATAAGATTCTACTACTCCATCAACAGAATCAATATCAGCAGAACGACTAATCATCATATGAAAAGCCATATTTTGAGTAAGAAGCTTAATGAGTTGCTCCTCGCTTTTGCGTTTTTGCTCAAGAAGTGATTTTTGCTTTTTTTGAGAATCTTTAAGCGTTTGTTCTTGGTTTTGGGATTTGCCTTGATTTTGTGTAATATCTTTTTCTAGGGTGCTAATCTGTGCTCCAAGCTGGGTTAGCTCACGATTTTTGGCATTAATCGCCTTGCCTAAATCATCAAGCTTTTTGCTAATAGCTGCTTCTTGGGATTTGGCAGTAGCAAGCTTGTTTTTTGCAGTGCGTTGGTCAATATTTGCCATACATACACTTGCAATAGCACAGATTGCAAGATAGCCAAAACCCCTCATTATTACAGGTCTTTTTGTTTAATAATGACAAAAACCACCGAAACAATCGATACAAGTATTGATGTGAAAAGGAGAATAATAAAATCACTGCCTACGCGGAATATATCGCTTGTTACTTCAAGTGTGCGCATCACCTCTTGCATTCTGTCGTGATTAATGATATAAGCCACACCTGCGATAATGGCTATGGTTGAGATGATAGAATCAATGAATGCAAGGCGGAACAAAATACCATTTCTCATCCAAGCCGGAGCGCCTAAAAATGCCATAATCTCCATTCTATCGCTATGCTCAAACTTCCAAATCTCAATTTGTTTAACCATTAAAATATAGCTCAAAATCGCAATGAGTGAGGCAAATACGATAATAGAACTTTTGATAATAAGTAAGAGCTTATATACTTGAGAGTGACTTTTACTAAAAGATTCTACTTTGGTTACACCATTAAGTTTTGAGAGTGTAGTATTAATTTTTTGCAAACGCTCCTCATCGGGGAAGACAGAGAGTTTGAGTGAGTAAAAAAATGGTAATTCCCTCTGCAATGTCTCAAGGCTCTCGCGACTTAATTCTTTTTTGAGTTCATTCATCATATAATCAGGCGAGATTGCTTTAAGTTCTTTTGCTTCACGGATAAAGCTTTGAATCTTATCAAGTGTAAGCGCACTTTGAGAGGCAATGACAATCGAGTAATTATCAGAAAGTTTGTTTTCGTGCTTACTCACAGCACGATTAACGAGCATAATGCTCTCAAAGCTAAAAAGAAGAGCAAGAAGGGGGATAATCAGTGCTAAATGTCTCCTAAGCAAATTCATATACTACTCCTTCTTCAATATGTAGTCGTCTAAATGGAATATTGATTCTATCTGGCATTCTGTGGGTTACAACCACCACTGTGATGCCAAGCTGCTCATTGACGCCTTTAAGGAGATTCCAAATCAATTCACTTGAATAATCATCAAGGTTACCTGTGGGCTCATCGGCAAGAATAATTGTTGGGTTATGTGCGAGTGCGCGCGCCATTGCTACGCGTTGTTGCTCACCACCGCTTAGCTCTAGGGGAAATTTGTTTGCTTTATGAGAGAGCTTAATATGCACAAGAAGCTTTTCAACTTGCGATTTGCATACCTCTTTTTTGTAACCATTAATAACCATAGGAAGCATTACATTGCGCTCAATATTCCATTCTTTAATGAGTTTATAGTCTTGAAAGACGATTCCAATGCTGCGGCGCAGGGTATTAATGCGATTTTTTGAGGCTTTTTGCATACTCACTCCAAACACACTTAAATGCCCACCTTTAACGCCTAAATGCCCAAAAAACGAGCTTAAAATAGTGCTTTTCCCGCTCCCTGAAGCTCCTGTGATAAATACAAACTCTTTGGCATTGATATTAAAAGTCGCATCTTTAATGACAAGCTCATCGTTATACCCTAGATTAAGATTCTTTGCTTCGATAATTGCGCTCAAATTTTACTCCTGTGCTAGAATTTGCATCAAATGCGTATGTGCTTTAATAGCTGCTTGTGTGGGGATAGGATTACCACCGATGTAATGCGTAGATTGAGTAGGAGAAAATGCAATTTGCAAAAACGCATTTTGAGGTTGAAAAAAGTCTCCAAAACACAATGCTAACACATACACATCTCCCGCACAATACAGACTACCGATATGTAAAAACCAATCTTTAGCAATCTTTTTATATGGAAAATTTGCATAATTATCCACATTTTTTCTTAGAATCTTATCAAAACTAAAGAATCTTTGATGATTTTTTGTGGCATTTTGTGTGTTTTGTTGAAAAATTTTCATATCATAGATATTTTTTTGCTGCTTCTCCCATCGTGCCTCATATTTGCTTGTGATAGGAATCTTGGCATTTTTATGCACTTCAAGGTGGATATGTGGCTCATTTAAAGCAAGGTTAAGCGCATCTTTAAAATAAATTTCATCATCACTGCGCAAATGCACAAAGCCCCCCTCATCTAAAACACGCAAAGATTCTTGCAAAAATCTCTGTGAAAATACGCGCTTATGGGGCTTTTTATGCCAAGGCACAGGGAAATGTAAATAGATTCCTTGTGCCTTATGAGTAGGGAGAATCTCAAGCAAGATTCTCGCATCGGCATTAATCACAAAAAGATTCTTTAAGCCCAAAAGCTCAATTTGTCTTAGAATCTGCTCAATAGAGGGCTTATAAATTTCTACACCGATGCAAGTAAGATGAGGATTGTTTTGAGCTAGGTGCAAAAGATGACGTCCTGAACCAAAGCCTATTTCTATCAAAAAGCTTTGTGTGAAGGTTAAAAAAAACTCTATGCGTTTAAGATAGGGGGATTGGAGATTTTGTCGAGGCGAATTATCGCTAAGATTATGGCTAAGGAGTGAATCTTGAAACTGACTAAGAATCTTCAATGCATCTTTAATAATGCCTGTGTGTATTTTGGCAGCATTTTTTTCGCCCTTAAGGATACTATTATGTTTTACCACACGCTCTTGTTTGCGTAAAAAAAATGCCTTGTCTTTATGCCTTACAAGAATGAGTGATTGATGTGGGTGCTTAGAGTGTATAGCTTCGTATTCAAAGCAAAAATCCCCTTGTGTAAAAGGCAGGGGTGGCAAGGTAATATGTGAGGCAAGAAAATGAGGCATTATGGTTTGGCTTTTTGGAGTTTAATCTCTGGTGTGGGGGCAGATTCTATACCATTTTTATCAATACTTACTACGCTATAAGCATAAACCTTGTCTTCTTGCATTTCTTTGTCAATAAAATGCGTATCGTATATATCAATAAACCTCGCACTCTGCGTCCATAAGCCATTTTCTTTGCGATAGACAACATAGCTTACAATGCGCTCATCGCTTGGCGTTTGCCACGAAAGCGTGGCTTTGTTATCAAGCATTTTACCCTCAAAATGTTTTGGAGTGCTTGGTGGAGGGAGGCTTGAGCCTTTAGCTGGGTAGCTACTTAGATGCCCTTGCAATCCATTATCACCTAAAAGCACTACTTGGTAGTAGTAGCTTACCCCATCTTCTTTATCAGTGAGCTTATGTGTGTATTGTGTCTTGTCCGTGGTGGCAAGATGCTTATAGCTTTTTCCATTAAGAGAATAAGAGATTTTATAAAGCTTTTTGCTCACTCCTTGCGTATCTGGGGCTTCCTGCCAAGTGATAGAAATAGCGCGGGCTAAATCATTGCTTGCTTGTATATTTTCAATGGGTGCGGGTTGAGGGATAGTGCGCGCGCTCACACTTTGTGATGGTTTGCTTTCTATGCCTTCAAAACTTTTTGCAATGACTCGGTAGGTGTAAGTTTTTCCATTTTGCAAATTTTCATCAAAATACTCCGCGCTTAAGCGGTGGGGGATTTTTGCTATGGTTTTAAACTCTCCTGCTTTGTTGAGGCGCTGTATGAGATAAGAATCTACACTAGGATTGGGGTGGGGTGAAAAGATGATTTTGATTGCACGAGGCTTGCTATTTGTCGCAAAAACGCTCTCTATGGCATCAATAAATGAGGTTTTGATTTCAATTGTTCTCATTGCCTGTGAAATTGTATTATTTTCACCTAAAGTTGCAATGCCATAGAGATAGGTTGTCTGGGGTTTTAAGTGATGATCATAATAATGTGTAGCAAAGCGATTTTTGATTCTCTCTATCTCAAATAATTCCCTACTATTGGGTTTAGAGCGATAAATAACAAAGCCTTGTGCGTTTTCATTTTGGATAAGATTCCACTCAAAGCCCACAGATGAAACATCAACGATAGTATGGATAGAATCTGGAGGAGAGAGGGAGCTATCTTTTTGCAAGGGTGCGTTGAGGGAAGCACACGCGCTAAGAAAAATACCTAAAAGCGTGCCTAATCCTATCGCTTTCAAGCAAGTCCATAATATTTTGGCAATCATCAGGCAAATCCTTTGTGAAATGTCTTTGGAGAAATTCTAGCATATCTGTTAAAATAGGGGCTTTAAAAGTGCAATTTTGCCCGCTTCTTGGGTGCTTGAGATAAAGTATATAGGAATGGAGCAAGATTCTTTGTTTATAATGATAAGTATCCACACTGCTTTTGTATCCATAGAGGGTATCGCCTAGAATATGACGCGAGAGACTCTCTAAATGTGCGCGAATTTGGTGTGTTCTGCCTGTGTGAAGCTTGATTGCTAAAAGCTCACATTTGCCATTATCGGCAGTAGCAAGTTTTATAAAAGAGCTTTTAGAATCTCGCACTCCTTTAGGGATAGGGGCATTTTCTTTGATATGAATCTTGCTCATTTTGAGGCGATTATGTGGGTTACGCCCCATAAAGCATTGCACTTGCTGATGATTTTTTAGGGGCATATCAATAATGGCAAGATAGTATCGTCCCATTTGTCGCTCTTTAAGCTCCTGGGGGAGAATCTTGTATGCAAGAGGGGATTTGGCAATGGCTAAAGCTCCGCTTGTTTGCCTATCAAGGCGATGAATAATGCCATATCTCTCTTCACCGCTTAGTGTATGCAAGATATGCGCATTGGCTTTAAGCCAATCTGTAAGGGTAGGCTCTTTGAGACTTGGAGCTTGATGAACAACCAAATGAGGAGGCTTATTGATAATCAATATATCATCATCTTGATAGAGGATTGCAATATCAAAACATTTATCTTTTGCATCAAAAGAGAGAGGAGCGCTTAAAGAGTGTATAGGCGTGGATTCTTTAGGAGGGGACATTGAATGCTTTTCACAAAGTGCCACTTCGATATTATCCATCACTTTAAGCAAAGTGCCATTTTTTGCGCAAAGTGTGCCATTAAGAGAGACTTTTTTATTTTTGATAAGATGATGAATTTGATTTTTGCTACTACCAAGTTGTGCGCTCAAAAATGAATCAAGTCGTAATTTGCCATTATTTAAGTCAATATTTGATACAATGAGCTTTTGCATTATCCCTGCCCTAAGTTTTATGTATTGAGGAAAAATTGTGATTGATAGACGGATTCTAGCACATTTTGACTATATTTTAGTGGTTTTGATACTCCCGCTCATAGGTATTTCTCTTTTTTTGATAAGTGAGCTTGATTCTGCTTTATTTGCTAAACAAATTAAATATATTGCCGCAAGCTTTGGTTTGATGGTTTTCTTATTTTTTGTGCCTTTTAGGCAGCTTAATGTTGTGATTATGGTGGCGTATGGTATGTGTGTGCTGCTGCTTATACTCGTGCATTTTATTGGGACGCAAAAGTTAGGGGCGCAACGTTGGGTGGATATTCCTTTTACAAGCTTTTCAATTCAGCCAAGTGAGATTATGAAAATCGCATTGATGCTGCTTTTGGCTTCATATATTACAACAAATCCGCCCCCCAAAGATGGCTATGGCATAAAAGAATTTTGTATTATTAGTTTTCTCATTCTTCTCCCCTTTTTAATCATCTTAAAAGAACCAGACTTAGGCACAGCAATGGTGATTCTCCTCACCGGATTTGGCACACTTTTTCTTATTGGTGTAAATAAAAGAATCTGGTTTGCATTAGGACTTGTCGTGGTATTTCTTGCGCCTGTGGCATATGTGGTTGATCCGCTCAAAGACTACCAAAAAAGGCGCATTATGGACTTTGTATCCGATAAATCTCCCTATCAAGTCAATCAAGCGCTTATTGCTATTGGTGCAAGTGGCTTCTTTGGCAAATCAAAAGAAGAATCCACACAATCCCAACTTAAATTCTTGCCCTATGCCAATACAGACTTTGTATTTGCCTATTTTGTAGAGCGGTTTGGCTTATTTGGCGCATTTTCGCTTTTGGCACTTTTTTTTGGCATAGTCGTGCATATTTTAAGCCTTGGATTCAGCTATACGCGGGATTATTTTTTGCGCGTTGTATCAAGCTACATTGCCATTTTGATTTTTTTGTATGTAGGGGTTAATGTATGTATGGTGATAGGTTTAGCTCCGGTGGTGGGAATCCCATTGCCATTAATGAGTTATGGCGGGACGAGTTTTGTTACCTTTATGACGCTTTTTACAATCCTTGAGAGTATCCTCGCTTTTAGATTCGTTTTTGAGTATAATACAAGCTCTCGGTTAGATCCTTTCTCTCAACTTCTTAGAGCGTTTGGATTTCGTAGTTTTTAACGCAAGGCATTCTTGCCTTTAGATGTGTTTTTGAGTATAATGCCGAGCGCGGACCTTTAGCTCAGTTGGTCAGAGCACTCGGCTCATAACCGATTGGTCGCAGGTTCAAATCCTGCAAGGTCCACCACAGAATAATTGTATTTTGATGAAGCCATACTCACTGCTCTATATAAGGGATTTTATATCTTTAATTTATGAGCAGTGCTATGATTTGCCATTTTAGAAATACAATGAAGAAAATGATACAATTATAATTTATATGGTAAAATCCAATTTGCGCCCTTTGGTGCATTTTATGCTACAATTATAAGTTTAATTTTATGACAAGAGCTACAAAGGTTAGAGATTAATGATTACTTGGATGCAAAAACATAAGAAATGGCTTGTTATTACCATTTGGATTAGTGCCATTGCCTTTATTGGTGCTGGAATGGTAAATTGGGGTTCTTATGGGTTTGGCTTAAGTAATGATAAAGTTGCGCAGGTGGGGGAGATTGATATTCACATACCGGAATTTCAAAGGACATATAGTAGGATTTTTAGGACAAATGCAGAAATGATGCAAACTCGATTTGGTCTTACGCTTGATGAGGCTCAAGCAAAGCAGTTAGGCTTACCCCAGCAAGCCCTCCAACAGATGATTCAGCAAACCCAGCTTCTTAATTTTGCACACGATTTGGGCTTAATGGTAAGCGATGAGGAAGTGGGGCGAACGATTATTGATGAAAAAGTCTATGTTGATGAAAATGGGCAATTTAGCCAAACTGTGTATGAAGCAGCTTTGAGGGATATGGGCTTAAGTAAAAGTGAATTTGAAGAGGATATACGCAATACACTTCTTTTGCAAAAGGTATTGAAACTAATGAATGTGGGTGGGGCAGAAACGCTCGCCCTATGGTCTGCTACACCATTAGAAAAAGATGTCCTCAAAATGACGCATAGCATTAGTGATAAACTTATGATAAAGACTATCCCTCTCTCTCAAATACAAGTGAGTGTCAATGATGAGGAGCTTAAGGCATTTTGGCAGAAAAATGCGGATAATTGGAAGAGTCCTATGGAATTTGAGATAGAATATATCCTCATTCCTTTTAACGAGCAAAATCCTAGTGAAGAGGCACTTAAAGAGCATTATGAAAACTTTAAAAGTGATTATTTAGATGAGAATGGGCAATTATTAAGTATGGAGCAGAGTAAGGATAAGCTCACACAAGATGTGCAAAAGCTTGAGGCAGAAAGTGCTGCCAAAAGGGCTTATCGTGATTTAAAAAATGGAGATAAGAGTGGCATTGTGCGCACTTTGAAAGAAGATGAACGATTTTTTATACATAATGGAGTTGATTTGGTTGTAGCAGATATGAAAGTAGCCCAAGAGGGGCAAGTTTTGCAGCCTATTGAGGCTGATGAGGGTTTTGTAACCTTGAAAATTCTACATAAGAAAGAAAGCATTAACCAAAGCTTTGAAGAGGCTAAAGAGGCAGTTACGCAAATGTATAAGCATCAAAAGGCAAAAGAAGAGCTTGTTAATCTTGCTAAAGAGAGTGTCAAAAATTTTAGTGGCATAAATACTGGTTTTGTTTCCTTAGGGGATAGATTCGCTTCTTCTGTATCTATCCCTACGCTTTCAAATGAGCAAAAGGCGCATTTCCTTTCTCAAGTATTTGGCTCACAAGAGAGCGAGGGGTATGTGCTTTTTGATGATAAAGTTGTATTATATCGTGTGCTTGAGCAGACTTTAAGCCATTCTCCAACGCAAGATAATGAAATGATAGCATTTGCTAAAAATGCAAAGATTGAAGCAACCCTTGATGCGTTGGCAGAATATCTTGAGCAAACTTACAAAACTACCATTTATATTGATGTAAGCAAGTGAGGCACAAGTGGATCGGATTATTTTAGGTATTGATATTGGTAGCACAAAGATTTATGCTATTATCGCCGAGATAAAAGATGATGGCACCCCCCATATTGTCGGCACAGGTATGCACAAAGCCGAAGGTGTGCGCAAAGGCTCAATTACAAATATTGAACAAGCTTCCACAGCTATACGCAATGCTGTAAATGATGCCAAAATGGTTTCAGGTGAGCAGATTGATAAGGCGATTATTTCACTCTCTGGTGCTTATACAAAGAGTATTCGAGAAACCGCGATTGTCAATGCTCCAAACAATGAAATCGGGCTGAAAGAGATTCATCGCGTGATGCAAACAGCTATCTATAATGCAGCAATTCCTGAAGATCATACCCTTATCCACGCATTGCCTTATGAGTTTAGGCTTGATGGGCAAAGCTATGCTGAAGATCCTATGGGTATGAGTGCCTCGCGCCTTGAAGCCTTTGTGCATATCGTTACGGCTAAAAAAACAGCACTTGAAAACCTAAAACGCGCTGTGCGTGAGGCGGGTATTGAGATTAAAAATATCGTTTTGAGCGCTTATGCTTCATCAATTGCGGTTTTAAGTAATGAAGAAAAAGAGCTTGGCGTAGCGTGTTTAGATATGGGTGGGCAAACCTGCGATTTGATGATTTATAGTGGATATTCTATGCGTTATTGTGATTTTTTAAGTGTGGGATCGCATAATATCACTATTGACTTAGCTACCGCATTAAATGCTCACCCCAGCATTGCCGAGGAGATTAAAACAGGATGTGGCAAACTCATTTTAAGCGATGAGGACAAAACAAAATCTATTAAAGTATCAATGATGACAGGCGAGAATGCGACAAAGCTTGTTTCTCTAGAGATTATTCACGCGGTAATTTTTGCTCGGGTTGAGGAAACCTTGAAGCTTTTGGCAAAAAGTATTGAAAAGAGTGGTTTAAAAGATAAAATCGGCGCAGGTATTACGCTTACAGGTGGTATGGCAAATTTAGAGGGTATGCAAGAATGTGCTTCGAGTATTTTTCGCAAACCTGTGAGAATCTCTAAACCTATATCAGTAGATGGGCTTTTTGATCGTTTAAGAGGCACAGATGGAGCGACAGCAGTAGGCTTAATTCTTCACGGGGCAGGACAACATACAAATTATGAAATGGATTGTGAAAGAAATATTCTTTATAAAAAAAGCACCATTACTAGAGAAAGCACAGATATACACAATCTTGAGTTACCAAAAAATGCTCGTGAGGAGCAAACTTTGAGTTCAAAAATCGTGCAAATTGATGATTTATCAGATATTATGCCATCCAAAACAGATAAAAGTAACAATCTTTTTGTAAGATTCTATAAGTGGATAAGTCAATTATTTTAGGAGGGTTAGATGGAAAACGCAAATCTCGTTGATATACAAGAAATTCAGCCAGAATCGCCGGGTGTTAGGATTGTAGCTATTGGCGTGGGTGGCGGTGGCTCACATATGATTACCCACCTAGCAAGCACATATCCACATCAAGCTGTGAAGCTTATAGCGGCAAATACTGATAAACAAGACTTATACACGACAAATGCTCAAGTAAAAATGATACTTGGCGAGAAGCTCACGGGGGGCTGGGGTGCAGGAGCGAAACCAGAAGTAGGTGAGAAAGCGGCATTAGAGACTTATGAGGAGCTCAAAGCTACATTAAGTGGCGCACAAATTGTATTTGTATGTGCTGGGCTTGGTGGTGGCACAGGCACAGGGGCAGCTCCGGTGGTGGCAAAGGCTGCAAGGGAAGTAGGTGCGCTTACAATTTCTGTTGTCACTAAACCCTTTAAATCAGAGGGGAATAAGCGCGCAAAATTTGCTGAAGAGGGCTTACAGAATCTTAAGGCAGAGAGTGATTGCATCGTAGTGATTCCTAATGAGCGCTTACTTGCTATTATTCCTCGTAATCTTGGCTACAAAGCTTCATTGCGCATTGTTGATGATGTGCTTGCTCGTGCAGTAAATGGTATGTCAAATGTGATTTTAAAGCACAGCGCACAAGGTATAAATGTGGATTTTGCCGATGCGCGAACAGCTCTAAGCCATAAAGGTTTGGCTCTTATGGGTGTTGGCGAGTCAAAGGGTGATAATGCAGCTGTTGAAGCTGTGCGCGCAGCCATAGAATCCCCCTTGCTTGATAATTTAAATATTACAGGCGCAAAAGGTGTGCTTGTGAGCTTTGAGTTTCACGATGATTATCCAATGGTTGCTATGAGCGATGCTATGGAAATTATTCGCTCTGTGGCTGATGAAGATGCAGACATCATTCACGGCACCTATACGCGCACAGATATAGATACTGATTATGTGCGCGTTACGATTATTGCCACAGGTTTTGAAAAAGAAATGGTTACTGATAATAATGCTCCTGCTATCCAAGAAAAACAACAAATATCACAGGCGCAAGCCATACAGGATATTAATGATAACTACCGCATTATTTCTCAATCATTTAAGGAGCAAAACGGCTTATTTGATAATGAGCTTGATGTTCCTTCATATTTGCGTGCTGCACGAGATTAAGCACTATTAAGAATACATATTCTTAATAAAGGCGTAAAAGGTTTTATAGCAAGATAAAGAATAACAAAATGTATTGATGCGTATTGAGAGGACATAAGAATCTTAAAGAAATGCAAAGAGGTATCAGTAAATGGCGTGCTCGGAGGGATTCAAACCCCCGACCTACAGGACCGCAACCTGTTGCTCTATTCAGCTGAGCTACGAGCACAAGCATTGTAAGCTTGGCATTCTAGCTAAAAATTCTTAAAACTCACTTTACAAATGTGCATTTAAGAAAATTTACAACAAAATCAAAGTAGAATATCGCCCTAATTTTATGAAGAAAGCAGGTGAGAATATGCCCGGTATTAAAGTCAAAGAAAGCGAATCTTTTGAGGAAGCGTATAGAAAGTTCAAAAAGCAAACCGACCGCAATCTTGTCGTAACAGAAGTGCGCGCGCGTAGATTTTTTGAATCTAAAACCGAAAAGCGTAAAAAACAAAAGACAAACGCGAAGAAAAAAATGCTCAAACGACTCTATATGCTTCGCCGCTACGAGTCTAAACTCTAATATCTTTACTCTTCAATCTCCCTCCCTCTTTGCATTTGTTATAAATGTAAGCTTTAGAGGCAGGGTAGCCCATTTTTGTTTGCGGAGTGAATATGTCTAATCCTCTTGTTCAAATCACGCATTTAAGTAAAACTTACGCTCATACAGCGGCTTTAAACGATGTGAGTTTTAGCATTCCTCAAGGACGCATTGTTGGTTTGCTTGGACCAAATGGGAGTGGCAAAAGCACTTTGATTAAGATTTTAGTGGGGCTTTTGCATCAGTATCAAGGACAAGTGCTTATTGATGGGCAAAAGCCAAATCTTTATACAAAAGAAATCATCGCGTATTTGCCCGATAGAAATATTTTAAATCCCCGAATGAACGCATTGCAATGTATGGAATATTTTGCCTCCTTTTTTGCTGATTTTAATAAGCAAAGGGCTACGCAAATGTGTGAATCTCTGCATATCTCTCTCACTTCTTCTATCAAAAGCCTCTCTAAGGGGAATATTGAAAAATTACATCTTATTCTTGCTCTTGCGCGTCAAGCAAAGCTCTATGTGCTTGATGAGCCAATCGCTGGGGTTGATCCCTATTCAAGAGAAAAAGTCTTTGAGCTAATTAAAACATCTGTTTCTTCACACTCAAGCGTGATTCTTGCTACACATCTTGTCAATGATGTGCAGCCAATTTTAAGTGATGTGATTTTTTTGTATGAGGGGCGTATGTTGTATTATAAAGACATAGAATCTATAATGCAACAATATGAAGATCTCCAAAAAGCGTTTAAGGCTGAAGTGGCAAGGTTTGTATAGATATATAAAAAGTTAAGTAGGATTCACAAATGAAGTGCGTAAATACAAAAGAGTTTCAAACTTATTGCTTTGTGCGGGGAGAAAACATTAGATTCTATGCAATATTTGCTTGTGAAATAGTAGGGGTTAGCTGATGAAAGGATTTTGGATATTTTTTAAATATGAATTTTTTTCTAGCTTGAAGCCTCTAGGCTTTGCTTATAGCATAGGCATACTTGGGGCATTGTTGTTTAGCTTGTTTTATACTTATGAGATTCTTTTTTCTGCTTTTCTTGTTACAATTCTTGGGACATTTTTATCCACAATAAGTATTGGCGCATATATCACCTTTGTAATCTTGCTTATTGTGCGCGCATTTCAAACATTTTGGGTAGAGATTTTTGGCGATAGGGGGTATTTGACACTTACCTTGCCTCTTAGCCTTGATAGCATTTTGCTCTCAAAAATTATTCATTTATTATTGTGGATTCTAGCGGCATTACTGCTTTCTCCTCTAATCTTTCTTAGTGTATTTTTTGAGGGTGTTGGAGTTGCCACCTTTGCTTATATTGCTGAGCTACTCCCTACAATACTCATAGAATCTATATATTATATCACGCTTATTTTGTTTATTGCCGCCTTGCTTAATGCCCTCAAAATCCGCACTTTTGTGCTTTTTAAGGGTTTTTGCTTTGCGCTTTTAATCCAAAGTCTTTTTTTTATAATTTTGATTTCTGTTGTTGCAGGATTTGATTTAGGTAGCAATAAAGGTTTTCATATAAGTTATTGCGCGCTTTCTTTATGCTTTAGCATCGTATTTTATCTAGGCGCACGATATTTGATTATGCACAAATTGGAGCTTGAATGAAACTTCTTAGCAATTCCACACTTTTTAGAATCTACATCATCTTACTTTTTCTCAATAGCATTGTCCTCTTTGGCTCACAATATTTTGTCTATACCAAGCATTGGGATTTGTATTGGTTTAGCTCGTTTTTTTATCGTGAGCTTTTGCTTTGTGTGAGTTATTTTTTGGTATTTTGGTTTCTTTCTGTGCTGCCAAAGCGGCTTGGAGTGGCATTAGCGTGGATTATTTTTGCTCTAAGTTGTATATGCTTTATTATCGATATATTTTTGCTCTATACTTTTGATACTAATCTCAATTCCTATCTTGTTATTGTTGCCCTAGAGACAAATCCAAAAGAGAGTGCGGAGTTTTTGCATAACTACATCACCCCTGCAATTTGTGGCATTTACGCGTTTTTTGTGCTTTGTATTTTTGTGCTTTGGCGTATTATTCAGCCTATTTCCCCCTCATTAAAGATTGCCTATACTCTCTATAACGCTCTTGGTGTGGGTATTGGCATTATCTTAGTGATGATTCTCACACAGACTAAGCCGCTCAATGAGGATTGGAGCGATATGCTTTATAATGATACAAGGCAAATCTATCGTGCGATTATGAATACCCGCGCTTTCATTGAAGAATACAAAAAACTCAATCACAAATTTGATGAACTTGCCCAAAGTTTAGAAGTGCAGCCTACACAAAATCCTATTGATAATATTGTGCTTGTTATTGGTGAATCTACTCAAAGAGAGAGATTAAGTCTTTATGGTTATACCTTGCCTACTACTCCACTTTTAGAAAAACTTAAACACGATAAACCACAGAATCTTTTTATCTTTAATGATGTGATTGCTCCTCACGCCCAAACTCACGAATCCCTTTCTCTTTCTCTTACCTTTGCTAATCAAGATTCACAAGGTATTTCTACCTTGCCTCAAAAACAAAAGGCAGTATCTCCCTCTCATACTTTAACTCCTCTTAGTGAATCT
>NZ_JAFLSB010000002.1 GCF_022511165.1 Helicobacter sp. | reverse complement strand
CACCAAAAATAATATTTTGATCCTCAAGCGCAATGGGTTTAGCAAGAGAGTGGAGCAAAGCATCAAGCGGGGGCTGTATCGCACCTAAAGCAGAAGCATCAAACATCTGTAAGTGCATTGGCTCTTGGAGGCGAATATAAGCTGCGCCTACTGAAATTTGAGGAAGGTAGAGCATTTTTGTCGCATTTCTTAATTTTGCTTGTTTTTGTTGGGCACTTTGTGAGCTTTTCAATCCATCATTTTGAGCTAAAACTTGCTGATATGCAGATTCTAATGCCAAATACTCCGCTTGCAATACATTTGCAAATAATGTAGCAAGAAATATCCACTTTTTCATCATTCGCCTTTTATGCTAAAATGGCGCGGATTCTAGCGCAAAAAATATCAATAATAAAGGGGGTTTATGCAAAAACTTAAAAAGTTACTTGATAAATACTATGAATGTAACAATACTTCTAGTGCATTAAGTCAGGATAAACCTGATCCGCTCCTTGTAGCTAAAAGTTTTGAATCTCACCCTATGAGCGCAGAAATAGCCCTAATATGCGCTCTACTTTCTTATGGTAGCGCAAAAATGATTGTTCAAACGCTCCAAAGTCTTGATTTTAGCCTTTTACAATCACTTCAACGCATTAAACAAACTGATGAAGAAGCATTTGCTTATTATCGATTCCAAACGCGTGGAGATATAAAGGCTCTCTTTTTACTTGTTGCCTCTATGCTTGAAGAAAATGGTTTAAGGGCGCATTTTCACTCTGCTTTTAATCATTCTCCCTTAAGCCTTACTCATTGGAAAGGGAGCAAAAATACCTATCACGCGCGTATGCTTTATAGTATCTATTATTGTATGGATAGGTTATATCATTATGCCGCATCTCATCATATCCCCTTAAGCAAAGGACTTTATTTCGCACTTGGCACATCTTTGAGCGCACGATTAAAAGATAAAGGCACGATTCCCCAACAAGCCTCTGCGTTAAAACGTTGGCATATGCTTCTTCGGTGGCTTGTGCGCAAAGACAAGCTTGATATGGGGCTTTGGCAAGATTTTCTCTCCCCCGCATATCTCATCTTGCCACTTGATATACACACTTTTAGGCTTTGCAATCAGCTTAAAATTTTAGATTCAAAACACTACAATCTCCAAAGCGCCTTGCGAGCAACAGATACGCTCGCACTTTTACATAAAGATGACCCGATACGTTATGATTTTGCACTCTATCGCCTAGGACAAAGCGGGGCATATAAACATCTACTTGTCTAAGATTCTATCGCTTAACTCCTTGCACAAAGGCTCGGAGAGTTTGCAAAATATTTTAGGATTAAGCACGAGATTTGGTGGATCTATACTAAAAACAACGCTTTGTGTGCCAATAACTGCAATCAGTTGAGCGCCCTGCACATTGAATCCGCATTGAGGCTTTGCATTCAAGCTAAGATGATGAAGTATATTTTGAGCATAGGTAGGATTTATAACATCTTCACGAATAAAACTCTCTGTATAGTAAGCACTCAAGGCATTTTGTGTATGGGCAAGTTGTGCCTTAAGATGCAAAAGGCATTGTTTATGTGCAACATAACCTAAATAGCGCACCCCAACGCCTGCAATTACAGCAACAATTACAATAATACACACTAGCTCAAATGCGCTAAATCCCGCCCTTTTAGAATATCGCATTTGAGGTGCTAAGAGGCACTTCTCTGCGCGTTGTGTGTCTCTCAAGGAGTTTGGTACAAAGTGTAGAATCTGCTTTTTGCTGCACAAAAAAGACAATCTTACCATTTTCTTGCATAAGCGTAACGCAATCATTTTGCGTATCAATTACGCCATTTTTAGCAAGACGCACACCATTGCCCTGCGCCACCCAACGCGAATGACTAAGCCCAGCTAATTCAAGCATTAAAGCCCCATCAATACTACTTGGCTCAATATTTTGAGTAAAAACTTCGCGTTGCAAGGCATTGATTGCGCTAATAATATCATTTTCAACCGCAATAAGTTGCGCATCAGAACGTGTAAATGAAAGGCGAGGAATCGCCATAGCAGCGATGATTCCAAGTATGATAATAACAAACACAAGCTCAAGCATACTAAATGCACCGCGTTTGTAGCCTCTGTGCAAAATCTTTTTCATTGTAATTTGTTATTTTTTGAAGTCTTCAAATATCAATGGAGGCGCGATAAAATCAATACTCCCTCCAGCCTCAAGGCTACCATCATCACTTTGCACAATAAATCTCATTAATACCCCCTTAGGCACGAGCGCACGAAATGAGGGGCAAAGATAGGTAGCAAAGCTTTTTAAATCCGGCTGATGCCCCACAATGAGGATATTTGAAGCCTTTTGAAATGCCTTTGTTTGCGTAAGCCTCATATAGCCATCAAGCCCACAATCAGGGGCAATATCATCGCTAGTGATAATATGATTTGACTTAAGATATTTTCTTAAAGGTTTAAGCGTCTGCTGTGTGCGTTTAGCGGGAGAACAAAACACCATATCAAATTCTAAATGCCTACTAATAAAATGTGCAATATTTTTGCTTTGAGTTTTGCCAAGCTTACTCAATGGACGAAAAATATCGCTCTTATCTTTTTTGTTATTCAGGCGATATTCTTCCCTACTTATCGTATCGGCGTGTCGTAAAAGCGTAATCGTTTTCATTTTTTCTCCTTATTTTAAGATCTGCTCACACATACTCACCACAAAATCCGCACTGCGCTTTGCAGAACTTTCTAAAAATTCATCAAAGCTTACATCAGCGCTCCCATCAGCACTATCACTAATTGAGCGCAAAATACAAAATGCGACTCCACACGCATCACATACAACTGCCACTGCCGCACCCTCCATTTCCACAGCTACTGCGTTAAAATGCTCTACAATCCATTGCTTTTTTTGACTGTGAGCAATAAAACTATCGCCTGAAGCGATAATACCCTCCTTAAGCACAATGCCTTGTGTTTGAGCAATATTTTTTGCAATGGCATTAAGTGCGGGGCTAGATTCTATATAAAGCTTACTCTCGGGGATAAAGCCTAAAGGGTGTCCAAATGCACTAATATCCACATCATATTGACAAAGCTTTGTGCCAAGCACCAAATCACCTACTTTCAAATCCCCACTCAAAGCTCCAGCAACGCCACTAAAAATAATCTGCTCACAACCAAATTTAAAAATCATCACGCTTGCACTTAATGCAGCGTGAATCTTACCTATTTTACTATAAGCGATAAAGATTTTATGCTGATTTTTGGTAATTTCATAATAGATATTTCCACCGATATGATGCTTTGTGTGATGCCCAAAACATTGAAGTAAAGGGGTGATTTCCTCAACCATTGCCCCTATAATGCCAATAACCATTGTTACTCCTTTGTAGATTCTTTAATTGCGCCTATGCGTTAGATTCTAAACCCTTTATCCCCTCAATACATTCTTTAAGGCTTGCAAGATTGCTTACATTCCAAGTAGGAGCTTGGGTTAGTCGTTTATTTAGTCCGCGCAAAACATTGCCATTACCATATTCAATAAACGCATCTACTTCGCCATTAAGCTTAAGAATAGATTGCTTATACAGCACAGGTTGGGTGAGTTGGCTACTAAGAAGAGCTTTTGCTTGTTCTTTAGTATGATAAAGCTCAAGTGTAGCATTAGAGAGAATAGAAGTGCTTAGATTTTTATTGAGATTTGCTTCTAAAAGCTCCTTAAAAGGCGCGGTGGCAGATTCTAATAATGGGCAATGACTTGCCACAGACATAGGCAAAAGAAGCGCACGCTTTGCTCCAAGCGCCTTAATATCAGATTCTAATGCGCTTAAATCATCTTTTCGCCCAGCAAGAACAATTTGCCCATCGCCATTATAATTTGCGCACCACACGCTTTTACCCTCTTTTTGCGCATTCGCACAAAAAGCCTCAAGCTTCTCATCAGCAAGCCCTACAACAACCATCATTCCAGCATTTTTGCCTTCACACGCCTCTGCCATTAGCGCACCTCGCTTATGAATGAGCGTAATACCTTGTGCAAAACTACTGCCCTTGCTTAATACAACCGCACTCACTTCGCCCAAAGAATGCCCCATTGCCACACTTGGATTAAGCGGATACTCACTCTGCAAAATAGCATACGCAATAGCACTTACAAGAAAAATTGCAGGTTGGGTGTATTGAGTGAGATGAAGCTTGTCATTTTCTTCAAATAAAAGCTGCTTCATATCCAAATGAAGCGCGTCCCCTGCTTCTTCAAAAAGTGTCTTAGCAATGGTAAAATTCTCATAAAATTCCTTCCCCATACCTACGCTTTGTGAGCCTTGTCCGGGGAATATAAAAGCATATTTCATAATGTATCCTTTGTGCAAAAATAATGCGCCCTAGCAAGAATCTATACTCAAATCTACATCTCCCAAAGCGCAAACTAAAGATGATGCTTGCATTGTAGCAAACTTCCTATAAACTCACCATTAAACTCATATTGTAGATTCTTTTTGAGGTTATGCTTTTGTATGGGAGGTGTTAAGGGTAGTTTTATGAATTTTTCCATACAATAGCACTCTTTTTTGATTCTTGTAATTTAGAGCAAAAGCGTATGGACAGGTGGGTGAGTTGGCTGAAACCACATCCCTGCTAAGGATGCGTAGTCGCAAGATTACCGAGGGTTCGAATCCCTCCCTGTCCGCCACTACTTCAGCTTTTTGAATCCCCACCTTTTTATGATAGCATTAAAATATGGCTTATTTTACACATTATTAAGAGCTATAATTGCATAGCAAGCTTTGGGGCGATTTTGTATGTGCTACCTAATGCCGTCTTATTGCCACAAAGTTTTAAAATTAAGCTCTACTTTGTCGCTATTTACTTTAGAGCCTTCAATGCCAAAATCTTTGACATTAAGCTCTCCTGTGAGTGTGAGCGTAGATGTATTAAGATTCAACACAGAGCTAAGCTCTAAGGGCAGCTTCACACCATGCAAAGAAAGCTCTCCATACACTTTCCCTCTTATCTCCCCATTGTCTTTTTGCCCTTCAAGCCTCTCATATTTTGTCATTACAAAAGTGCTTGTGGGATAGGCTTTAGCATCAAAAAAATCAGATTCTAGCAAATGTGCATCTCGTTTTTTATTATCAGTAAAAACAGAGGCGATTTTTACTTCCCCGCTTAGAGACACAATCTCTTCGCCATTAAGCTTCAAATCTCCGCTAAAATCCCTAAACACTCCATTAACTGATAAAAATCCAAATTTTGATACCAAAAAGCCAATGCTTGAATCTCCGCTGATTTTTAGGCTCTTTTCTTGAGAGATTGCCTGATAGTTTGCGGCATAGCCTTGTGTGAGGCTCATAAAGACACATATCACAAAGCCAAACATCACTACTATGCTTTTACTACCTTTTTCCTTGAGTATTTTTACATTTTCTTTCATATTCACTCCTAAAGTATTTTTTCTTTGTTTTTTAGTCCTACAACCGCCTTATAAAGTATCCTATGAAGCTCCTGCATCTCTTCCTTACTTAAGTGTTCCAAGAGTAAGTCATTTTGCACCTCCTTTAGTATTTGATATGTTTGTTTAGCGTATTCTCTACCTTTTGATGTGAGGGTAATGAGATTTTCACGCCTATTGCTTGGGTTTTTCTTGCGCTTCACTAAGTCTTTAGATTCCAAATCATCAATATACATACGCACATAGTTTTTATCGCTCGAAGCAAAATCACATAACTCTATTTGAGAATAATTCCCTTGCGAGCATATCCATAAGATTCCTGCTTGTTTATGGATAATCTCTAGTGGGGCAATGCGTTTATCAAACTCCTTTGATAAACGCTCCCTAAGCTTTGTAGCAAGAAAGCCAATAGAATCATAAATGCTACAAGATGTATCACTCAAGGCTAATTCTAAAAATCCTAGCTCTAAGCAGTCTTTGTGGTTTTGTTTATCCGCTTTTGTTGGGGCTTTAGGTTTCATTGGATTCCTTTATAATAATTTTTAATGATAGTAATTAAAAATTATTATAATAAAAACTGATTATAAAATCAACAAAAATATCTCATTTTGTGCATTTTTATAAAAATCCTTAATCACTGCTAACATATAAGCCTTATAATTACGCTAAGAATCTAAAGCATTTAGGTTTGTTTAATCACTTTTTTAAGGAGTAGCAATGCTATTACAGGATAATTTGACACAGGCAACCACAGGGCAAAAAATTACCGCTAAGGGCTATGCAGTAGCACACAAGAGCGATACTTTTAAACCCTTTAGCTTTTCACGACACGCAATGGGTGAATATGATATTTTCATTGAGATTCTCTATGCGGGAATCTGCCATAGCGACATACACGCCGCACGAAGCGAATGGCGAGAGGGTATTTACCCTATGGTGCCCGGACACGAAATCGCAGGACGCGTAGTGGCAGTAGGAAGCAAAGTGAGCAAGTTTAAAGTCGGCGATTATGCGGGGGTTGGCTGTATGGTGAATTCTTGTGGAGAATGTGAAGCCTGCAAAAGAAGTCAAGAGCAGTTTTGCGAAAATGGCAAGCTTGTTTTTACTTATGATTGTCTTGATTGTTTCCACGATAATACACCAACCTATGGCGGATACTCAAATAATATTGTCGTAAGTGAAAAATTTGCTATTAAAGTGCCTCAAAATGCCCCATTAGACAAAGTTGCACCCTTGCTTTGTGCAGGTATTACTACCTACTCTCCCATACAATTTAGCAAAGTCAAAAAAGGCGATAAAATCGCCGTAGCCGGATTTGGTGGGCTTGGTATGATGGCTGTAAAATATGCAGTAGCATTGGGAGCTGAAGTCTATGTCTTCGCACGAAATAAAAATAAAGAACAAGATGCGCTTAATATGGGAGCAAAGGCGCTTTTTACTTCCACAGAGGGCGTAAAGGAACGATTTTCCTTTATCATCTCCACTATCCCTACATCTTATGATGTAAATGCCTATATCAATCTCCTTACTTTTGGTGGAGAAATGGCGATAGTAGGCTTACCACCAGCAGAAGCAAAATTGCAAGTGAGCGTAACGCGCCTTGTATATAGCGCAGGGAAAAAGGTATATGGCTCACTCATTGGGGGCATCAAAGAAACACAAGAAATGCTTGATTTTTCGCTTAAGCATCATATTTACCCAGAAACTGAAATTATCGGTGTAGAAGATATTAATCAAGCTTATAGCAATCTCACAAGTGGCAAGGCAAAATTCCGCTATGTGATTGATATGAGTAGCCTCAAGGCATAGCAAATCTTTTTTAATTTAATTTCATAGGGATAAGAGTGCTCTTTATAAATTAAGATTCTACTCTAGCAATAGAATCTATTCTGCTAAAGCAAGGCGGGTAAAAATCTCGCCTCGCTCTTTATAAGAACTAAATTGATCCAAACTTGCCGCAGCCGGAGAGAGGAGCACAACATCTTTAGCCTCTTTATCGCGTCTTTTGTGAATATGCTCCATTGCTCTATATATGTCTTGGCAGGGAAAAAGCGGAATCTGATAGTTTTTAGCAAGCTCTATAAGACGCGATTCATTTGCGCCAATACTAAAAATCTCAATATCCTTACCCTGCATACATTCAAAGAGTGGGGTAAGATTTGCGCCCTTATCATCACCCCCAAGTATAAGCATAATATGCTTTTTTTCATAACGTCTAATCGCCTGAATACTCGCATCAACATTTGTCCCCTTGCTATCATCAACCCAAAGGCGGTGATGCTTATCATAAAATTCCTCGATTCTATGCTTGCCAATAACAAAATGATTAAGCACATCAATATTATCCGCATTAAAGGCATATTTGGCGATACCAAGTGCTAAAAGTGCATCAAGTAAAAAAGGTTCTTTAAAAACAATCTTATCCATATCAATACTACATTGTTGGCTTAAATCCGCACTTCTCTCATAGCATATAAGCTTCCCTTGAAAGCCTTTTGTCAAACGATGATTGCGCAAATGTGCAGGGATAAATGCCACAGAAGCACTATCCATACGCGAGAGAGGGCTTAGCTTATCCTCAATATAGGCTTCAAAACTGCCGTGCCAACTGATATGATCTTCTTTTACAGGCAAAAGCGCGTAAATGCGCGGTGTGGCATTATGTGTGTAATGTAGCATAAAGGAGCTTGTCTCTAGCACCCATACCTTTGGTTTTTGTGCATAAAGTTGCACAAGAGGTGTGCCGATATTGCCTCCACTTTGCGCACCAAAAGACGCAAGTAAAAGAGTAGTCATCTCTGTGGTAGTTGTTTTGCCATTTGTCCCACTTATCCAAATCATAAAAGGCATTTGTGCGCCCTCATTTGAAGCATTATTTTGAGAATCTTGCCTCAAAAGATTCTCAAAATAATCATATTCGCTCATAAGATGATGTGCATTTAACACCAAAGGGTGAGAGGGAGGAATCCCCGGACTAAGAATTTCCATATCACTTTGTGCTGCATCAAAATGCGATGGGGGCAGCAAGGTATTACCAAACTCGTCAGTTTTTATAGCATCAAACTTATCATCATAGATATGAAGTGTATGTCCTTGCTTGTTTAAAAATGCCACAAGAGGGGTGGTTGTAACACCATAGCCAAAAATACTGATACGCATAATCCCCCTCCCCCTTAACGAATTTTAAGGCTTAAAAGCGCGATAAGATTGGCTAAAATCGCAATAATCCAAAAACGCACGATGATTTTATTTTCTGCCCACCCTCGCACTTCAAAATGATGATGAATGGGCGCCATAGCAAAAATACGCTTTTGTCGGTATTTATAACTCCCCACTTGCAAAATTACAGAAAGAGCTTCAATGACAAAAATGATACCAATGAGAATAAGGAGAATCTCGTTATTTGAAACAATCGCCATAAAGGCTATAAATGCACCAAGTGCGAGACTTCCACTATCCCCCATAAAAACTTGCGCAGGGTGGCAGTTATACCACAAAAACCCAAAAAGCGCGCCAATAAGCGCCACAGAAAGAATTACTAACTCTCCACTATCTACGACTTTAGGCCAAAGAAGATAGCCCGAAAAACCTGCGTGTCCTGCTACATACACAAAGATAGAAAGCGAAGAAAGTGCGCAAATACTTGGCACGGTGGCTAGTCCATCAAGCCCATCGGTAATATTTACAGCATTACTTGTTGCTAAAAATACAAGAATCCAAAAACCAAGAGCCACAATAGGAATATTTGCAATCTTTAACGCGCCCATATCAAAAAGAGGATATTTCATAAAAGGAATATATAAATTTGTATTATGCCCAATATATAAAAGAATGGCAGTAATAATAAAAGAAAGCACAAAAA
This sequence comes from Helicobacter sp., assembly GCF_022511165.1. Lineage (GTDB taxonomy): Bacteria > Campylobacterota > Campylobacteria > Campylobacterales > Helicobacteraceae > Helicobacter_C. Next base: position 55,704 of record NZ_JAFLSB010000002.1, on the reverse strand, counting down.
GCAGAAAAAATTTCATTTTGGCACTCATTCCTGCGTTGCTCTTAGCAGAAATTTTCATATAATCATCTCTTGCGCCAATAAGACTAAAACCAATGATACAAAACAAGCCAAGCAACACATAGGGATTAAAAAGATTTGCACAAAGCAAAGAGGCACAAAGCATACTCACAATAAATACGATTCCACCCATTGTGGGGGTATTTTTTTTACCTTCATGCGCAGCAACATAAGTAGAAATGGGCTGGTTTGCTTTTTTTGCCTTCGCCCATTTAATAAAATAAGGCATAAGCACGATACTAAAACCAAAAGCGCAAAAAAAAGCAATTCCTGCACGAAAGGTAATATAAGAAAAGATATTAATACCAAAACTTTGATACAGCCAATACAGCATAGCAAATCCTTTTTCTTAAGCCTTGAAGTAGAGCTTGAGAGTATTTTGGTTGGGATTAATGAAAGGTTTTGGATTTTAGCTACAATTAGTTAATACTAAATCCCCCTTAAAAAGGAGTATTTATGAAAACAATTCTTGTGATTACAGATGGCATAGGATATAGCAAAAAAACACAATATAATGCCTTTTATCACGCTAAAAAACCTACTTATGATTATCTCTTTGCAAATGTGCCTTATGGAATGATTGATACTTTTGGCTTAAGCGTAGGCTTACCGGAGGGACAAATGGGGAATTCTGAAGTGGGGCATATGTGCATTGGTTCAGGACGTGTGCTTTACCAAGATTTAGTGAGAATCTCTCTTGCTATTGAAAATGGAGATATTAAGAAAAATCCTGCCTTGCTACAAATATGCGAACATACATCAGTCGTGCATTTATGCGGATTATTGAGTGATGGCGGTGTGCATTCTCATATTACACATTTTAAGGCTCTTGCACAGATTCTAAGCGCACAAAATAAAAAGGTATTTTTACATCTTATTACCGATGGACGCGATGTATTGCCCCAAAGCGCAAATACTTTTATAGCAGACATAGAAAGCATTTGCAATGAGCATATTTGTATCGCAAGTATTGCTGGACGATTTTATGCAATGGATAGAGACAAACGTTGGGATAGGGTGCAAAAAGCCTATGATACGCTCACAATGGGTGCAAATCCCACTTCTCTTGCTCCACAAGAATATGTGCGCTCTTTGTATGAAGAAGGTATTTTTGATGAATTTCTTATTCCTGCAAGTTTTGGGGACTTTAAAGGCATCAATGATGATGAGGGTTTTATATTTATCAATTTCCGCTCTGATAGGGCGAGAGAAATTGTAGATGCGCTAGGAAATGCGCATTTTGGGGGCTTTAAACGCGAACGCATCGTGCATTGTAAAATTGCCACAATGACAGAATATGATGCGAATTTCCCCTACCCTATCCTTTTTCCCAAACAAAAAGTGCAAAACACTCTTGCTGAAGTTATTTCTGCAAATGGATTAAAACAGCTTCACACAGCCGAAACTGAAAAATATGCACACGTTACATTCTTCCTTAATGGTGGCAAAGAGGCAGAATTTAGCGGCGAAAAACGTGTGCTTATCCCTTCACCCAATGTAAAAACCTATGACGTACTCCCTCAAATGAGTGCAGAACAAGTAGGCAATGAAGTATTAAAAGGTATAGAGGAGGGCTATGATTTTATTGTTGTTAATTTTGCAAATGGCGATATGGTAGGGCATACAGGCAATTTTGAAGCGGCAACTGCTGCGGTAGAAGCCGTAGATAAACAATTAGGACGTATTGTAGAATCCGCAAAAGCTCATCATTATGCACTTTTTATCACAAGCGATCACGGCAATTGTGAGGAAATGAGAGATGATGAGGGCAATATGCTTACTAACCATACCACCGGGCAAGTATGGTGTTTCTGCCTTGCAGATAATGTAACAAAAATAAATGATGGCGGATTGAATAACATCGCCCCAAGTGTGCTTAAGATGATGGGCTTACCTATTCCTAAAGAAATGGATAAGCCCCTATTTTAAGGCGCAAAGTAAATTATGTTACAAAGATAAAAAATGAGCGCTGAAATCCTCATTCTTATTGGCTGTGTGAGTGGTATAGCAGCTGGATTCTTTGGCATAGGCGGAGGGGTGATTATTGTGCCCTGCCTTTTGCTTTTAGGAGCGCAAATGGAAGAAGCTATTGGCATATCGATTCTGCAAATGGTATTTTCCTCAATCTTTGGCTCTCTTATTAACATCTACCAAAAAAAACTTGACATATATTATGGCATATTTGTAGGCTTAGGCGGATTAATCGGGGCTGCTTTTAGTGGTATAATCGTAGATACACTCTCTTCCCAAACACTCCTTTTACTCTTTTTACTCCTCTCTTGCGTGAGCTTTTATAAATATGTTTTTAATGTTAAAACCATTGCCAACCCCACTCCACCCATTACAGATCCCTTAAAACAAAAATATCTTATGATTGGCGCAGGATTTTTAACAGGCATTTTTGCTGTGAGCCTAGGTGTAGGTGGTGGGCTTATTCTTGCGCCGATTTTGGCATATTATCTTGGATTTAATTCTAAAAAAGTTGTGCCTATCTCACTCTTTTTTATTATCTTTGCTTCTCTTTCTGGTTCTCTCTCTCTTGCTGCACACGATCTTATCGATTTTCGTTCAGGTATTATAGTTGGTATCTCATCAATGTTTGGTGTCTGTTTTGGTATCTATCTTGTCAGCAAAGTTACACTTCTTAACCACCGCTATGCGCTTATTAGCATATATGCGCTTTCTATTATTCTTACATCACAAAAAGTCATACAAAGCTTTGGCTTGTGGGAATAAGCGCAAAAGTTTTTTACTTTTTTATATCAAAATACATAGATAAACCCCAAAAGTATTCATTGTTTTTATAGAATCTTTAGAATCCTGCATTTAACCATAAAATTTTTATAGCACAAAATCATAAAATAAGAATAGTTATTAATTTAATTTTAAGCTTTCTTACATTACAATGCGACTTGTTTTATAAAAATGATGTGCTTTAGCAGAATCGTTTTTCGATTTGGTTGGGTTGGGTGGGCTAGAAGCATCTTTTCCTTCCTTATTTGTTGTTTGATTGCAGAATTAGGCTATTCTCAAAAGGATAGCCTATGATGCGATACCTTAATCCTAGGAGCAACTATGAATATACAAACTATTCTTCAACATATGAATGAACATCATCAAAGTGAGCTTATTGCCCTCTGTAAAAAATATGGCAAACAAGAATCTCTTATTAATGGCGAAGTGCAGCAAGCCACACTTAAAAGCGTAGATTTTGAGGGCTTAGATATTCTTTATAATAACAATGTCTCTTTGCGCGTGGAGTTTCCCCAAAAAGCCGATGAAAAAAGTCTTAAAGACGCTATCATTGCCTTATGTCAAGGAGCAAAAGCAACTGAAAGCAAAGATATAAAAAATGAAATTGAAGCTTTCAAAAAAACATTTGGCTCAATTATCATTGCAAGTATCGATAAAGACAGACAAGCTATTGCTTCCTATGCACCGCTTATGCAAATTCATAATAAGCTTTATATCTATATCAGCGAGGTTGCTGAACATTTTGCAAGCATTTCTGCAAATCCTACAAAAATTGAGATACTCTTCCTTGAAGATGAAAGCAAGGCAAAATCTGTCATTTTGCGCAAACGACTGAAATACCGCGCACAAGCACTTTTCATAAAGCGCGATAGCCAAGAGTTCAATAACGCTCTTGATAGTCTAGAATCTGCTATGGGTGGGGCAGGAGGCATCAAAACAATCCGCCAAATGCAAGATTTTCATCTTATTGAGTTGCAACTAGGCTTAGGACGATTTGTAAAGGGCTTTGGAGCAGCATTTGATATTTTACCAAATGGCGAGATTAAGCAAATTGGCGCACAAGGAGGCAATCCTCACTCAATGCCACATAAAACACATTGAGATTCTCTCAAATAATTAAAGATTCTAATAAACGTTAGCTAGAATCTTTAATTATTACGCATTCTTTCTTGTCTTAAGGATTCTAGGCTATAATACACCTCACATTGCGCAAAGGCTTGTTTTGGTATCTATTCAACTCTCCCCTGCAACACAATCACTCCGCTTTGGCACGCATTTGCTTGGATTTTCAGGCGGGGTAGATTCTGTGGCATTATTTTTTATGCTCCTTGAATTAGAGGTGCGCTTTGATATAGCAATCGTGCATTATCATACAAGAGCAGAAGCTGATGAGGAGGTTAGTTATGCCAAAGCTCTAGCTCAACAATACAACAAAAAATGCTTCATTGCCCACGCCCCACAATTTACATCTGCCTTTGAACATAAGGCGCGTAATTTTCGCTTTGGTTTTTTTGATGAACTCATTGCTACCCACCATTATCAATCCCTTATTCTCGCCCATCAGCTCAACGATCGCTTTGAATGGCTTATGATGCAGCTCACACAAGGGAGTGGGCTAAGCAATTTACTTGGTTTTGAAGATAGATGCTATCCTATTATCCGCCCCCTTGAATCTACACCCAAAGAAAAACTCTATGAATTCTGCAAAGAGCGTCATTTACGCTATTTTGAGGATACGAGCAATACCAATACATATTTTAAGCGCAATGACTTTCGGCAGAGATTTTGCAATGAACTTATAAGGGCATTTGGCGCAGGGATTGCACAAAGCCTACATTATCTTAATCAAGATAAAAATTATCTCCTTTCCCACATCACACCACAGATTCTACATTTAGAATCTTTATATCAAAAAATATCTTCCCTCTCTTCTTATGAAGATTCTTCTGCTTCTCATTCATACCAAACACTCAAAAAAAATCAATGTGCGATTTTTGGCTTTACCCTAGATGACACACATTTGCTTTTGCTCGCCTGTGATAAGATAGCCAAACTTTGCGGATATGTGCTAAGCGCGAAACAAAGAGAGGAGATTGTTAAAGCTCATTTTAATTGCAAGATTCACCACCTCATTATTGCAAAAAATGACAAGACACTCTTTATCGCTTTTGACATACCCTATTTGTATCAAATCGTAACCTCAACATCTATGAGCAAATCTTTTAAGGCATTATGCGCAAAACATCATATCCCACCAAAGCTTCGATTGCTGATATGGGGGGAATTTCACGCATACACAGAGATACATTCTAGTTCCCTTTATTATTTGACTCAAAATCAAAAAACACAACAAGAAGAAAGCTGCATAGAGCGCAAAATAAAAAACTTTTTTGCCATTTAAAAGTTTTTTGTTGTTGTTTTATTAACTTTTTAAGGTAGCCATAATTTCAAAGATATTAGAATTAATATTGCATTTAAATCAAAATTAAGGAGACTGCAATGCAGACAAACTCGCTCGAGTATGATTACTCAATTGCTAAGTTATTTGTTTTTTCTGCAATGGCATTTGGTTTTGTAGGGCTACTCATTGGGGTAGTTATCGCATTTCAAATGGCATTTCCAGATTTAAACTATCTAGCTTCGGAATATGGGACTTTCGGTAGGCTTCGACCTCTTCACACTAATGGCATTATCTATGGTTTTACACTTAGTGGGATTTGGGCTTCGTGGTATTATTTAGGTCAAAGAGTGCTTAAAATTACCTATAAAGAGCATTCTTTCTTGCGCATAATAGGGTTAGCACATTTTTGGATTTATATCGTGCTTATGGTTCTTGCCGTTATTTCACTCTTTGCTGGTTTGACACAATCAAAAGAATACTCTGAATTGATTTGGCCTCTTGATATACTCGTAGTTGTTGTATGGGTATTGTGGGGTGCGAGCTTATTTGGCAGTATGGGTGTAAGACGCGAACAAACAATCTACATCTCATTGTGGTATTTTATTGCTACATTTGTGGGTATCTCTGCACTTTATATCTTTAATAACCTTTCAGTTCCAACTTATTTTGTCGCGGGCGTAGGAAGTGTATTGCACTCTATTTCATTCTATGCTGGGACAAATGATGCGATGGTGCAATGGTGGTGGGGACATAATGCCGTTGCATTCGTTTTTACTTCGGGTATTATCGGGTTAATCTATTACTTCCTTCCTAAAGAATCTGGACAGCCTGTATTCTCATACAAACTCACGCTCTTCTCATTCTGGGGACTTATGTTTATTTATATTTGGGCAGGCGGACACCACCTTATTTATTCAACCACACCTGATTGGATTCAGACACTCGGGTCAGTATTCTCTGTTATTTTGATTTTGCCATCTTGGGGGACAGCTATTAATATGCTTCTCACTATGCGTGGGCAATGGCATCAAATCAAAGAATCACCTATGATTAAATTCCTTATTCTTGCTTCAACTTGGTATATGCTTACTACACTTGAAGGACCAATTCAATCTATCCGTTCAGTCAATGGTTTGGCTCACTTCACAGATTGGATTATTGGACACGTTCACGATGCTGCACTTGGTTGGGTAGGATTTATGATTATTGCAGCGTGCTTCCATATGGTGCCTCGCATCTTTAAGCGCGAACTTTACTCTAAAAAGCTTATGGACGCACAATTCTGGATTATGACAACAGGTATTATCCTCTACTTCTCAAGTATGTGGATTGCAGGTATCACACAGGGTATGATGTGGAGAGATGTTGATGCAAATGGAAACCTTGTTTATAGCTTTATCCATACTGTTACCGCACTCTTCCCATATTATCTTATTCGTGCGATTGGCGGTTTGATGTATTTGATAGGATTTATTATGTTCCTCTATAACATTCTTATGACTATCTCATCAGGTAGGGTGCTTGAAAAAGAACCCCAAAATGCTACACCAATGGCAGCATAAAGGAGGAGTAGGAAATGTTTAGTTTTTTAGAAAAAAATCCATTCTTTTTTGCAGTTGCGTTTTTGTTGGTTTTCTCTATTGCAGGGCTTGTAGAAGTGCTTCCGGGCTTTGCAAAAAAAGCTCAACCTATTGAAGGCTTGAAGCCTTATTCTCTGCTTGAAACAGCAGGACGACAAGTATATATGGCTGAAGGTTGCTATAACTGCCATTCACAGCTTATTCGACCTTTCAAGGCTGAAACAGACCGATATGGTTCATATAGCTTGAGTGGTGAATATGCGTATGATAGACCATTCTTGTGGGGCTCAAAGCGCACAGGACCAGACTTGCATAGAGTTGGCGATAGCCGCAATGCGGTGGATTGGCACGATGGACATATGAGAGATCCAAAGTCTCGTGTGCCCGGCTCAATTATGCCAGCCTATGAGCATCTTTATACAAAAAATGCTGATTTTGAAACAGCATTTGCTGAAGCTTATGCACAAAAAGTAGTTTTTGGGGTGCCTTATGATACACAAGGTGGTGTGCAAATTGGTGCAGAATCTTATGAAAAAGGCAATCCTGATACACTTGCAAAAGCGAGAGAAATCTTTCATCAAGAAGCAAAAGCTATTGTTGATGAAATGGTAAGCCAAGATGTAAAAGACGCATTTGAAAAGGGTGAGGTAAAACAAATTGTCGCACTCATTGCCTATATGAATAGTCTTGGACAATCTCGCCGCGCGAGCCAAAAAGTATCACAGGCAGCACAATGATAGGGGAGTTCATACTCGGGTTTATCACCGCCCATCAAAAAGAGATTTATCTCATCGTTACACTTTTGCTTGTAGCATTTTTGTATGGGTATGTTTATCATCTCTACTCTTCACAAGCTAAAGGTGTAAAAGACTATGAGAAATATGCCAACTTGGCATTAAATGATAATCTCGATGATGAACCCATTGAACCACGAAAACAAAAATCCAATAAAGGGGAATGAGATGAATTGGTCAGACAATATAACAACGCTAGGATTAGTGGGTGCTTTTGCTATCTTAGTAATCACTATCTTTGTAATGGGGGTATATCTCAAAAAGATTAAAGATGGCAAAGCTGAAGGAGAAGCCACAGGCGAAAGCTGGGACGGCATTGGGGAACAAACAAATAATATCCCTGTTGGTTGGGCTGCTTGCTTTTTAGGTGTGCTTATTTGGGGCTTTTGGTATATCTTTTTGGGCTATCCGCTTAATGCGTATTCACAAATTGGTGAATACAACCAAGAAGTGCAAAAATACAATGAAAAGTATGCTTCTACTTGGAAAGGTCTAAGCCCAGATGAGCTTATCACTATGGGGCAAAATATCTTCTTGGTACAATGTTCTCAATGCCATGGAATCACCGGTGAAGGTATGAATGGCAAGGCAGGAGACCTCACAAAATGGGGTAAAGAAGAGGGTATTATCGAAGTAATTAAAACTGGTAGTAAAGGTTTGAATTATATGGCTGGTGAAATGGCACCTGTGGAGCTATCTGATAGCGATGCAAAAGCCGTGGCAGCCTATGTAATGCAAAATATTTCAAACACAAAAACTACTCAATATCCGCTTGAAGTAAATAAAGGCAAAGAAATCTTTGCAGAGCAATGTGCATCTTGCCATGGAGATGAAGGCAGAGGCAATGGCGGTGGTATTGATGGATTTGCACCAGATTTAAGCCAATATGGCACAAAAGATTTTCTTGCAGGAGTGCTTGAAAAAGGTAAAAAAGGTTTCATCGGTATTATGCCTTCATTTGAATATGCCAACTTTGCAGAAGAGCAAAAAGAAGCGCTCAATGCACATATTCGTAGTTTAAAACCCGCGGAATAAGGAGGATTGTATGAATGGTTTATTTGGACTAAATGGCTTAACAGGCTTTATTATTGCAGTGGTGCTATTACTTAGCATCGTTGCAGGACTAGGCACTTGTGCTATCCTCACACAAAAAAGCGTAGCAACATCTTATTATAAGATTGAGAATATTGATTCAATCAAACAAATTAGCACAGAAAATGCGCAATATCGCAAAAATGAAAATTAGGAGGTTAGGTATGAAACTCACGCTTATTGAAAAATTGCTTGGAGCACTCATTGTCATCACTATTATTATGACAATCATCATTCCTTTTATCCCTAATTTCTTCTTGCATTTGGTTTAGCCAATGCTTCATTCATTAAGAAGGCTAGTTTTTGCTAGCCTCTTATGCCTTTGTTTCGCATATACTGATGAATTTAATTCAAAAACTTATGTAATTGATAATCCAGATTTTCTTTTAATCCCAAAGAGCGTAGATTTTGTGGAGATTCTCTCAAATGAGCTTTTCTCAAAAACGGGCTATTCTCTCTATGTTGCCGTTGTTGATAAAACCCCAGAGGTGGAGAATACCACAGATAAAAAACAAGATAATAGCCAAAGCAATAAAGAATTATCACAAGATTTGGCACTTAAGCGCGCTCAATATAAAGATTCTCTTATAAAAAATGCAAAAGCACCCTATACGCTCATTTTTTTTATGAGAGAGGATATGAAAATGGGCTTACTTAGCTCCAATCCAAACACATATTTTGATGAAGACAAGGTATATTTTGAATATATGGTGCCACTTCTGCCAAAACAAAAAGATGAAGAGCTCTCGCCCCAACTTGTCTCGGCTATTATCCTTAATGGCTATGCACAAGCAGCAGATATGATAGCCGAGCATTTTAATGTTAAACTCGAAAACAATATGAGTGTTGATGAAAGTGGTGGGCGCGAATTTGTGCGCTTTAGTATGTATGTAATGCTGCTAGTTATGTTTGGTATTATTGGCATTATCTATCTCACACGCAAAAAATAAACAAGGAGCAAAAATGAAAGAAAAAAACTATTGGCCTCACGCTATTGTGGGTGTGCTTATCTTTGGAGTATTTATGGTAAGCGTATCTATCACTATTGCGATGAAAAATCCTATCCAAGATGAAAATACCTATTTTGCTAAAAAACGCATTGTCGATGAGAATATTAATAATATTATCAAAGATCAGAATCTTTTTAATGAACTTTTTGAATACAGCATTTACATAAAGAGTGCCGATGATTTAGGCAAGGAATACGCGCAAGATTCTTTTATCTTCCCCTACTATGCGCCTGCTCATCGCCCTGATATAAAATCTAAAACACCCCCAAATATCATTCCTCCTAGCAATATCTATCTCGCTGTAAATACAAAGCAACACACCCATTCACCGATAATTCAAGAGATACATCTTTTCCTAGATTCTATGCACGAATCCGATAAGATACAGGATTTAGGTCATTTAAAACTCACAAAAACGATAGATAATGCAGATTTTGACGCATTATGGCAAAGTGATGTATTCAATAACCTCCCACTAGGGCGATGGAAATTTGTGCTTGAAATCACTTATGATATTGAATCTGAAGCCCTTAGAGAGCCATCTAAACAACCAGAACATAAAGCCTATTTTGAATCCGAAGTCTTTATAAAAGACAAACCCACATCCTAAGCATAAGATATGCAACTTATTCTTATCAAAAAGCAAATGAAGAAAAAGACACAGCCCTTACGCTCACACCAAGCCTTTATGCTGATTGATGCGGTAATGGGAATTAGCATCTGTGCGAGTGCTTTTGCGCTTGCCTTTGGCTTTCTCTATACACTCACTCCCTCTACCCAAATAACAACCTATGAGACTTACAAACAGCTTTTTTTAAATCCTCTCCATACGCATACAGCAATCACTCCACTCTCCCAACCCACTCTTACTTATGAGGTTTTAGAGCAAAGCTACATAAATCCAAACACCCTTGAAGTTTTGCGCCTTTATACCCCTAAAACTATCCGCTAATGCCACAATCCTCACGCCACAATGCTTTCTCACTCTTTGAAGCTATTGTGTGTATTGTCATTCTAGGTGTTATTGGTATTATTTGTAGCTCTATGCTCTTGCAAATAAGCAAAAACATTGCTTACACAAAAGCCCTAAACGATTCTAGCCCCCATATTGCCCTACTTAAAATACAAAATCTTTTGCAATATGCCATTATAGAATCCATTCACACAAATGGCACTCCTTTGCTTAGCCCTACCTCCACGATAAGCTTTGCAAGTGTGCAAGAATCTCTGCTTTTTGGCGGAGGACATAAACACACCCTCCAAGAAGTGCAAGAAGGCACACTTCTCCCTGCCCTCTCCCTTGTCATAGATTCACATCATAATGAAATGCTTTACTTTCAATCACTCAAAGGTTGGCAAAGCGCACAAGAAGCCTATCTTTTGCCTAAAGATTCAGCCTTTAAGCCCTATATCATTAAGCACACTCAAGGCAATGCGCTCACGCTTGATAGAAAGCCGCTCCTTACGCCAAAGCTTATTCTCCCTATCCAAAGCCACACCCTTAGTCTGCACGATAATATACTTTGGCTTGATAATGCGATTTTAATTGATGATGTACTCTCATTCCTTATTACCCCCATATCTTCCTCGCAAGGCATTTTTCTTGACTTGCAACTTTGCATTAAGGCTCCAACGAAAGCACATTGTGAAAGTGGGGGTGTGTGGCTTGATGAAATAGCAAGGATACTGCCTTGAATCTCATTCACAAAAGTGCAAAATGGAAAAACTTACGCCTCATCACTCTATGCTTACAAAGCATTTCAAAATTACAAAAAATCACAACAAAACGCATTTTTGCGCAAGGGAAAAAATGAAAAAAGAGCCTAAAATACGCGATGGATTCTATATCGTATATGCGGTTTTATTTATCCTCTCCATTGGGCTTGCTTGCACTTTTTATCTCAATCAGTCCTATCACCGCTCACATACCCATAGCACACTACACGGCAAAATGCAGCTTCAACTCTATGCGCGCTCCCTTGCAGATATGCTCACACTTTGTCTTAAAGAACAAGATGCAAAAATATGTCAAAAGCAAGAGTTTTCTTTACCACAAGGCTATCACTTTCGCACTGCCCTCACAGAGCTTAATCCCCAAACATTTTTGCTTGATATACACGGCAGCATCGTGCAACCCTCAAGCAATAATACCTTACGCATTACAAAGCGCTATATTTTACTCTTACCCTAGATTTTGTTTGGGGCTACTTTAGCCCAACTCACTTCATCAACCAAATACAGCAGATTCTGCCAAAGAATATCTGTCTTTTCATTTAAGCCAATCTCACAAGTACTCGAACTTGCAAAACCGCGTTTAATACCCTTAAAATGAGCGCTAGTTTTTGTATATTGTTTATAAAAAGCTTGAAATTCCCTTAAGGCACTCTCATTAAGTTCAGGGCAAGTAAAGCCTTTGTTTCCAGCAAAACCGCAGCATTGTGTTTTATGATGTATAAGCACCTCACCACTCACACAAGCCCTTGCAATATGCTCTAGCGCGGTATTCCACTTACCCTTTTTTGTCGCACACATTGCATAAAGAGCGATATTTTCATCTTTAGGCGTAAGAGTAAGACGCTCTAAAAGCACAGACGCTATGTATTGAGGCATATCATAGATTTTGAGTTTTTGAGAATCCTTTGCTTGCTCCAAAGAGCGCACTTGTTGCAATATCTCATAGCTACACGCGCTATGATCGCAGACTATGGCGATATTACCAAGCTCTTTTTGCATCGCCTTAAGTGCATTATATAGCTCTTTTGCTTTCAATTCCGCACTTTTTTTATAGTCTTTATATGCCTTGCCACAGCACAGATTCTCTATATGATGCGGATAAATCACACTCACATTTGCCTTTTTACACACAGATTCAAACACCTCTTGCAAACTCCGCTTGTCTAATGCTCTCTTACTTGGGGCAAAAGCGCGATTAATACAAGTGCTAAAATACAAAACCTTCTCCGCCTTTGCTAACCCCTTATGATGTATTTGATTTATCTTAGAATCCAAAGTGTAGCTATTTGTTTGAGGCAAAGTGCTTGGAATATAAGGCGTATGAATACTTTTATGCGCCCTAGAGCTTAGCCTACTCATCACATTTGTGCCAAAAGTTGAAAAAAGCGCGTTACTTAGAGATATAGCACCCTTAAGCACTTTGATACTTGAAGAAAAATGTGTAGCACTTTGATGTGCTATAAATGTGCTAAAGGCTTGGGGGCTACTTTGACTTACAAGAGGCTTAAGCTCTAGGGCGATACGCGCTGTATCAATCTCTAAGGGGCAGAGTGTAGCGCACATTGAACAAGTCGCGCAAGTCTCAACCCCATAATAGCCATAGCCTTCTTTAAGCTCAACAAGATTCTGCACTTCTTGCGGACTTTTTGAGGGGAGATTCTCAAGTCTTTGTATTTCTTTTCTTAGAGCAATTCTCTGTCTTGGGGTGAGAGTAAGCTCTTTGCTAGGGCATACTTTCTCACAGAATCCGCACTCCATACATTGATTGATAAAATCCTCCACTTGCGTAGAATCTTTAAGATTTTGCAAATGAATGTGAGGATTATGAGAAATAATCACATCAGGATTAATGAGACTTTGTGGGTCAAAAATATGCTTAATCGCACAATTTATCTCATACGCCTTTTTACCCCATTCCCTCTCTACAAATGGCGCAACCATTCTTCCTGTGCCGTGTTCTGCCTTTGTGCTACCTTTAAGTGCTAAAACACATTCTACTAAAGCTTCCATAAATGCACCAAATCGCTCACTTTGGCTCTTTTCTCCTAAAAATGGCGTAATAATAAAATGCACATTGCCTGAAAGCGCGTGTCCAAAGATAATGCCTTCATACGCAAATTTCTTAAAAAGCTTAGTAATCTCCTCGATGCCCTTTGCAAAAGATTCAAGTGGAAAGCAAATATCTTCGGTAATCACAATGCTTCCACTTGGACGCAAACTTGCACTAAGAGGCAAGAGGGCTTTGCGAATCTTCCACCAAGAATCCATCTCTTGCTCATCGCTGCTAAAATGCGTCCCAAAGAGACTAGGGGCTTTGCTTAACGCATCAGTGATAAAGTCTATTTTAGCTTTCAAGCCTTTTTGTGTGCTTGATTCAAGTTGCACTAAAAGGGCGCATTGTCCTTTTTTAATTGATTTAAGCTCCTTTGGTGCGCCCTCCAAATCTTTGGCTGATTTTAAACACGCATAATCCATTATTTCAGCTGCACTTACCTTATCATCATTTGCTCCTAAAATTTGCACCGCCTTTGCCGCAAGATGTAAATCTTTATAAAAAAGCAAGGCACAAGCTTTAAACGCACTATTTTTTACACATTCATACTCTACCCTTGAGACAAAGCCCAAAGTCCCCTCTGCGCCGATGAAAATATGATTAAGAATATCTTTTATATCTGCAAAATCAAGCAGAGTATTAATGCTATATCCTGTTGTATTTTTAATAGCAAATTTGCGTTCAATGAGCTTACAAAGTGCCTTATCTTTAAGAATATGCTCTCTTAAATCCAAAAGCGCATCTGCTTTATCCTTATGCCGCGCCAAAAAAGCAGCGATATTTTCGCCCTCTTGTGCATTTTCGCTCGTATCAAGCACAAAACCATCGTGCAAAATCACGCGCACAGATTTAATGGTATTGTAACTATTTTGCTTCACGCCACAGCACATACCGCTTGAGTTGTTTGAAAATATACCCCCAATCATTGCATTATTAATAGTAGCCGGATCAGGTCCAATCTTTTTGCCAAAGGGCTTAAGCGCATCATTTGCCTCACTCCCTATCACACCACAATCACAAAAAATACTCTGTGCATTATGGCTTATGCGTATATCCTGCCATCTTGCATTTGCTAAAACTAGCACAGATTCACTGCAAGCTTGCCCGCTTAGGCTCGTCCCTGCTGCTCTAAAAGTAAGCGGGACATTATATTTAGCACTTAAGGCAAAAAGTGCAATAATTTCACGCTCATTAAAAGCTCTTACCACCACACGAGGCACATAAGCATAGCAAGAAGCATCAACCCCATAGGCAAAACGATGAAGATAATCCGTGTAGATTCTATCTCCAAAAATAGGGCTTGCCTCCTGCACAAAAGCATCAAAATAAGGCGTATTCAGGCTATCTTCTGTCTTAAGTCCTCGTGTGTCTTTTTTCATTTTTTCCTCTCCCTTTGCCCTTTTTTTATCCCTAGTGCGCACATTATAGCAGTTTCTAACCTCGCACATCAAGCAAGGATTCTTTGTATTCATAGAGTGGGCTAAGATGTGTATCTATGGTAATTTTTCCTATTTTAAATCCCTTAAGTAAAGTGAGATTCTTCTCAAGCAAAGTCTTTGTGCTTTCATAAAGCACCTTTACATCTAAGGTATTACCCTCTTTATAGACACCAATCTCTCCCTCTATAATTCCCAAAAGCGGCATTATCGCACTAAATCTCACCTTATTTGCGCCACTTTTTCTCATTTGCAGCACCTCATTTTTTTCACTAATAACTAAACTAAGCACCCCTTGCTTTAATCCAAGCAAAAGATTGCCTAAAAAGACAAATTCCTCCTTGCTTGTTGCCTCGGCAAGTTTATGGGTTAAAAATTCTTTAAATCCCTCAAAAATATCGCTTTGATCGCCCATTTCTTGCAAATCTTGGAGAGAAAATTTCAAAGGCGCATCGTGAAACATATTCATAATTTTGGGTTGTGCGATGAGATTTCTAAGGGTAATATGCCCAAGTGAGCTTCGCCCCATTTCGCCCCAATATCGCTCACCTATGTGGAGCTGTTTTTGGCTTTTGGTTTCAATTTTTTGTGCTCCAATTTGCAATAAATACATATCGCCCTTAAGTTTAGCTATGACTTTAATCAGCATAGGCAGAGAAGCATTATAGGTTGTAGGGGTTTGTGTGCTTTTAAGTGCAGTAGCGATTTTAGCAATCTTGCTAAGCATATCCTCTCCTAATGGATTATAGGCTTTTAGAATCTTCAAGTAAAGATTCTAAAGACAAAGCAATATGCAAGGCAACTTCAAACTTGCTTCCACTTATTTTTTCTATGCCTTTATGGGTAATAAGCTTAAAGGCATTATTTTCTCCCCCAAAGGGATTTTGCTCATTAATGACATTAAGGCACACCATTTGGCACTGCTTTGAGTGTAGCATATGTGTGGCATATTCTAGGGCGTGAATATCATCAATTTCAGCCTTAAATCCTACCTTATATATTGTATGAGCATCAATATGAGCGAGAACATCTTTTGTCTTATGGCAGTGCAAGATAAGCTCCTCTCCAATATGCTCCTTTTTTAGCTTACCCTCTTGCTTTTTAGGAGCATAATCAGCAAGGGCTGCTGCCATAAAAAGCACAGGTTTTTTTTGTGCCTTAAATGCCTCTAATGTCGTGTGAATAGCCGTATCAAAAGATGTCCCATCTTGTGCGCTCACACATTGAATATCAAGGGGCAGTTTTATAGGAGTTGCGCTTGAAATAAATGTTACTTTTGCTCCAAGCATAAAAAGAGCAAGAGAAAGCGCACTTGCTTGTTTGCCACTGCTATGGTTAGAGAGATAACGCACACAATCTATGCTCTCTTTTGAGCCTCCTCCGCTCACAATTACCTCTCTATCCTGCCAAAATGTGCTTTTTGTAGATATTTTTGTCAAAGCTCGAGCAAGATAAAAAATCATCTCATCAATCTCTGCGAGCGCACCATCATTTTGCTCTCCACAGGCTAAAAGGCTTACGCGCGTAGGGATTATCTCATATCCCATAGATGCGAGTGTAGCAAGATTGCGTTGTGTTTGAGGAGCATTTAACATCGCTGTATTCATCGCTGGAGCAAGAATCTTTGGGGTAGAAGTAGCTAAAATCGCGCCAAGCATTGCAGAATCTGCTATGCCACAAGCTATCTTAGCAATGCTATTTGCGGTTGCAGGAGCAATAAGCACAATATCTGCCCATTTTGCATACGCGATATGATTTACTCCCTCTATACTCTCACTTGCCCAAGTTTGATTTGCCTCGCTTAGCACGATATTGCGACTTAAGGCTTCAAAGCTTAGAGGATTCACAAATTTAACCGCCTCTGCGCTCATAATAACCTTAATCTGTGCGCCATATTTATAAAGCTGCGAGATGCAATCAAGCATCTTATACACAGCAATGCTACCACTGATACAAATGAGGATTTTTTTGTGAGTAAAAATATGTTGCATAGAATCTCCCCCTTTTGCCTCAAGTCCTGATATGAGCCTCTCCCACTTGGGAGAGTTGGAGTTAAGAATCTAGCAAAGAAAAGCTTATTTTGAGGTTATTTTGCAAGTTCTTTAATGAATCTATCGGCAAGATAGGGACCATCATCTTTTAAGCCAATAAGCTTGATTTTATCAACAATTCCGCGGAAAAGCGCTTCTTCCTCGTGCTGCTCATTCACATACCATTGCAAAAAATTAAATGTAGGATAATCCTTCTTTTGAAGAGTAAAATCTACCAAATCATTGATAGATTGAGTGATTTTTTGCTCGTGTGCATAAGTTTTCTCAAACACATCAAGTAATCCTTTAAAATCAGATTCGGGGGCTTTGATTTGTGAGATTTGCACCTTAGAATCTGTTTCATTCAAATAAGTAATAAGTTTTTTTGCGTGATCGCTCTCCTCTCCAGCGTGCTGAAATAAAAACAATCCCGCCCCATCAAAACTATTTTCATAACACCAAGAACTCATACTTAAATAAAGATTTGCTGCATACATTTCTTTTGCAATTTGCTCATTGAGCATTTTTACAACATCGCTTGAAACCATTTTGACTCCTTTAATGAGAATTTAAACACGCGCTATTGTAAAATGTGTTTTCTAATGTTTTCCTTAAATTTTATCATTTTTGAGTAATTTTGAGAATTTCATCATCATTGAGCCACCACGGATTGCTTTCGCTACTATATTCAAAGCCAAATGCCACACTTGCGCCCTTTTCGCCCTTAAGCGTTGTGTGATAGTCAATAGGAGTTTGGAAGTTAATTGTAGGCATAATCGTAAAAAACTGCTCAAATTCAATACATAAATGAGAATCATCGCGGGGCACCATTACTTCGTGGAGCTTCTCGCCCGGACGTATGCCAATAATCTTATGTGGTAAATGTGGGGCGAGGACAGAGGCAAGTTGTGTGATTTTCACGCTTGGAATCTTGGGGATAAAGATTTCTCCTCCGTGCATTCGCTCCAAATTTTCAAGCACAAAATTCACGCCAGATTCTAAGGTAATAAAGAATCTGCTCATACGCGCATCTGTAATGGGTAGCTCTTTTGCGCCTTGTGCGATGAGCTTTTGAAAAAATGGTATGACAGAGCCACGAGAACCTACGACATTCCCATAACGCACCACGCTAAACTTAGAATCCTTGCTGCCTTTAATATTATTTGCTGTTACAAAAAGCTTATCTGAACAAAGTTTTGTCGCACCATAGAGATTAATAGGATTTGCTGCCTTATCAGTGCTAAGAGCGATGATATGCCCCACATTATTGCTTAAACACGCGCTAATCACATTACTTGCGCCATCAATATTTGTCTTAATGCACTCCATTGGATTGTATTCGGCAATAGGCACGTGCTTGAGCGCAGCAGCGTGTATGCAAATATCCACGCCATCAAGGGCAGATTCAAGACGAGGCTTATCACGCACATCGCCGATAAAATAGCGCATTCTTTTATCATTAAACACTTGCGCCATTTCATATTGCTTAAGTTCATCACGGCTATACACAATCACTTTTTTGGGATTATACTTTTTAAGCACAATCTCAACAAATTTCTTGCCAAAGCTCCCTGTGCCGCCTGTGATTAAAAGTGTTTTATTATCGACTAAATGCCCCATACACTCTCCTTTTATTTTTGAATATAGCCTAATTCTTTGAGTTTATTAGCAATTTTTACGAGCAGTGGTCCATTACTTCCCCCACTTCCGCCGTGCTCGATAAGAATTGTAATAGAATATTGCGGATTCTCATAGGGTAAAAATGCGGTAATCCACGCGTGGGAGCGATGAAAATACTCCATATCAACCTCTCGCACGCGTCTTTGTATATCTTGTGGGATTCCCACTACTTGCGCCGTGCCTGTTTTGCACGCTAGGCTCACTTGCGTGCCTTGTGTGCGGTAAAACGCCGTGCCTCCGGGTATGGAGCAGACTTGATACATACCTTTGCGTAGCACATCAAGCTTAGATTTTTGAAATTCGCTCAATACATCTTTAATCTCAAAATGTGCTGCCTCGCCATTAAAATCTTTGACAAAGTGCGGTGTTACAAGCTTTCCTGAAGCAATAAGGGCAGTATAACGCGCTATTTGCATAGGCGTAGCAAGAAAATATCCCTGTCCAATAGAGGTTGTAAGCGTATCACCATTATACCATTGCTCACCATAACGACGCAATTTCCACTCGGGTGTAGGCAAAATACCGCTTACTTCATTTGGAATATCAACCCCAGTAAGCTCCCCTAAGCCCATTTGCCTAAGCACATTTGCCGTGTTTTCAATCCCCGCTTTTTGGGAGAGGAGATAAAAATACACATCAACAGATTCTCTAATCGCCTTAATCGCATCGGCACTGCCGTGCCCAGAGGCCTTCCAATCGCGGAATTTTCTCCCCCCAAGCTCCACAAAGGGCGGCGTTTGAATCGTGGTGTTTTCGGTGATATTTGCAAATTCTAAAAACGAGAGGAGCATACCCATTTTAATCACAGAGCCGGGTGGGTATCGCCCATACACAAGCTTATTAATAAGAGGCTTGTGGATATTATCAGTAAGCTCCTGCCAATTTTTATGGCTAATGCCATCGACAAAATAATTGATATTATATTCAGGGTAGCTCCCTGCAGCGAGAATCTCACCATTATGCACGTCCATTACAATCACCGCGCCATATTTATCTACAAACTCCCTATCAATACTCTCTTGCAATCTTAAATCAAGTGATAAGCGCAAATCATTGCGCTTAAGGACATTATCCTCTTGCAAAAGCTTTGTTTCTTTATATAAAGAGTTAATTTGTGTTTTTCTATATCCTGCCTCGCCCTGCAAATAGCCATTATAAGTCTTTTCTATGCCATCTTTACCAATCACCTTGCTATATGCAGAAAGCGGATTATCCTGCATATCTTTATTATTTGCCTTTGAGACATAGCCAATCACATGCGAGGCTGAAGTCTCATTAGGATAGAATCTTCTTGTATTAGTTGCAAGGATAATATAAGGAGAACGTTTCAAATACGCATACACTTTGAGCATTTCTACATAAGGCACAAATCGCACAAGCTCTATGGGGGCGTGATTGTAGATGTGATTGCCTTTTGCATAAATATCCAAAAGCTCATCTTTATCCAAATGAGGCAAAAAATATGTAATATAATTAATCTCGGATTCAATAATGCTCTTATCGCGGATTTTAGGCAAGAGTGAAATAGAAAAACCTAGCTCATTTACAGCCAAAGGCTCATCTTTTCTATCCATAATAACCCCTCGTATGGGGAGCAAAACTTCTGTTTTGAGTGCGTTTTTTTCAGCAAATTTTTCATAATACTCGTGATTAATCACATTGATTACAAAAAGGCGCAAACAGATGATAGACCACACAGCAAGCATAAAAATGATAAAAAACTTATAACGAATATTCATCATATAAATATCGCCACAATAATTTCAAGCACGATATAATAAAGCATAACCCACAAACTCGGTGCTATCGTGCTTCCTGTCATCATATCCACAACAAGAGCTATGATATAAAATCCTATATAGGCTGAAAGCACGCAAGCTAATTGCGTGATACGCATAGAATCAAACATCATTTGAACGCGCGGAATCACAAATAACGCAAGCACCAAAAATAACCCCAAAAGTGTCCCCATAGGGAGCGAGTTTTCTGATTCTATAAAAACAATGCAGCCAATAATGGCTAAAAAATGATACATTCTATCTTGCTTATCATATCGAATAAAAAATACCAAGCTTACGCCTATAAGCGGCGGTAGCCACATCTGCATACTCGCCACACTCTCATAGATATAAAAACCTATAAGAAGCAACAAACTTAGGAGAGTTTGTTTATGAGTGCTATTTCGTCGCATATTGGAAAATGTTTGCATTTGATACAATCCGCCCATATTTTATGATTTGGTAAAAATGATTTCTCTATTATAACAAAACCTAGCCTTTGGAACAAATGAGCTTTATAAGTAAGAGTAAGAATCTCCTTTAATCCAAGCGCTTTGCCCTCTTCTAATGCCTTGCTTACAAGCGTGCTACCTATGCCTTTGCCTCGATAGCTCTCTTTTACAACTAAAGAGCGCACTTCAGCTAAATCCTTAGAATAAATATACAATGCGCAAAAGCCTGCTATCTCGCCATTTTGGGTATCTTTTGCAAGATGATAGGAGCGAATCGCATTTGCCATTTCATCTTCGCTTCGTTCTAAAATCACGCCATTTTTTACTTCAATACTCACAATTTCACGCATAGCAGGAATATCTGCCAAACTTGCTCTTATTATATCAATACTCATTTTTTAATCCTAAAGTATGCGTTACAATCTCTTCGCGCATTTGCGCCACAGAAGTCATTTTGCGATGATTTTTTGCATTTGCACTAAAGATAAAACACAATGTTTTGCTCATTTTTGTATCTGCTCTCTGTGAATCTATACTTTGTTTAAGCGCACTAAGCGCATTTTGGGCGAGTTTGTCTGCCTTGGTGTAGATTCTAAAAATACATTGGTCATTATGGCACATTTTTTCTAGCATATCACTCATCATTGTATCAATATCTGTGTTGATATGGCGAGAATCCACCAAATGCAAGAAAAGTTTAAGAGAGGAGCGTGTTTGCAAAAAGTGCAGCAGATGCTCCTCCCACTGGGCTTTTATTGATTTACTCACTTTTGCATAGCCAAATCCGGGTAAATCAATAAAAGTAAGCCCTATGCGTGTATTATCAAAAGCCCACATAGAGGCAAAAAAATTAATAAGTTGCGTTTTTCCCGGTGTAGAGGAGCTTTTAGCAAGAGGTTTATTTAAGATAGCATTAATAAAAGTGCTTTTGCCTACATTGCTACGTCCTAAGCATACAATTTCAGAATCTGTTGGTGCAGGCGCGTTTTTTGCATTACTCGCACTCCTTAAAAAATGAGATTCAAGCACTTGTATCATTTTGTCTCTTTATCCATTGTAAAAGTGAGCATACTTGGCTTTTGCTTAGAGCCTTGTATGAAGGCTTCCTCTGTGGTAGGATTAAGAATAATCACATTGCCCCTAATCACATTTTTCTTTCCTTTTTCCTCAACCACTGCATTATCCATAAGGCTATATTCATCTTTTTGCACATCATATATGGCTTTTTTCGCCCTGCCACTCATCTCTTTATCAGGCATTTTCACAGAGAATCTCACATTACCACTAGCGGTATATTTGAGCGGCTGATTCTTTTTATTTGTCTCAATGACCACTTCATCTGCCCATAGCTTATCCTCTCCTTTAGTAACAAACACATCGCCACTGAGTATGGTTTGCCCTTTTTTGAGATTGCTTTGTATAGTTTTTGCACTCACTTCAAGTTGCGCAGTTTCGCCAAACACACACGCACAAAGCACAAAGATAAGGCAAATCTTGGGCATTTGAAATGGCATTATTTACTCCCTAGCTTCATATCAATGTGTATAGAATCTGCTTTTATCACATCTTGCAAGCTATTATAGTAGAGATTCTGCCCCTTTGCTTGCGTAGCAGCATTAGAGAGAGTAAAATCACCCTTGCCTGTGAAAATACGCGTATTGTAATTATAATTTCCCCATTTGCTCCAAAAATTCAGCCCATCTAAACGCAAATAATTCACGCCTTGTGAAAAAGTATAAATCTTATCTTTACTATATACAAAAGGGGCATACATATATTCACTGAATGTATTATTGGCTTGATTGATAAAAAGCTCATAAATCTCCTCGTGAGATTCAAAACGCAAAGCCTTTGTGCCTGAAGAGATAGCTTGTGTTTGTTTGGGATTAATAATATAAAGCGTAAAATGTGTCATTTCAATATTTGGCACTTCTGTGCCAATAGCCGCGTGAATCTCACTATCGCGTGTAAAAAAAATAATACTGCTTAAACTAAAACACAAAAGCGCGATAAAAAAAGCATAGATTCTATAAGAAATATTTTTCAAGTTTTTTATCCCCATTGAGCGCTAATACATCTTCTATCATCTCACGCACCGCACCATAGCCCCCACGCTTTTTGAGTTTCTTATAAGCATATTTTTTCAAGGCTTTTGTGCCATTTTTAGGCATATAGGCGAAAGGGCAAATTTTAAACATACTTAAATCATTCAAATCATCGCCGATACAAGCGGCTTCCTTTGGCTCTAAATGCAGCTTTTGGAGTAAATCCTGCAAAACCTGCCCTTTGTCTTTTACTCCCATAAAAATATGCTCTATACCAAGCTCACTCGCGCGTGTTTGCACGATTTGTGAAACTCTACCCGTGATAATAGCACTTGTGCGTTTTAAGTAGCGATTCCATACAGCAATAGCTAACCCATCGCGTATATCAAAACTTTTCATCTCCTCACCGCTTTGAGAATAATACACCTTGCCATCGCTCAATGTGCCATCAACATCAAAGACGAGGAGTTTTATCATAGCACTCCCTTTGTGGAGGGAATGTGGATTCTAGGATTTAAGGTAGTTGCACGGCGCAATGCTACCGCAAAGGCTTTAAACATCGCCTCAATAATGTGATGAAGATTTTTACCTCTTTTAAGCACAATATGCACACTCAAATTCGCATTAAAGCAAAGTGCGCGGAAAAACTCCTCCACAAGCTCCACATCAAGCTCCCCCACCTTGCCCTTAAATGGCATTTTATACGCATTGGTTTCAAAAACCAAAAAAGCGCGATTGCTTACATCAATATCGCATTCTACGCAAGATTCGTCCATTACCACACTTGCATTACCAAATCGCTCAATGCCTTGTGCCGGATATATCGCCTCGCGCAATGCCTCACCCAAAAGTATGCCACAATCCTCAATACTATGATGTCCATCGACAAAAGTATCACCCTTACACACAAGCTCTAAATCCATAAGCGAATGTTTGGTAAGGGATTCTAACATATGGTTAAAAAAACCTATATCGCTTTGAATCTGTGCCTTACCACTCCCATAAAGTGAAAGCTTAAGATGAATATCTGTCTCTTTTGTCTTGCGCGATTTTTGTATCACTCCTTTTGCACTTTTTGCCATTGCTGCTCCTTATTAATCACGAATAAAAAATCCACCTCGAATCTGCGTATTTTTCTTGAGAAAATCTCGCGCCTCTTTTTCACTTTGGAATCCTCGCAAAAATACGCGATAAATAGGTGCGCCATCAAGTTCAAACTCTTTAATTATGCTTTGATAGGGTGGGTTATGTGAAAAACGCTCTTGTGTAACCTGCGCTCCTTCATATCGCCGAAACGCTCCCACCTGTATCGCAAAATCCCCGCCACTCACCGATTTTGGTGTATTGGCAACCTTAAATTCATTTTTAAGTATATCATCACTTTGCACATTTTGGGCTTCTTGTTTCACATCTTTATTAATCACTCCACCAAAGCCAATCACTTCTAAGCGCACCTTTGCTGTGCCAACTTTTACCATATCAATATCATTTGCCGCCGCTGAACTTAAATCAATAATACGCCCCTCCACAAATGGACCTCTGTCATTAATGCGCACAATAGTGCTTTTACCATTTTCGACATTAAGAACCTTAACCACCGTATTCATAGGAAAAGTCTTATGTGCGGCAGTATGTGCATACATATTATAAGTTTCACCATTTGAGGTTTTCTTTGCGTGAAAATCAGGACCATACCAACTTGCATAGCCATCAAACTTATCCCCTAGGCTTACTTTTTCAGGGTAATACCACTTCCCCGCAACTTGATAGGGGCGCATAGTTGCCTCTTGGATAGCTGGGGATTCTCTCATAGAGTTTCCGCCGATATTTGGCGTAATGCCTTGATTAAACGCATCTAAATCATCAAAACTATCATTAAAGCCTTTTGTGCTTTTAGCATTATCATTCCAATCCGCGCTTTTTTGCGCACAGCCACTTAAGATTCCACACACTAGCCCTATGCTTACAAAAATAGTATAAAAATGATTCTTCATTATACTCCTTTGTTCCTATCTGCTATCAGCAATAGTAGTTGCCTTGCTCTTTGTAACAGGGCTTTTTTCGTTAAAATGCTTTTTAAAATTGCGAAGTTTATCATAAGGCAGATAGACATTATAGCGTTTATTGCTTTTAGGGAGGGTAGAGCGAACAAAATGGCTATTATATTTTTTAAGCTCACTTAATGAAATTTTCGCTTTTTGTGCGATTGTGCTAAGTGATACGCCCCCTTTCACACTCACTTTTGCGATACTATCAGTCGCCCCGCGATTGAGCAAATAATCAGCATTTTGCGCTTTAAGAAAATCCACATCATTAAAAAGCAAACTCATCGCTAAAATCGTGCGGATATAATTGCGCGTTTCAGCGGGGATATATTGTGCCTCTTCGTTAAGCAAAGTCTCTATGCGTGTATCGCCTCCTGCCTCTTCAATGCCCCGATTCAATCGCCCAAGCCCACAATTATATGCCATAGCCGCCAAATACCACTCGCCGGTGGATTCATAGAGATACTTAAGGTATTTAATCGCTGCCTCTGTGCTTCTTATAGGGTCTTTGCGCTCATCAATGTATGAATTAATCTCTAACCCTAACATTCTGCCTGTGGCTGGCATAATCTGCCAAATCCCTATGGCTTTTTTAGAGCTTTTTGCTTTAGGGGCAAATTCGGATTCTGCCATTGCTAAAAACAAAAATTCTTGGGGAATCTCTTCTTTTGCCATCATATTTTTAAGTGTAGGAATAAACTCATAACTATGCTCAAAACGTTTCAAAAAATATTGCCATTTATCTTGGATTTTCTGCGCTCTCTCGCTATCTAAAATACTTGCAATAAAAGCAATATGCACACCAAATGAGTTAAGCACATTATTTGCGCTTTTATTATGAGTAATCGCATAAAAATCGCCCTCATCGCCATTTACGCTACTTGCGCTAAATAAAGCAAAACATATAAAACACAACAAACACTTGATATATTTATGCAGCATAGAAGATTCCTTTCTTTATTATTTTATTTTTATGCAATTTCTCGAAACAGCCTTTGGGCATTGCGTGTGCTTATCTCTATCACCTCATCTTCGCTCATATCAAGCACTTGCGCAATTTGGCGCACAATAAGCGGGATATAATGAGGCTCATTGCGACTCCCTCTGTGTGGGTGAGGCGTGAGATAGGGTGCATCAGTTTCAAGCACGATGCGTTCCTTTGGTATCAGCGGAAGCACCTCAATCAATCGCCGCGCATTTTTAAAAGTGCAAACTCCGCCAATACCATAATAAAACCGCTCTTGTAGTTTCAGCAAGATTCTATCGGCATTATAGCAATGAAGCACCCCATAGGCATTTTTATAAGAATCCAAAATCTCAAAGCTATCTGCACTCGCTTCGCGTATATGTATAATCAGTGGCTTTTGAAGAGAGAGGGAAAGCTCAATTTGCTCGATAAAAACCTGCTTTTGCCACGCTTTTATCGCTTCTCTTTGGCTCTCTATTGCTTGATGTTGTGCCGCTTTATCTTGGCTTTGATAATCTTTTGAATCTTGTGGTGTTGCCTCATTGCTCACCTTAGGGAGATAGTAATAATCCAATCCACATTCTCCAATGGCTACGCATTTTTTATCTTTGGCAAATTCTTGAAGCACTGCCTTATCAAACATATCAATATCAGTAGGGTGTGTGCCCACAGCAAAATACACATTTGTATGAGCGTGAGCAAGGGCTTGAGCGTGGGGCAAGGTGCGTATATCTGCGCCGGGAATAATGATTTTTTGCACATT
The DNA here is from genome assembly GCF_022511165.1 of Helicobacter sp. GTDB lineage: Bacteria > Campylobacterota > Campylobacteria > Campylobacterales > Helicobacteraceae > Helicobacter_C. Next base: position 29,033 of record NZ_JAFLSB010000002.1, on the reverse strand, counting down.
TTGCGCTTTTGCTCTTGCAATCACTTCCTCCACATCATCTTTAAAACTCTGCGAATCCAAATGACAATGCGTATCTATCATATAATGCACTTGCTCGCCTGCGCTCATTGCCTCAATCCTTTAATTTTATGTTAAAATAAAAGGCAAAATTTTAGCATAATTATCTTTATAAATGAAATGGAAGGGCAGTATGTTTAGCGGATTGGTTCGTGAAATGGCTCAAGTGAGGAGCTTTAGGGGCAATACACTTGAAATACTTACCTCATATAAAGCGCGCGAGGGGGATTCTATTGCGATTAATGGTGCGTGTCTCACAGCAGTATCATTTTTTAATGGTGGTATGGCTATGGAGCTAAGCAAACACACACAAGAGCATATTGCGCTAGAAAATTACACACAGGGTGCTTTTGTGCATTTAGAGCCTGCCCTGCAAGTGGGGGATAGATTTGATGGGCATATCGTGCAGGGGCATATTGATAGCATTGGGCGCATTACGCAGATTTATCATAATGCAGATTCAAGCGATTTTTGGATACAAGCTCCCGCGCAAAGCCTCTCGTGCATCGTCCCTAAAGGCTCTGTGTGTATAGATGGTATAAGCCTTACGATTGTGGAGCGTAGCGCAGATTCTTTTAAACTCACCCTTATCCCTCATACCCTGAAAAATACGCTTTTTGGGCATTTTCAAGTCGGTAGGCGAGTGAATATCGAAACAGACATTATTACGCGCAGTGTTGTAAGCACTCTGCAATCATTAATGCACACTCATAATTTCCCGCGCAAAGCCTCAAATCTCCCTAATAATCTCTCTTGGAGCGATATTGATGCGCTTAATCTTAGCTATTAAGATTCTAGGATTTTAAAAAAGGGGAGGGCGATGGGCGATAAAAAAGCAGTCGCATTAAGCTATGATTCACACACCGATAGCGCGCCACGCGTAGTAGCTAAAGGGCAAAATGAACTTGCAATGCGCATTATTGCTAAAGCAAAAGCCTTTGATGTGCCACTTTTTGCTAATGCCTTGCTTGTGGATTCACTCTTGCAAGTGCCTTTAGATTCACATATCCCTCCAGAGATGTATAATGCCGTAGTGGAAGTATTTATATGGCTTTTAAAATGTGAAAAAGAAGCTCAACTTAGCAAAGGTATCACTCAATGAAAATGCCTTTTTCCTCTCAATCCCCCTTTCAATATATTGGATTTTTGAAGCCCCTTGTTCCCTTTTTTAAGCGTGAGTTTAATGGCTTTGTGCAAGATAGATTCTCACTCTTTCTCTGCACGCTCGCGCCTTTGCTCATTGGGCTTTTTGTATGGGCTGTGTTTTCTCAAAGCTTCGTGCGAGGCGCCCCTATTGGCATTGTGGATTTAGATCAAAGCCCTTTGAGTAGGGAGATTGCAAGGAATCTTGATGCTATCCCCGCCCTTAGTGTCGCTCAATACTACACAAGCCTTACGGAGGCAAAACGCGATATAAGCAATGTCAAAATTTATGCGGTGGTTGTCTTTCCCAAAGATTTACAAACACGTAGCAAAAAGGGAGTGCTAAGCGAGATTCCTATCTACTATAATGCCCAGCTTGTGCTGATTGCAAAATCGATTGAAAGCGCCTTTAAGCAGCTTATCCTTACAAGCAATGTCAAGGCAAAACTTGGCGCAAATCTTATTCAAACCCAAAATCTTGAATCTGCCCTTGCCAAAAGCTCACCCATTCTTATGCAAATCACGCCACTTTATAATATCAACAACAGCTATGCGCAATTCCTCCTCACAGGGATATTACCTTGCTCGTGGATTATGCTTATCATCGTATGCGTGATTAATTCCCTTGCGCGTGATGAGAGTGATGTGGGCTTTGTGGCAGGAAAGAAAAGTCAAATGCCAAAAGATGTGAGTGCGTATGTATATATTTTTACAAAAATTTTAGCGTATGCGGGAATTTTTTCATTTTGGTGGGTGGTGATGATGTGCTTTTTTCACACGCTTGGCTTTAGCTTTCGTGGGAGCTATATGACTTTGTATCTTGGGGCATTGCTTACAATTTGCGCGTATGCGGGGGTGGGGGTGTTTGTCTATGCACTTTTTGCTGACCATACTCGCGCCCTAAGCATAGCTGCGATTTATTGTGCGCCAAGCTTTGCGTTTGCAGGGCTGACCTTTCCGGTAAATTCTATGGGGGCATTTGCGACTTTTTGGCATACGATTTTGCCTATAAGCCATTATTTGAAGCTCTATGTGCAGGTGGCAAACTATGGAGTGGATTTTCTTACCGCATTAAAAACAATGTGTGAATTGCTGCCTTTTTTACTTTTTCTTCTTATGGGGATTTTACTCTACAAAAGGCGAGAGGGCGTGGAAAGAGGCGAAGCTAAGCGATAAAATAAAGCCTTTGTGGCAGTAATAAATATTCTAGCCTTACAAAGCAATGAATGCGCTAAGCTTATGAATGTGCCATAATTTGCTTTTTCAAAAGAATATATTATAATCTCATAAGCTTGATTATAGTTTTAAAAAGGGGTAAAAATGGCAACTATTAACTATGAAAAATATGCAAATATGACACAAAGACAGATTCTTAATTCTCTCATTAACGCAGAAAAGCAAGAAGAAAAAATTAAAAAACAAATGCAAGAAAAATTGCTAGAAAAGCAAGAGCTTATCAAGTTCTTAAAAGCAAAAATGAGAGAGAGTTTAGATAAGCCAAAACAAAATTTCATACCACTACACCAAACAGAATCTTACAAGCAGTTCCAAGAAATGAAAACACAAATGACAAAGCAAGAATTAAAAGAGCTTGAAGCAAAGGTAGAAAAAGAAATTAATACGGATTATAACGATGAGCTTTAATGTTACCTTAGAAAACAAGTGCGATAAGTTCCTCAAAAAACTTGCCAAATCAGACCATAAAAGCTATAAGCTCATAATCTTATTTTTGGAGAAACTAGAAACTTGTGAGAATCCTTGCACTTTACCAAACGCAAAGCATTTACAAGGATTTAATGATAATCGTTACCGCTGGAGAATTGGAGAATATCGCATTATTGGCATTGTAGAAAATGGAAAAACAAAAATCATCAAGGTTATAAAGATTGATAAGCGAGATAGCACAACCTACAAAGGCTTGTAATGAGCCATATTTTAAGCATAAAACTTATATTTATATTTGGGATTTTACTCTACAAAAGACGCGAGGGTGTGGAAAGAGGCGAAGCTAAGCGATAAGACAAATACGAAAAATAAGGATTCTATTCCTCATATGTGATATTGTGGGTTTTGATATAAGATTCTAATCGCTCATCACCCAAAATCTCATCATAGCCCTCTTGAGAAGATTCTATTTTCTCTTTTTCGGCATCATTTTTTACTTGCTTAATAAAATTTTTAAAATCTTCATTTCCTTTAGCAATGAGTTCATCTATCATCGATATGTCTATTTTTTCCTTTGGTTTTGCTGGGATAAAAAACTTCTCAAATTGATTATCATCTCTCCCAAAATATAGAATACCAATGCCAAAACGAGCATTAAGCTTTTTGAGTTCATCGAGCAATTCCTCATCATCATCGATACCAAACACTGCCAAATAGCCATAATCAGCCCAACTTGCATTTGATACTGCCTGAAAGTAACTTTTTTTAAAATTATGGAAACCAACAAAAATTTTTAATTCAAAAGCATATAACTCTACTTTAGGGTAAGCGAGTGTTTTAAGAAGCCCTAAAGTCTCTTTTTTCTCACACGCAAATTTTACTCCTACAATATCGGGGTGTAGCCATTCACTCTTACCTTTTTTATCTTTTGCGCTTCTTTCGTGACGAATTGTTTTACAAGCAATACCTAACTTATCCCTTGCAAATCTCACAAACAAGGGGTGCAAATCGCGTTCTTTAAAAGATACTTGCTTTTTTGGTGTTTCCTCACTTGGTTGATATTCCTTATCGTGTTTGCCCTCAAGCCCAAAAAGCGTAGGATTCTTAGAAATAGCAAAAATCCCCGCTCTATTTCTTCTTATATCATCGTGGAGTGCTCTTGAAAGTGTTTGTTTGAGAGGAGAGAAGCTATTTTCTAATTTATCTTGCAAACCTTTTTCTTTAGCTCTTTTCCATATTTCACCAAGTCGTAGAGGTGTTTGAGAATCTATTAATACTTCTTTTGCAAGGTCTAAATAAGTGTAGCTCATTATCGCTCCTTTTCATCTAATATGATTTTAATTTTTTAATATAGTCTCTTATTTTTTCATATCGTAGTTTTTCGAATCTTTTATCTACTTCCAATTCTCTAAAGCAAAAATGCTTAAGTAGCCTTTCTGCTTCTTCGCTTCCTTTGCTATATCGTTTTGCCCCTGTTATACATTTGTTAATGTAGGTATTAACAAAATTTTTTTCTTTATCTTTTTCTTTTTTTATGCTTGCAAAAAAAATCTTTCTTCCCTGTGGTGTATTAGAATAGAGCTTTTTTGATTTACCAACTCTAAGACTTTCGTAAAAGTAACTATCTGTCATAAGTGCTACAGGATCGCCCTTTAATGCTTCTTCCGATTCTTTTGTATAATTAAATACATAGAGTTCGTATCTTACTTGACCCCTACCAATATCATAGACTTTAAGCAAAAATGACACATTTGAAATCTCAATAACATCATTATTGCAATAAGATACACCATCTATTCTAAAGCACTCATTAGCCATAAGATATTGTGTGTAAAAACCAAATAATAGAGCAAACAAATATTTTTTCATTGTTTCTCCTCCCTGTATGTTATTTTGAATCACCCAAGAGTTTTTCATAAAGCTTTTGGGTATATCCTTTGGGTATATCTAAGTAATTATTATATAAATCGCGTATTTTGCGATTCTCCCAATTTGCATCACCATGGGTCTCGTTAAGCGCTTGTTCCGAAAACCACTCCACAGCCAAAAAACGTGATAACTCTTTATCTATGCCATAATTCTCATATTCTGCAGCTTTTTCTCCACTTTTTACTTTATTGTAGGCAAACTCTAGTCTTTTTTGCGCCTCACTTGCACAACCAAATAATGTGATAGAGACAAAAAACATTATTGCAAATAAACAAACTCTACTCATAATTCCTTCCTTTTTGTGCTAGTAGCTATTTGTATATTATCCTCACAGCACATAAGCTGACTTCTTGCTCAAATTATCCCATAGGATATGTGAAAGTGCATTATAAGTTTTGTATAACGCATTATTCAATATCCCATAGGATAAACGCTTATCTTAGGAAACAAATTTAAGCCAATAGAGTAGGTAGAAAGGTATGCAGGAGCAATGGAGTAATGCCACGCAAGAAGAGGTTTTAGCTTTTCACAAACGCGTATCCGCTAGAATCCGCGCTTTGCGTGAGGAGCGAGGCATATCTCAACTCGAACTTGCCCTTGATATTGGCATCAAATCCATAGCCTTTTATTCAAACTGCGAAAATAATCGCTATGGCAAACATTTCAATCTCGAGCATTGCTACAAAATCGCCAAATCACTTAATGTGAGCATTAAAGAGTTTTTCTAAATATATCTTTTTCAAATACACATAAGAGATTCTAGAATCTTCTAAAGCGCGGTTTCTCATTTCTACAAAAAAAGGGGAGGGGGTAGTAAAGTGTGAGGAGAGAGGGCTTAAATGTAAGCCCTCTTATTTATCCCTACTTAGAACCATTTTTGGGGCTATTTTTGCTCATCTTGGCTTGCCCCTCCTTGTGCATTCGCATTTCCAGCAGCCACTGCACCTAACATTTCCAAATGTCGCTCTTTATTGACTTTTTGAGCGATACTGACCCAAGCCCATACAATAGAAACAAGCCCCAAAGGAACGCCTATCACTAAACCAATTGCTGTGAAATCAAGCACCAAGGCAATAATCCAAATGAGGAAATTACAAGCCGCTTGGATATACATTCCTTTAAGTGCCAAAGCCACAAAAGGAAAGAAAAAAGCCAAAACATAAATCATTATCGCTCCTTGTGTATTTATCGATGTCCTAAACAGGACGCGGTGGATTGTAACAAAAAAAAAAAAAATGGATTGTCAAGTTTTGGCGAGTTTTAGCATTATATATTCTCAAGTAGATTCACTTGAATCCTTGCGCGAAATATTTTTGAGGCATTATCCTAGCCACTGCACCCATAAGGCAAATGCACTTGCTCTATCTTTGGAGACTTAAACGCTTTTGGGGACTTAGATTCTAGAATCTACACTTCATATTTGCACCATTTTTATGTAGTTTTTATATTTTTACAAAGTAAGTAGAATCTTGCAAATAGGCTTAAATGCGTGAGTGTGGCTATTTAAGCTCTGCCCAATTATGCCCAATGCTTATCCCACATTTTAAAGGCACTTCAAGAGTATAGATGTGATTCATTATATCTGCTACTTCTTTGGCATAAGCGTGTGCCTTCTCTTGTGGAGCTTCAAAAATCAGCTCATCATGCACTTGCAAAAGCATTTTTAAATCACTTTTTGCATATTTTTTATGAATCTCACACATTGAGAGTTTGATTAAATCCGCCGCGCTCCCCTGAAAAATAGAGTTTATCCCCTCACGCAAGAAATTAGCTTTCATAAATTCTGTTGCCTTTTGAAAATCAAAATACCGCCTATGCCCCAAAAGCGTTTGTGAATAGCCATTTTCAAGCAAAAATGTCTTTTGCGCATTGAGAAAATCTTGTATGGTAGGGAAAAGCGCGAAATAGCTCTCTATGTAGCTTTTTGCCTCTTTAAGCGGTATGCGTAGAGTTTCAGAAAGCTTCTTGCTCCCCATACCATAAATTAGCCCAAAATTAATCGATTTGGCAATAGCGCGTTTATCTTTGGCATTTTCTGCCCCAAAAAGCCGCGCAGCTGTCTCATAGTGAATGTCTTTATCTTGCTTAAAAGATTCAATGAGGGAGGGGTCTTTGCAAAAATGCGCTAAAAGGCGCAACTCAATTTGAGAATAATCAATACTAATAAGGCTATGCCCCTCTTTGCTAATGAAAGCTTGGCGAATCTTACGCCCTTCCTCGCGCCGCACAGGGATATTTTGCAAATTGGGTGATTTGGAGCTTAAGCGCCCTGTAGCTGTGCCACTTTGCAAAAATGAAGTGTGGATTCTATGCTCACTATTTGCTGCCCCAAAGCGCAAAAGCGGCTCAATATAGGTGCTTTTGAGTTTATTTACCTCCCTATAATCTAAAATCAAAGGAATCACCGCGTGGCTATCGGCTATGGCTAAAAGCGTCTTTTCATCAGTGCTTAAGCCCCCTTTCACACTACGCCCGGGCTGCAAACCGAGCCGATTAAAAAGCACTTGGGAGAGTTGTTGGGGGGAGTTGAGATTAAAGGTTTCGCCACAAAGAGAAAAAATCTCCGCGCTAAGATGTGAAATTTGCTCACTTGCCTTGTCTTTGAGGGATTCTAAAAATGCCATATCTACTTTAATCCCCTCATATTCCATTGCCATAAGCACTTTGATGAAAGGAAATTCTAAAGTATAGGCAATCTCTAAAATCGCGCCCCACTCACGCGCCAAAAACTCCTGCTCTAAACGATGATAAAGCGCGAAAGTTGCAGCCGCATCTTCGGCAGCATATTGTGTGGCAGTATTAAGATGCACAAGCGAAAAATTCTCGCCCTTTGCCACAATAGAATCAAAGCTTATCATCGTGTGCTTAAACCATTTGAGCATTTGCTTATCAAGCCCCACAGGCGCGATAGAATCATAGAGCCAAGATAAAATCATACTATCATAAATCGCACCCTTATGCTCTAAGCCCAAAGTGCGATGAATAAGACTCAAATCAAACTTGAGGTTATGCCCAATAAGCGGGTGGGCAAAAATAAGCCCCACAATATGCTTTGCCTCCTCTAGGCTAAGCTGCTTCTCCACGCCCAAATAGCTATGCCCTACCGGCACATAGTAAGCATTCTCTCCATCAAAGCAAAATGAGAATCCCACCAAATGCGCCTCTTGCAAATCAAGGCTATCGCTCTCGCAGTCAAAGCCAATCTTTGCTCCTTCCTCTATGCCTTGAAGCACAGATTCTATATCAGCAACATTATCTAATAAATGCGGTATAAAGTGAAAAGCTTGTGTGCTTTTTGAATTTGGCTTCATACTTGAGCCTATGCCTTTTTGCGCTTCTTTTTTTTGCGCGTATCGCTCGTGGGGGGATTGCACTTTGGAGATGATATTTTTTAGGTCATAGGTTTTAAGCTCATCGAGGATTTTGAGCATAGGATTGCTTTGGGGCATTAGGCATTTACTTAAATCAATATCCTCAATCAAATCATTATGCAAAGTAACAAGTCTTTTGCTTAAAAATGCGCTTTCTTTACCCTCGCGCACAAGATTTGCGATACGAGGGCTTACTACTTCTATAAGCTCACTTTCGCGTTTATACATTGATTCTATGCTTCCAAAATGCGCTATAAGCTTTTGGGCGCTTTTTGCACCTATGCCTTTTATGCCCATTACATTATCACTGCTATCCCCTACAAGAGCTTGATAATCAACAAATTGTGTAGGTTTCACGCCATATTTTTCAAGACATTGCTCTTCTCTAATATCCTTTTTGCCAATAGGGTCATAAATATGCGTATGCTCATCAATAAGCTGATATAAATCTTTATCGTGGCTAATAATACGCACAGCGATATGTTTAGCATTAGCAATCTTACTAATTGAAGCAATCACATCATCAGCCTCATACCCCTCAATGCTAATATTTAAAAAGCCCATTTTTCTAATCCACTCAATCGCCACAGGTAGCTGCATAATCAGCTCTTGGGGTGGAGCAGTGCGATTGCGTTTATAGGCTTCAAAAATCTCACGTCTTTTATTCTCTCCCCCACCCTCTAGGGCAAAGACAATATAAGTGCAAGAGGGATCTTTATAAAGAGACTGCAACAAATTACAAAATCCCACAAGTAGCCCTGTGGGAAAACCTTGAGTATTTTTTAAAGGTGGCAGAGCATAAAAGCTCCGAAAGAAAAACCCAAAAGTATCGATGACATTTAAAGTATTCATAGATTCTCGCTTTGATGAGTGATGTGCAAGGGCAAATTCAGCATACCAAAGACATAAATTGTAACGCAAAATATTAAATTGCTTTTTGAAAAATGTAAGGGGAAGCGTGAGGAGGTGCATTGCAAGGCTTATTATTAAGGGTATGTTAGGATTTGCGACTTTAAGATAGAATGTGTATTATAGATTCTTAAACCACACAAAGCAGAATCTATGCCTTAAGATTCTTAAAAACCACAAGGAGCATAAATGCCAAAAATCATTGCTGCAAACTTTAAATCAAACCTCACACGCACCGCTGTGCAAGAATATACCAAAGAGCTTGATGCCTTTCTTGCCTCTTTTGCTTCTCATAGTGCAAATGCCACAGATTCTCATACCTCTCTAAAATCCCAACCTAAAGTCCGCGTATTCCCCTCTGCTACTGCGCTTTTAAAAGATGATTTTTCACATTTTCATCTTGGCGCACAAAATGCTTACTTTGCACAAAGTGGGGGATTCACAGGTGAGATTACACTCAAACAGCTCGAAGAGTTTCATATTACGCATTTGCTGATTGGGCATAGTGAGCGGCGCACACTTTTTAATGAATCTCAACACTTTATCAACGAAAAATTTAGATTCTATAAAGAGGCGGGATTTAATGTGTATTATTGTATTGGCGAGCCTTTGCAAGTGCGTCAAAAAGGTAAAGAAGCATTGCAAGATTTTTTAAAAGCGCAATTAAGCGGAATCGACACAAATTATTCTAAGCTTATTGTTGCTTATGAACCTATTTGGGCAATTGGCACGGGAGTGAGTGCAGAACTTGAACAAATAGAATCCACTCACGCGATGCTCTCTACCCTCACAAGCGCACCCTTGCTCTATGGGGGAAGTGTAAATGCTACAAATGCAAAAGAGATTCTCGCTCTCCCCTCTGTGAATGGTGTGCTTGTAGGCTCGGCAAGCCTAGATTTGCAGAGCTTTAAGGATATTATCCGCTCAGGCATTTAGCGGATATTTACAAGGTCTTTAAAGGTATTTAAAATCAGCGCGTTAAGACAAGCTTAACCTAGCCTTATTAAATACCAAGCTTTGACATACCAAGCGAAATAGAACAGCTTTTAATCGCAGCTTTTGCCTCTGGGCTTGTGATAATAAGCTTCTTGCCTACAGCTTTTGCTACATCGCCACCAAGTGTTGCCTTATCCGTTACATCACCGCCTAAAAAAAGCTTTTCATTTTCGTTAAGAGCAGCTACTATCTCGCTTGAAACGCAATCATTAAGCGAGCTAATATCATCTGGATTCTTAAGCACCTTGCCATAAGTTGTCTCAATAGGCTTTTGAAATATTTTTGCCACTTCGGCTTTTGCATTTGCCTCAATGTCTGCTTGTGGTGTAGGTTCAGTGCCAACACAACCCGCACAAAATAAAGCTACACAAACACCTAAACCTAATCTTTTCATACAAACTCCTTATTTAAATAATAGAATATACATTATCGCATTTATTGCTTAAAGTATCGCTAAAATTTCTATTATTAGATCTTTTACAAACACAAAATATAAGGGAGGCAAGGTTTTTGGGCGAGTTTTTAGCAAAAATATGTATAATACGCGCAATTTCACTATCTGCAAGGAGGTTGTTATGGCTGGGATTTTAGAGGGAAAAAAAGGGCTTATTGTAGGTGTGGCAAATAACCGCTCAATCGCCTATGGGATTGCTAAAGCGTGCAAAGAGCAAGGCGCACAACTTGCCTTTACTTTCCTTAATGAAGCCCTTGAAAAACGCGTGCGCCCTATTGCACAAGAGCTTGGCGCAAAAGATTATGTATATGAGCTTGATGTAAGCAAAGAAGAGCATTTTGATGCCCTTGCAAACTCACTCAAAAAAGATTTTGGCACATTCGATTTTCTCGTGCATTCTGTGGCTTTTGCTCCTAAAGATGCACTGGAGGGAGAGTTTATCCACACAAGCAAACAAGCCTTTCATACTGCTATGGAAATTTCTGTATATTCTCTTATTGAACTCTCACGCGCTATGCTTCCCCTACTCAACAAAAATGCAGCAATCCTCACACTCACGTATCTTGGTAGTGTGAAATATGTAACAAACTATAATGTAATGGGCGTGGCAAAAGCAGCCTTAGAATCAAGTGTGCGCTATCTTGCCTATGATTTAGGCAAGTGTGGCATTCGTGTAAATGCTATCTCGGCTGGTCCCATTAAAACACTCGCTGCAAGTGGCATTAGTGATTTTAATATTATGCTCAAATGGAATGAAGCAAATGCGCCCTTGCGCGAAAATGTAAGCATTGATCAAGTAGGTAATGCCGCGATGTATCTGCTAAGCCCTCTTGCAAGTGGTGTTACCGGAGAAGTGCATTATGTCGATGGAGGATATAATATTATGGGGATGTGTGCCACCGAGCAAGTCGATGGCAAGATTACACCGCGTTGGGATATTTTGCGCTCTTAAAAACATTGATTCTTATTTAAACAAATAACCGCTTTCCTGCGCTTAAGGGCGCATTGATTGCGAGAAAGAACGCTTTGCTATAAGACGCCTTTTTGCTCTTAAAAGCGCACATTGATTCTTGCATAGTAATCAAGTCGCCCGGGCAATGCTTGGCTTTCATCTGCCCCTAGAGTTTTAAAATTCTTACCGCTTACAGGGAAGCTTAATCGCCCCATTAGCTCAAGATTCACATTGTCTGTAAGTGCAAAGCCAAAGCCACCATTGACATTGATAGCTACGCCTTGTGCGCGAGAATCATTATGCTTAAGCAGCGCATAGCCGATACCGGGTCCGGCAAATGTATAAAATCGCGGGGTGAATCTATACCCCTCTTCTAGCATCACTCCATAGCTTTGATATATCGCTTTTGAGGCGAGATTAGGGATTTTTGCAGCACTTGCCTCCAAAAGAAAGCGTGTAAAAAGCTTTTGGCTTGTATTTGCCTCTACTCCTAGTGCCACAATACCGCTCAAACCGCCTTTGTAGGCATCTAAAGTATCGCCCATATTGCTCCACCTGACATTAGTATCGGCATTTTTAAGCCAACTCACTTGAGAGCCTGCCCCTCCACTCAATATAAAACGATATTTTGATTCCTCTGCTAACGCATAGGTTACGAAAATACAAGTGATAAAAACAAAAAGTTTTTTCATTATTCCTCCTTTTTTATGTAGGTTATAAGCTCATTAGCTTTGCAAACCAAAGCTTGATATAGGGAGCAGATAAAACATCCGCTCCGCTTAAAAATTATTATATCTTTTTATAAAAATAGACATTATTTTGATTATATTTGTATTTATAAATTCCATTATGTAACATAATAATTAACTTTTTTAACATACCCTTTTCTTAAGCCAAGTTTGCCTACAATTTTGCCTAATGTGCCTTTTTGCGCCCTATCACTGCGTATTATTAAAGGATAAATAATGCACTTTCAAGCAAAGCAAAGCCTCCACCTCATCTCACTTGGTTGCACGAAGAATCTTGTGGATTCTGAAGTGATGCTTGGGCGATTGCGCTCTTATACCCTTACGCCAGAGCTGCATAATGCAGATGTGATTATCATTAATACTTGCGGTTTTATAGAATCCGCCAAACAAGAGAGTATCCAAACAATCCTTGAAGCCTCGCATAATCGCAAAAAGGGCGCGCTCCTTGTCGTAAGTGGCTGCCTTGCGCAACGATATGCCAAAGAGCTTAAAAATGAAATACCAGAGATTGATATTATCACAGGTGTGAGCGATTATGATAAGATTGATATGATGATTAAAAATCTACGCTCTATTCAATCAAACAAAGTTTTTTTAGCTGATGAATCCCATAAGCGAGTGATTATTGGCTCTTCCTTTCACGCTTACATCAAGCTAAGCGAGGGCTGCAACCAACAATGTAGCTTTTGTGCAATCCCCTCTTTTAAGGGCAAACTCCACTCACGCACCCTTAACTCCACGCTCAAAGAGCTTACATATCTCTATGAGCAGGGCTTTAGGGATTTTAGCTTTATCGCGCAGGATTCAAGCTCATATATGCGTGATTTGGGACAAAAAGATGGCTTGATTATGCTGATTAATGCTATTGATAGCCTTAAACTTCCTATCAGTTGCAGAATCTTTTATCTCTATCCAAGCACGACTTCTTTTGCGCTCATAGAGGCTATCGCGAACTCACACAGCTTTTTACCCTATTTTGATATGCCCATTCAGCATATTGCAGATTCTATGCTTCAGTCAATGCGGCGCGGCGCAGATAAGGCAACACATTTAGCTCTCCTTAAAGCAATGCGTGAAGTGCCTCATAGCTTTATTCGCACAAGCTTTGTGATTGGACATCCCAATGAAGATGAAAAGGCTTTTGCGCAATTGCACGAGTTTGTAGAATCTTTTGTATTTGATAGGATTAATCTCTTTGCCTATTCTCCCCAAGAGCATACTCCAGCTTTCTCCCTACCTCACCCAAACACAAAAATTACCAATAAGCGCATCAATGCGCTAAATCATATCATTAAAGCCCAGCTCAAAGCCTCAAATCTCGCACTTGTAGGTAAAGAAGTTGATGTAATACTTGAGGGGCAAAGCGAATTGAGTGAGCATTTCTATAAAGCACGACTAAAGCTTTGGGGCAGGGATATTGATGGTGAGATTCTTGTCAATGAGAGTGAAATATGCGATGAGGCAGGAAATATAGTGCCTCTCAAAGAGGGCTATTATCGTGCTTTGCTTACTCAATACAAGCATCATTTTCTTTTTTGCACGATTCTTTGCACCAAAAATGATATTTATCAAATAAAAACAGCATTTTAAGGTAAAATTCATCCTTACTACTACGCATCCAATTTAAGGAGGAAGCCAATGACTTCTCTACTTCGTAATTTAAACATTAAAACACAGATTCTTGTCTCTCTTGGTGTCCCTCTTATTGCGCTTGTTTGCTTTCTTTTTTCACAACTCTCTCAAATCTATACTTCTATCAATCAAGCTCAAATGCTAGGGAATCAAATCTCTATATCCGAGCAAGCCTCAAAGCTTATACACGAGATGCAAAAGGAGCGCGGATTAAGCGCAGGATTTCTTGGAAGTAAGGGGGCTAAGTTTGCCAATGAACTCAAAGAGCAGCGATTGCTCACTGATAAAGAGCATAAAGCCTTGCGTGATGTAGTAGCGCAATATACTGATTTAGATTCAAGTTTCACTTCTGCTTTGGAGCAGGGTTTGCAAAATGTAGCAAAAATCACGCAGACAAGGCAAGATGCTGATGCGTATGTGAATGCTCAGGCCAACATACAACCCGCGCAAGTCGTGGGATACTACACAAACACGATTGCCTTTTTGCTCGATAGTGTTTTAGAATCTACAAAAATTATTGATAATGCCATTTTGGCTAAGGCTATGGTGGCTTATACAAGCTTTCTTTATGCCAAAGAACGTGCAGGATTAGAACGTGCCACAGTCAATGGTATCTTTGCTGCTAATGTAGCGCCAAATAATGTAAGTTATAATAAAGCCATCTCCCTTGTTGCAGAGCAAGAGGCATTTTTAAAGATTTTTCTCTCCCTCGCCTCACAAACAAGCTTTGATTTTTATCATAATGCCATTAAAGATGAGAGTTTTGCTGAAGTAGAAAAAATGCGCGATGTCCTCATTGAGAAGCGAAATACCGGGGATTTTGGTGTTGATGCGAAGCTATGGTTTGATACAATTACACAAAAAATCAATGTGCTTAAAAATGTTGAGGATTTCATCACAGCCCATTTTAATGAATTTATAGATGAAGTCGTGCAATCTTTGCAAAATAGCTTTAAAACCCTGCTTATTATCTCTGCTCTTGTTCTCCTCTTTACAATGATCTTTAGCACTATTGTAGTCAAAAATATTCTCACTCGTTTAGAAAATGTAAATCGCAAACTTGCCCATATCACGCAAAATAAAGATTTGACAGAACAAGTAAAACTCCTAGCAAATGATGAAATCTCCAAAATGGCGCGCTCTATAAATGCCTTTATTACTTATATACACAATGCATTCTTGGAAGTAATGAAGCTTATTAAAAATAATCTCTCTATCACGCAAAAGCTTGTAGAGACAACTTCCTCTCTTGATAGCAATACTAAAAATATTGCTAGAATCTCCCAAGATAATACCGAGCTTGGTGAAAAGAGCGTAGATATTATAGAGCAGAATATTACGCTTTCAAATGCCACAAAAGAATCCTTAGACAATGTACTAAAAACAACGCAACATACTGAATCTTTAATCAACTCCATTAATGAATCCATTGCCCAAAGCGCACACAAAGAAGATGAGAATATGCAAAAGATTCTCTCTCTTGTTGATGAAGCAAAAAATATCCAAAGTGTGCTTACCACTATCACTGACATCGCTGACCAAACCAATCTCCTAGCCTTAAATGCTGCTATTGAGGCTGCGCGTGCAGGAGAGCACGGACGAGGGTTTGCAGTGGTGGCTGATGAAGTGCGGAAATTAGCAGAGCGCACACAACATTCTATAACCGAGACAAGCGGGATTACCCAATCTATCTTGCAATCCATAGATGAGGTTTCTAGCGATATGGAAAATAGCGTCAAGTCGATGAATCATCTCACACAACAAGGCGAAATGATGTGTGACAACATAAAAACTCTGTTTGCACTCGTGCAAGAGGCTATGCAAAAATCTTTGCAGGGCTTAGAGGGCGCGCAAAAAGTAAATGAAAATACCTCTATGATTGTAGATAATGGGCTAAAAATCGCTTCTTGTGTAAGTGAGATTGTAAAAATTAATGAAAATATGCAAAATAACTCACACGCACTTGGTGATCAAAGCAAAGCCCTTGATGAGATGATAAGCACCTTTAAGATATAGTTAGCAATGCCACTTGCTACATTACCAAAATGTTCAAACTTACCTTTTAAGGGATTCTAAAAAGTTTGCATAAAGCTCATTAAGCTCCTCTAGCTCTTTTGAATGAGCGCATTCTGCATTTGTTTCAAGAATCTGCAAGCGTTTAAAGAGATACTCAAATAGCACTCTATCAATATCAGGGAGCTTATTGAGCGCATTTGCTCCTTGCGCGCGTCCTTTGACAATCACACGCGCAGGGATTCCCACCGCCGTGCATTCTGGCGGCACATCTTTAATTACCACAGAATTTGCACCTATTTTAGCATTCGCACCCACGCGTATATTGCCTAAAATCTTTGCTCCCGCACCAATGACTACACCATCTTCGATTGTGGGGTGGCGCTTGACTTTATTAAGGCTTGTGCCTCCTAATGTTACGCCTTGATAAATCATCACATCATTACCCACTTCTGCTGTCTCGCCAATGACTACACCTGTGGCGTGGTCGATAAAAACGCGCCTGCCAATATGCGCAGCTGGGTGAATATCTACATTTGTGATAAATCCTGTAAGCCCCATTAAAATACGCGCTATAACTTTGAATCCTGCCTTATGAATACGATGAGCAATACGATAATGCACAAGCGCAATCAACCCGGGATAATTAAAAAAAAGCTCAATGCTCTTATTTATCGCAGGATCTTTTTGCTTAATAATGCAAAAATCCTCCTTAATCATCTGCCACAATCCTATTTTTTTTGTGGCATTGATGTTTGGCGGGGTAGATTCTTCTTGTGTTGGCTCTGTATGCTCTAGGGGAATGTGTGTGTGCTTCACCCTTTAGTCTCCTTTAGTTGCGATTGTGCGCAAATAGCCATTTTCACTAAGCATCACATAAAGCCTGCCAAGCATTTCTTTCTTACCCTCACTATCAAGGTTTTGATTATCCTCAATATGCTGCTTTAAGCGTCGCTCAATGTCTTTAGTATCATAATCCAAATCATCAAGCACATCTAAAATCGTTTGCGCCTCAATGAGATTTGTAAGCTCATAGCCCTTATTCAAATCATCATCAAATTCTACGCTAAATTCTGTGGGGTGCGTGAAGAGATTGTGGCGCATACCAAGCACCTCTTGATACGCGCCTACAAGAAAGAATCCCAAGAAGTATTCTTCTTTGGTTACATCAACATCGTGTAAAAAAAGCGGCTGTGTCGCCTTAAAAGCAATCTCGCCATCAGAATCACAAGTAATATCCCATAAACTCGCGCTTCGATTAGGGCGGCGATTCAGCCTATCAAGTGGCATCACAGGGAAACTCTGCCCCAAGCCCCAATAATCAGGCAAACTTTGAAAAAAACTGCAGTTGAGCAAATATCGCTCCTGCACCTGCTCTTGAATCTGCAAAATCTCATTGAAGTTTTTATGCTTTAAAAGCTTAATCACTTTTTTGATGATAAGATGCACAAGCACTTCGGTATTTGAGCGATCTTGCAAGTCAATATAGCCCAAATCAAAAAGTGTGAGCAGAGATTCCATATGATCAAGGCTATCGTGGAGGTATTCAATCGCATTTTTCTCCACCACGCTATTATAAAGATCAAAAAGCTCCTCAACAAGCGGGGGATTTTTATCTTTGAGCTTAAGGGCTTTTTCATCATATTCGTGTGAAAAAAGTTCAAGCACAGGAGCGATAAGCACTGCGTGGCTTGCAGCAATAAAGCGTCCAGATTCTATAAAAATATCAGGTTCGGGTTCTTTTTTATTTTTAGCAATATCACGCAAAGAAAACACAATATCACCACTAAACTCACTCAATGTATAATTACGATTATTTGCGCCCTCGTGCTGTGTATATTCTACTGCTAAACCGCCACCGATATTCACACATTTTAAATTTTTTGCGCCTTTTTTGCGTAGCTCTGCATAGATGTTTCCTGCTTCTCTAATAGCTCTTTTGAGTGGTGAAATATCGCTAATTTGACTCCCAATATGAAAATGAATCATTGTAAATTGATGCAAAAGCTGCTCTTTTTCAAGCATATCAATTGCTTCTAAAAGCTCTGTGCTTGTAAGCCCAAACTTTGAGTTAATCCCCCCACTTTTTGCCCATATCCCCGTGCCTGTGCTGTGAAGGCGGATTCTTAATCCAATATTTGGATAAGGCTCACCCAATTCTTTTGCTACCTCAATAATTGTTTCTAACTCATTTAAACCCTCAATGGTAAGGGTAATATCGTGTCCCATATTTGCCGCACTAAAGCCAAGCGAAATCATCTCTTTATCTTTAAAACCATTCACGGTTATGGGCGCATTTTTATTTGTATAAGCCATAGCTAAAATGAGTTCGGATTTGCTCCCTGCTTCCAAACCATAGCATTTATCTATGCTTTGCTCCACAAGAGGGAGGACAAAATTAGGCATTTGATTGACTTTTAGAGGAAAAACCGCTTTGAATCTGCCCTTGTAAGAATACTCTTTAATCGCCTCTTCAAAAGATTGAAACATTTCATCAACTTGCTTTTTTATTAAATGCGGAAAACGCAAAAGCAATGGTCCTTTATACCCTCTCTCTCGCACATCTTGCACAATATCAATTAACGCTGGTTTGTGCTTGTAATTTACCTTTACCTTGCCATCGGCGATGATAAAATCATTATTGCTCCAAAAATTAATGCCATAATCTACCATAAGTTCCGCCTTGCTCTATGCTAAAAAGTGCATTATATCACTTTAATAGCACTTTGTGGCTATACTTACAAAAAACTATTTACCCTTGGAGCATCAATGCACAATCACTCTTATAAAGCCAAAAATGATTCACATCAAAAAAATCCAAATGCTGTATCTCCCACAACCCCTCCTAGCCCTCAAAAAACAATGCCCACACTTGATATACCCCAAGAAAGTCTTATACATTTAGACTTTTTAAATGAACTTCTAGGGCGCATAGAGCATTTGGGTATTTTTACACACAATCTTTCAGCTTTTGTGCTTGAAGTCATTGCCCTTGATAGCACATCTATGCGTGAGCTAAATCTTGCTCATCGTGGCAAAGATAGCACCACTGATGTGCTTAGCTTCCCTTTGTGCTACGATATGTATGGGGAGATATGGGGCGCAGATGAAGCAGAAATGCAAGGAAAAAAGGTAGAAAATAAACATTTAGATATGGATTCTTCCCCGCTAGATATGCCTCTAGGGAGCATAGTGATAAACTATGAGCTTGCCTCGCAGGTGGCAAAAAAGCTAGGGCATAGCACACAAGAAGAAATGAGCCTGCTTTTCATACACGGCTTTTTGCATATTTTGGGCTATGACCACGAAAGAGATAATGGTGAACAAAGAGCCATAGAGCAAGAGATAATAGAATCTTTAGGACTAGGAAAGAGCCTTATTATAAGAGCAGAGCAGTAGATTCTCAAAATACATTATACTTGCCTTGCCTATAAAGGCATTAAAGCAGAGAGTGAGCTACTTTAATGCTTAAAGATTCTAAAAATTCTTTGTTGATAGAGGAGCTTTAAGAAAGCGCATAAACTCTAGCGCATCATTTCTTGCCAAAGCTTAAGGAGCGTAGCACTTACTTCTTCATCAATCACACTTAGCCCCACACCCTCACACATCATACGTATATGACGCACTTTATGAATATAGTCATTTTGATTAAGTGGATAAAAACTATAATGAATCCACACATACACCGCCCAAAAAAGCATCTCGCTTGCTGCCTTTGGGTAGGCGACATTGAGCGAGCCATCAGCATTCCCCTCCTCTATGAGAGATTCTAAAATAGGGCAGATGTGATTATGTTTAAGGCGATGGGCAAGGACACGAGATGAACTAAAAAACATATAAGAATCACGCATAAGCTCCCTGTGCTTAAAATAATGCTCCACATACTGCATAATAATTGCCTTAATCTTATCTCTGCCATTATGCGAAGAATGCTGTATCTCCCAAATAGCCTTAGATTCTTGCTCATATTGTGCTAAGATCGCTTCCAAAATATCATCTTTATTGTTAAAGTGATGATAAATCGCACCCTTGCTTAGCCCAAAAGTCGCCAATTTATCAATAATATCTTGTATTTTTACATTTGCAAAGCCGTGCGTGTTGAAAAGCTTTAAAGAGATATCAAGGATTTTTTGTATCGTTTTTTTAGCTGTCTTACTTCGTGGCATAAGATTCCTTAAAATAAAAAACATCTTAACATACAAAAGACAAACAAAAGTATGTTTATGGCTAATAAATACCCTAAAATAAGTGTTTTTATAGAATCTATATATAGCTTAATATAAAAACTTTAAACTTCACATCGTTTTTGATGTATATTTTGACAATGTTTATTATCAATTGTCTTGGTAATTGAGATGTGAAGTTTAAAAAGGACTATTTTAATTGTGAAATTCTATAAGAAATCTTTGAAAAATGTGTTTTTGAGCCATTTTTTTGTAGCATTATTGCAATCTATTATGAATTGTCTATTTACTTTGCTTGGGTCAAAGCTTTGCACAAATGGCAATGCGGATTTGCTATAGGCTTCTTCTTTGGTCGTATTGCTATTGTTTGAAGCCTCGCTGTTGTATCTTTTTTCTAAAGAAAGCAAATTGCCATAAGTGTTAATAGACTTTTTCAAATCCTCTATATTGTCAAAGCCTCTTTCTTTGATAAGTGCCATAGCTACAGCTACTTGCTCCTTGTCTTGTGCATTATCTAAAACACTTTGAGAGATAATATGCTCTATTGTTTGAGCAAGCTGCCTCCCCTCTCTGCCTTCCTCATTTTGTAAAAGCTTGTTTAAATGTCCAATATCAAGAGGTTGTTTCCACCTAGATTCATTATATTCGATAAAAAGATAATGAAAGATTTTTTTATGCGTTTGGTTGAAGGTATCATCTACAAAGCTATCAATTTTGCTTTCTAACGCGTATTTGCTCTCTTTACATTCTTTATAGATTCTCTCTTTTAGCTCCACGATATTGCCATTTTTGTAGCTATGTATAAAATCATAGGGTATTTTTAATTTCCCGTTGAGCTTTGTCAAAACACAATCAGCTTTTGTAAAAAGCGTAATCATCTCATCATCAAGCTTATTATCAAGCTTTAAACGCACAAAAGTGTTGTAATACATTGGATTAATATTTTCAATGATGAGTGCCTTAAACATCGCCACATCCCCATCGATACTATTAAGCATATCACGCACTGCTTTGAAAAATCGCTTTAAGTCCTCGCTATAATCCTCTAAAAACGCCCTTAGATTCTCTTTGTTTATGCTCTTTATATTATTTTTTAGCTCAATATAATGCTTTTCTGCAGATTCTTTATATAAGCCTAGATTCTTATTCATAGCTGCAAAAACCTTACTTGCAAGATGATAGCGAAATATATCGCGCTCAATATCATCAATCTCATTTGATTGTGTAGCAAAGATTGCAGAACGATAGCGATGAGAAAAAATCTCCATAGAAAAAGCAAAAATCTCACCAAAGCGTTCATTAATCCTAGAATCAAGCTCCTTATCAGCACAAAAACGATTAGAATAATAAATGAGCAAAGATTTAAGCTTATCTAAAAGGCGCAATGGCACACCCCTATCATTCACACTTTGAAATGTGCGTATGGCTGCTCCTGCGTCTTTTTCTCTAAAGCATATAAGCCTCATAGACAAAAGCGATTCAAAATACTGCTTTGCCCCTTGCTCATCAAAATCTTTGACTTTGCCCAATAAAGTTTTAAATACCTCATAATAATTTTTCTGTCCTTGCGTGTGTGGCTTTAAACCTATTTTTTCTAATTCTTTTTCACTTGGGAGGTGGGGGTTTTTGGCATATTTGAGAATCTCTTTAAAAAAGTTTTGATTATTTGAGGCAACTTGTAGTTTGCATTCTCCATTATTATATAAAATATTTTTTCCATAATTTTCTCGTGTGTCTGTACTTAATCGCTCCCATAATGCAATAAGTATCATAAAAAGAGTACTTAATCTCTGTTGTCCATCGATAATATCAGCCTCATTTTGACCTTTACTCGCAATAACAATCGTGCCTAGAAAATGTCCTCCATTTTCTGGATTTTGAGCTTTTGCTTCTATGTTTTCCTCCAAATCCTCCCATAATTCATTGAGATTCCTCTCTCCCCACGCATAGTCTCTTTGATATTGAGGGATTGAGAAGTTTTCATAATCTTGTAGAAAGCTTCTCAATGTACCTTTGCCATCCATTTTCTCTCCTTTGTGATTTTGCATTAAGGGTGGTTTATGCCCCCCACTTAAATTTACTTAAATCAAGGCTTTTTTTGCGCCCTATTTGCAGAAGCTTTTTGTGAAATCAAAATGAAGTATACCTATGAAGTTCAAATCAAAGAAAAAGAAGCTTAGTGCAAAAACTTAAGAGCGCAATGTCTGCACATACCTTTCAAGTATAAGTGAGGCACTAAGGGAATCAAGCCTGCCATCTTTTTGTGCCTTGGCACGATTTTGCCTTTTCATATAGCCAAGAGATTCTAAAGCCTCATTGCTTGTATAGTCCTCATCAATAAACACAACTTCCCCGCTAAAGGCTAAAAGCGAGATAAAATGCTTGATTCTGCGCTGTGTATCTTCATATCCTGCTACCCCTCCATTTGGTAAGCCCACAATCAACCTCTCTATCTCGCGCTCACTCAAAAGGCGAGTAAGCTCTTTTGCTGCTTGATTGCGATTATGGCGCAAGATTGGCGAAAGTGGCAAGATAATGCCCTCTTTATACACGGCTAAGCCTATGCGCTTAAGCCCTACATCACACGCAAGAATATTCATTTTTGCTCTTCTTTGCCTTAGATTCTTAATTTTTGCTAGAGTAAATTGCATTATAACACTAAAATCCAAAGCAATAAATAGGGACAAAAAGTGTGAAAAACTAATTTTTATAATGAAACTTTTTATATTTCTACAAGGGAGAGGGGCTTGAATGCGCAAGTGTGGATTGGTGCTTTGCACAAATGCAAAAGTCGCTCCCCTTATCCCACTCGCAAGATTTCCACCCACCTCCCAAATCCCTGCAACGCTTTTAAGGCATTGTAGCTTTTAGCATATCATTAAATTCTTGATGCAATAAAGGACATACCTTGTTATTGCAATAAGATTCTTTATTTAGAATCTACATTCTCCGCCCACGCAAACTTTAAGCCAAACGAATAATGCCAGATTCTCGAATGAGTTTCCCCATAAGCTCATATTCATAAAGAATTTCCCCAAATCGCGCATAGGCTTCCTCAAAGCGAGGATTTTTTGCACAAAAGCTCAAAACCTCATCATTTGTGCCTATATCTTCATTATAAGAATCTCCAAAAATGGATTCTATAAAAGCAGAAATATCATAAATCGCCTGTGCTTTACCCTCTGCAAGAAGTTTATTTGTCCCCTCACTCTCGCCTATGCGATGAGGTAGCACAAAAAGAGGCTTAGCGGTTGTAAGCGCGAATCTTGCACTCTGCATCGAGCCACTTTGTAAATCCGCTTGAGGGATAATCACATAATCGCTTAAGCCCACAACAAGGCGATTGCGCTCTAAAAAACTAAAGCGATGAGGCATATAGCCTTTTTGATATTCGCTCATCACTAAAGCCTCTTTCATCATTTTCTCAATCATCTTAGCATTGCTCTTGGGGTAGCTTATCTCAAGACTTGCAGGAGAGAACATTATCGTGCGTGGAAAAGCGTGAGTATGAGCGATAATATCAACTCCCAAAGCCCCGCCACTTACCACCACGCCATTATGTTTAGCAATCTGTGCGCTTAAAGTAGCCACAAAGGATTTAGTGTAGGGATTGGGTTTGCGTGTGCCAACAATGGCAATCTTAGGTTTTGCACACAAAAGCTCATTAAATCTCTCCCTATCCCCGCGATAAAAGAGTTTTGAAGGAGGTTTAGATAAAGAACGCAGGGCTTTGGGCAAATCTTCATAAGCTAACTCTTTTATCACAGAATCAAGGCTATCTTGCATCATTGAGATGTAAATGGAGTGCGCACATAACGCGCACTCTTATAGCTTATAAGATAAGATTCTAATTCTGCTGGATTTACAAGCTCAACATTATTTTGCAAATCATCTCTCATCTGCGATAATGCCTTAAAAGTGGCGACATTAGGGTGGCAAATCGCAATAGCATAGCCCTTATCTCGTGCCTTTATGATGAGTGAGCGAATTTGATTTTTAATATAAGCGACATTTGTTTCATTATCCAAAAACACATCGCGTGCCATTATAAGTCTGCCTTGCTCTGTAGCTATACGCTCACTCACAGGACGACTTGTTGTAATGCTATCAATAAATTTTAATTCAAGCTCATCAAATACACTAAGGAGATTGTGCATATCCTCATAGCTTTGAGTAAATTTGCTTCCTGTGTGATTATTAAGATATACAAGATGAGGAAAATCTGCCTTAATACTTGCTAATTGCACCTTAATTGCCTCTTTGTGTGTGCCAACTTTAAGGGGCGTGAGTTCGCTTTGTATAAAATTTTGAGCCTCAAGCGGCAGATGCACCATAAAAGCCTTGTCTTTTTTGCTTAAATACGCTGCAATATCTGGGGTTGTGGGATTATGCTTGGTTTTGGGAAAAATTGAGGGTGTAATATTGAGTTGCAATTTTTCTATTTTTTTGACTTGTGAGAGTGTGGAAAGGTCATCCATTATAAGAAGCACCTTTGGCTTCTCTGTGCCATAGAGAGGGGTGGGATTTTTGAGGCGAGATTCTATAAGAGCATTAGAATCTGTATCTTTTTTTGTATATATCTTTTTATTTGATTCTTGTGTGCTTTTATCCTCTTGTGTAAGCTCTTTGGTATCAGTGCTATAAGGCTCTTTGCGCGATTGCAAATCAATAAAATTATCATTATGTAAATAAGAGAAAAACTTGCTTAAGCCATATATTAAAAGGGGCTGGGCTACCTTTGGCTTTTGGCTAGACTGCGTGGATTCAAGCTCAAAAATAGCATCTGCCCTTACAAAGCACATAATAAGCGATACGCACAGCAAAAGGCGCAACTTATCGCTCCCCTAATTCAATTTGCACTTCAAGTATATTGATATTTTGGTTACTATTGGCACTAAAATGGATATTGCTTGTTTTGGTATATTTCTGCACAACTTGCAAAATCTCTTTTTGCATCTCTTCAAGGTAGGGGATATTAGCACTGCGCTCGTGCGCTAAAACAATGCTCAAACGCTCTTTTGCTGCTAAAGCACTTTTTTGTGAGGGTTTTTGCAAGATATTACTTAAAAAACTCATTTAAAAATCCTTTTTATCGCCCCCATAACACCCTCTTCTTCTAAAGCTACAAATTCCACTTCCTCGCCTAGAATCCTCCTTGCAATACGCATATATGCCTTTGCGCTCGGGGATTGTGTATAAATAACAGGCTCGCCTGTATTTGTTGCACTCACAATTTTGCTATCTTCAGGAATAAGCCCGATAAGAGGCAATGCAAGAATCCCCAAAACATCATCGACAGAGAGCATTTCACCTTTTTTTATTAAATCCGGCTTAATGCGATTGATGATGATATGCTTTTGCACCTCCTGTCCATTTTGTGCCTTTAAAGATTTTGCATCAATAATGCCTATTACCCTATCACTATCACGCACGGAGCTTACTTCTGGGGTAACAACAATAAGCGCCCTATCCGCATAGAGTATGGCGTGTTCAAACCCACTTTCAATCCCTGCTGGTGAATCTATAAGAATATAATCAAAATTTTCCCGCAACCCCTCAATGAGCTTGCCCACTTTTTGCTTATCAAGAATTGTTTTATCTTTTGTCTGTGAGGCAGGGAGAAAATAGAGATTTTTTGTCTTTTTATGATTGATAAGAGCTTGGGAGAGGTTGCATTTGCCCTCCATTACATCAATTACATCATATACGATACGATTTTCTAGCCCAAGGAGCATATCAAGGTTACGCAACCCAATATCAAAATCCACCGCCACAACTTTTTTATCTGCTAATTGTGTAGCCAAGCCCACACTCAAATTTGCCGCCGCCGTAGATTTACCCACACCTCCTTTGCCTGAAGTGATTGTAATAACTTGCGCCATATCGCTCCCCTAAAATGAAAACTTACTTTAATCAATTCATCAAAAATAAAAAACATATTGTATAATGCCAAACTTACAATGCGCTTTAACTCTTTTTTATACATTTAACTCAAGTTATCTATGATAAAAACTATTTTAGTTTTTGCGCCAAGGCATTATAGGCATTACACGCTACTTTTAGCCCACCATCGCAAGATTTTTTGTAGTATTTCAATGCCTGTGTATTATCGCGTTTTATATCTAGGGCATTTTCATACAAATCCCCCGCGTTTAAACACGCTGCATTTGCAATATTTTTGGCATTATCTTCACATTTATAGAAATATTGCTGTTGCTCACTAAAATTCTCCATTACCCTACACGCTTTTTTTGCATCAGTCTCACACGCATACACAATATGCTCCAAAGCCTTTTTGCCACTCTTAAGCACACCGCCCAAGCCCTGCAATTCCCATAAACCTAATTGATAGCACGAATATGTATCTTTGAGTGCGCAGCCTTTCTCAAGTAGCATTCGCGCTTTTGTGATATTTTTGTTTGCACCACCAAAGCCGTGATAATAATACGATGACAAATTCCCGCACGCTATGCCTAAGCCCTTTTCACAATCGCGTTGATTTGTTAAAGCTGTCTCATCAAGTTGTTCATCATCTTTATATTGTGCTAAAAGCTTAAGATTCTCACAGCCCACCCTAAAGCCCTTTTCACACGCGCTTTGGGCGTATTTTTTTGCTAAAGCAATATCTTGCTCTACGCCTTGAGCATTCTCATATAAAAGCGAAAGATTGTAGCAGCCTCCTCCATCTCCACCCTCACAGGATTTGGCATAATATTTTTTTGCGCGTGTAAAATCTGTGTAAGCAAATTTATAGCTAGTGCCAAGCACCCGTGCGCCAAAAGCCGAGCCTAAATCAGTCGCCTTTTGCGCATAAGTGTGCAAAAGCTCTCTCTTATTTTGTGGAATAGATTCAAAATTACCTAGCCAAATCTCATTTATAGCCACCTCACACGCCTCTTTGCGCTCATTTGGGCTAAGCGCATTTGCGATGCAGGCTCTACCATAGGGAGATTCACGATTGAGCGGAGGGAGAGGCTCTTTGCTACTTTTTTTGATATGTTCGATATAGTCCCACTCCACAAGCCCATTCTCAAGATTGATAATGCTAAAAATAAAATGATAGGTAATAATATTGAATTTACCCTGTGTGCTAATATCATTGCTTATACGCGCACTTAGAGCATATTTTGGTGCAATCAATGCGCCTTTTGGAATCATATCAGCAAATTCCTTGTTATTGCGCAAAGCACGGATTCTATCAAGGCTTGGATCAGCATCAAAAGCATTACTCGCTAATGCCCCAGAGAGCGCAAATTGCTTTGATTGAAGCATCTGCGTCATAAACTCACGCGCCAAAAGCGTAATATCTATATCAAAATCACTCATATTATTAAAATCTGAAATCATAAAAACTTTTTTGCTTTTCTTAGAACCTTTCATAAAAGTAGAAACCTCTAAATTCGCATAGCCTAAATTTACCACTTGTGAAATATCGCTGTGGCTCAGTATAAAAGCCTCTTGCGCTATACAAACACCCCAAAACATACACCATACGCAAAAAATGCGGTTGATATGAAAAATTTTTACTCTTAGGGCTTGTAGAATCTGCTTTATCACTCTTAAATCTCTACTTACGTGTTTTACCTGCTATGATAAAACGTAGAGCATTGAGTTTGATAAATCCGGCGGCATCTTTTTGATTATATACAGAATCTTCCTCAAAGGTGCTATATGCGGCATTAAAGAGGGAATGCGGAGATTCTCTCCCTATCACAATCACATTGCCCTTATAAAGCTTAAGACGCACCACGCCACTTACTCTCTGCTGTGTTGTGTTAATTAATGCCTGTAATGCCTCTCTTTCTGGGCTAAACCAATAGCCATTATAAATAAGCTCTGCATATTTTGGCATTATAGAATCTTTTAAATGCGCCTCTTCTCTGTCAAGGCAGAGGGATTCTATGGCACGATGAGCTTTAAGATAAATCGTGCCACCGGGCGTTTCATAGCAACCCCGAGATTTCATACCCACATAACGATTTTCTACCAAATCAAGTCGCCCAATGCCGTGCTTACAGCCAAGTGCATTAAGCCTTGCCCAAAATGCTGCGGGGCTTAGCCTCTCTCCATTTATGGCTACTCCATCGCCTTTTTCAAAGTGAATACTTATAGATTCTGGCATATCGGGAGCATTTAAGGGAGAGACGCTCCAACGCCACATATCTTCTTCTGGCTCGGTATTTGGATTTTCTAGAATCTGCCCCTCATAGCTGATGTGAAGCAAGTTTGCGTCCATCGAATAAGGCGATTTATTTTGTTTTTTCTCAATCATAATCCCCGCAGATTCTGCATAAGAAAGAAGTTTTTCGCGGCTATTTAAATCCCATTCTCTCCAAGGCGCGATTACTTTAATATCTGGATTAAGCGCATAAGCCCCTAGCTCGAATCGCACTTGATCATTTCCTTTGCCTGTTGCACCGTGCGCAATAGCATCAGCACCAACATTTTTGGCAATTTCTACAAGTCTTTTAGCAATAAGTGGGCGCGCAATAGAAGTGCCAAGCAAATATTCACCCTCATAAATGGTGTTTGCGCGAAACATAGGGAAAACAAAATCGCGGATAAATTCCTCTTTTAAATCCTCGATAAAAATATTTTCTGGCTTTATCCCAAGCTTGAGGGCTTTTTCTCGTGCGGGCTCTACCTCCTCTCCCTGCCCAATATCCGCAGTAAAAGTAACCACCTCGCAATGATAATTATCCCCCAACCACTTTAAAATCACACTCGTATCAAGTCCGCCGCTGTATGCTAAAACAACTTTTTTAATCGCTGCCATTCTTGCTTCCTTTATTTTAGAATCTTCATTGAAGGAGGCATTATAATCAAAAATGCCTAAAACTGCTTAAAATCCTTAGAGATTCTCTCTTTGAATAAATGTTATTCTATGCTCTTGGTTTATTTTTAATATTTTCTATAAGGGGAGGGTTTGAATGTGCAAATGTGTATTGACATTACGCACAAAATGCACTCGGCTTGGTA
>NZ_JAFLSB010000019.1 GCF_022511165.1 Helicobacter sp. | reverse complement strand
TGAGCGCATAGGCGTGGGGTTGCGCCTATGGGAGAAGTAATGCAAAAAAATTAGATTACATATTGTATTTATAAACTTATGTAAAAATACGAAAATTTTATAATGCAAAAGGAGATATGAATGAGCAGCATTTTGGGATTCCCACGCATTGGGAAAAATAGAGAACTAAAAAAAGCATTAGAAAACTTTTGGGCAAATAAGTGTAGCCAAGATGAACTCGAGAGGGTTGCAAAAGATTTACGCGCAAAGCATTGGGAAGTGCAAAAATCCCTCGAATATGTGTGCGTAAATGATTTTAGCTTCTATGATAATATCCTAGATCTTGCTTATGCGCTCGGGTGTAAGCCCCAAAGATTTAAACATCT
The DNA here is from genome assembly GCF_022511165.1 of Helicobacter sp. GTDB lineage: Bacteria > Campylobacterota > Campylobacteria > Campylobacterales > Helicobacteraceae > Helicobacter_C. The sequence continues at coordinate 26,771 of NZ_JAFLSB010000019.1, read as the reverse complement.
CAGTGGCTTGGAGGGGTATTTTGCGATGGCAAGGGGGCATAAAGATGGTGTAGCGTGTGAAATGACAAAATGGTTTAACACTAACTATCACTATGTCGTGCCAGAGCTTAGTATTGATGATGAGTATAAAGCCGATGCAAGTGGCATCATCACACAATATAACGAGGCAAAAGCTCTTGGATTTAAGCCTAAAATTACACTCATTGGTATTTTTACATTATTTGCATTAAGTAAGGTGATTAAGGGTGAGTCAAAGGAAATATTCTCTAAGCTAAAGAGTGCTTATTTTGATCTTATTGAGCAAATTGCAAAGTTAGATTCACAAGTGATTGTAGAATTTAGCGAACCTATTTTTGTAAGGGGATTTAATAGCGAGATTTTTGGGCTAGAGTGTCAGCAGGGAGGCAGTGCGATTGAGTGCATTTACAATACTATTGCTAAAAAAGGTATTCAAGCCATTGTAAGCACATTTTTTGAGCATAGCAATGAACTCACAGAGATTTTACTCAAAACTAACATTTATGGCATAGGACTTGATTTTGTCGCTGGTACTCAAAATATGCAGAGTCTAGAATCCATTGCAAAAAGTGATAAGGTGCTGTATGCAGGGGTGATTGATGGGCGCAATATTTGGGTAGCAGATATAGAATCTAAACTTGCGCTTTTAGATTCTATTGCGCGTGTTGTGCCAAAAGAGCGCATTAAAGTAAGTGCCTCTTGCTCTTTGCTTCACGTGCCTTTTAGCAAAGAGGGGGAAGAAAAAATAGAGAGTGAAATTCTCTCTTGGCTTAGCTTCGCGCAAGAGAAGATTCAAGAAATTTGTGTGTTAGAGCATATTTTTCAAGGCACACAGAATGCACAAGAAGAGGCATTTGCAAAAGAAAATAAGACTATCAATACAGCGCGTAAAAATTCTACCAAAACAAACAACAAAGCCGTGCGTGAGCGTGTAAAAAGTTATGATAAAACACAAAGGGCAGAGCCTTTTGCTAAACGCATTAAAGTGCAAAAAGAACACTTTAATTTTCCTATACTCCCCACAACAACCATTGGTTCATTTCCTCAAACACCAGAACTTAGGGCATTGCGTTTAAGTTATAAAAAAGGACAGATTGATAAGGCGCAATATGAGGAGGGCATCAAAACTTATATTAGAGATTGTGTAGCATTCCAAGAGGAGATTGGTATTGATGTGCTTGTGCACGGAGAGCCCGAGCGAAACGATATGGTGGAGTATTTTGGTGAGCAATTAGAGGGCTTTACATTTAGTCAAAATGCGTGGGTGCAAAGCTATGGCAGTCGCTGCGTGAAGCCACCTATTATTTTTGGTGATGTCGCGCGTCCAAAACCAATGACGCTTGAGTGGATTAGCTTTGCTCAAAGTCTCACAAAAAAAGTGATGAAAGGAATGCTTACAGGTCCGGTTACGATTTTAAATTGGAGCTTTGTGCGCGATGATTTACCACGAAGCGCAGTATGTGAGCAAATCGCGCTATGTATCGCCGATGAAATTAATGATTTACAAAATGCAGGGATAAAAATTATTCAAGTTGATGAAGCTGCTTTCAAGGAGGGTTATCCTTTGCGCGCTGAAAACATCAAGGCTTATGAGACTTGGGCATTAAAATGTTTTAAGAGCGCCACAGCCATTGCGCATTCTCAAACTCAGATTCACACTCATATGTGTTATAGCGAGTTTAATGATATTATTAAAACCATTGAAGCCCTTGACGCTGATGTAATCAGTATTGAAACAGCTCGCAGTGGCAATAAATTATTAAAAATCTTTAAAGAAGTGGGCTATACGCACGAAGTAGGTCCGGGTGTGTATGATATACATAGCCCTAGAATCCCAAGTGTGGAGGAGCTAGAGAAGCAAATCAAAGCCCTGCTTGAGGTTTTACCTAAGGAGCAGTTGTGGATAAACCCAGATTGTGGGCTAAAAACACGTAAATGGGAGGAAGTAAAACCTAGCCTTGCACACATCGTAGAGGCAGTCAAAAAAGTGCGAACAAGCTTATGAAGAAAAAGGCTTGAGTGAAAATAATGAGTAAAGAGCAAGGTGTGCAATCCTGTGGAGATGCAGAATCTGTGGGGGTGGATACTCCTTCTTTTTTTGCAGATTCTATTGATGCTGTGGTGGCAAAAATACAATCACCTCACCCATTTTTGAGTTTTGAATATTCTCCGCGCGTGAGTGCAAAGCTTGATAGGAATCTCATAGAACAGCTCCAGCATATCTCACATATTGATGCTTTTGTTTGCACAGATTCTCCTCTTGCGCGTTTTAAGCCCTCATCAATTTTAAGCTCAATCAAGTTGCAACAAGCCCTCAAAAAGCCTGTAATTTGCACACTTTCGATGCGAGATAGGAATTCTATTGCGCTTTGTGGGGATATTTTAGCGGCAAATGAGTTTGGGTTGCGTCTCTTTTTAACGCTCACAGGCGATAGTATTAAATATGGAGATTGCTTAGAATCAAAAGGTGTTTTTGAAGATAATTCCTTAAAACTCGGCGCGATTATTGATAATCTCAATGAGGGGAGGGCTATTAATGGCAAGACACTTAGGGAAAAAGCAGAGAGAATCTATAATTTTCAAGTCATAAATGCCTATGCGAATAATTCTCAAAGCCTTATCAACAAAATGCAAAAAAAGCTTGAAGCTTCTCATATATCCGCATTTTTTACTCAACCGGTATATTCTCTTGAGGCGGCTGAATTTTTGCTCACAAATTTAGAGAAGCTGAATATTCAAAATAACACTCATTGCGCCCTTGTGCTTGGTTTTTTCCCTGTGCTAAGTTATAAGGGTGCGCTTTTTTTACGCGATAAATTACCCGGTGTGTATATCCCAAATCAATGGATACAAAGCCTTGAGAATGCTCATAAAAAAGGCATAGAGGAGGAAAAAAAGGTTGGCTTAGAGCAGTCTTTGCAATTATTCAAGCAGATTCAAAAACTCCATAATAAATTTCATTTTATGAGTGCAAATAATCCTGCCTTACTTGAGCATTTCCTTTAAGATTTACAGAAGGTGGCGATATGTGTTTTGATGTTTGTATGAGGAATAAGTCGAGCTTGAAAATGAAATTTTCTTTGTTAGTAAAATTATGTTACTATCACAGCCCACTTTAAGTAAAGGAGAAATTCTATGGGACTTTATGACAGAAATTATATGAACAATTTAAACGCTTCGGCACAAGGTGTTGCAGCACAAGATACCGCACTCGTAAAATTTGTAAAAACAACTTATTTATTTTTTGCGGCGAGCTTGTTTTTTGCTTTCATTGGCGCAATAGTTGGCTTTATGTATCTACACCTTGTTTTTGAGTATCGTATGATATTGTTTATTGCTGAAATTGCTGCCCTTTTTGGCTTGATGTTTTCTCGTTCAAAGCCGGGCTTAAATATTGCGATGCTCTTTATTTTTACCACACTCACTGGTGTTGTGGCTACACCTCTTGTATATATGGTAGCAACAAAAGCAGGAGTTGGCGCTGTTGTTTCCGCATTTGCGATGAGCACAATCGTATTTGGCGTAATGAGTATTTTTGGCTTAAAGACAAGAAAAGATTTGGCAAATATGGGTAAAATGCTTTTTATTGCACTTATTGTTGTTTTTGTTTGCTCAATTGTCAATATTTTCCTTGGCAGCTCAATGTTTCAAGTGCTTATTTCAAGCGCAGCAGTGATTCTTTTTAGTATCTATGTAGCATATGATACACAAAATATTATACGCGGTTTGTATAGTAGCCCTGTTGATGCAGCGATTGCATTGTATATTGACTTCTATAATATTTTTATGAATCTTCTTGCACTCATTGGTCTTTCAAGTCGAGACTAATTTTTAAGAGAGGATATGTGAAAGCATATCCTCATTTTTGTATCTATGATAAGGGCTTTAAGCCCTAGCTCTCTTCTAGAATCTTCACAAGTATTTGTTCTAAATCATTCTCATATAAATGGGTAATCTGCTTAAATTGAGTGCGATTAAAGGTATTTTGTCGTTTGGCAAGTTGGCAAGTGTGAAAAAATATTTGCTCTTGCAATGCACTAAGTGAGGGAATTTTACCCTGCAAAAAGCTTACGCATTCTTTTGTGCCAATAGCTTTAAGCGCACAGGCAGATGCGCCATAAGATTCTAATATCTTTTGTGTTTCTTCTACAATGCCCTTTTGTATCATTTGCTCACTTCTTTTAGCAATGCGCTCTCTAAGCTCCTCTCGCTCACGTAAAAGCGAAAAAATCTTAATAGGATAAGCAAAAGGCTTTTTGGAATGTATAGCAAAGTAGCTACTTGGCGGAGTATTTGTGGCTTTAAAAAGTGCAAGGGCTTTGTGGATTCTATATGAATCTGTGGGGGTAATGCTCTGTGCATATCTTTCATCAATCTCTTGCAGGATTTGATATTGTGTGTGTAAGTCTCCTAGTGAATCTACCCATTCTTTATATGCTTCCAAAGGTGGCATAGGACTTAATCCCTCTATAATGCTTTTTAAAAAAAAGCTACTTCCTCCTACAATGAGTAAAGTCTTATCGGGTGGAAAATGTGCAATCGTCTCTTCAAGGAGCGAGGCAAAAAGCATCGCATTGCATTTTTGGTTTGGCTCAAGGAGATTGAGTGCATAATAGCGCACTTGTTCTTGTTCTAGGGCGGTGGGTTTAGCAGAGGCAATATCGATATATTTGTAAATGCTTAAAGAATCAAGACTAAAAATCTCGCATTGATATGCCAAGGCTAAGCGGTGGGCAAGGGCACTTTTGCCACTCCCACTCGCTCCAAGTATGGCAATAAGCTTCATTGAGGAAGCAAGGCATAGTAGGATTGCAAAAAGACTTTGTTTGCTTCTCCATTAAAGGTGCGCAATTTGAGTGTATTCAAAGCAAGTTCAATAGCATTGACTACCCAAACGCTTTGCTCTAGCGGAATAAGCCCCATTTGATTAATGCGTATAATACTTGTTTTAAGTTTATCCTGTCCTCCCGCGACATTGAGTTTAAAGTCATTTTTTAGTATTTTTCGAAGCTGTGCGGCATTTGCCTCATCATAAATGGTATTCATCGCAAGGGCGGGATTTTTAGGATAAATTTTAAGCCCTAAAGATTCTAAAGCCTTATGTGTGGCAAGACTTCTTGCTCTTGTCTTGGCATAAACTTCCCTAAAATTACCATTAACGATTTCAAAATATTTTGCCAAACCTGTGATAATTGTTGTGGGTGCAGTCCAAGCTGTTGTGTTTTGGGCTTGATTTTTAAGCTCTGTTTTAAGGTTGAAATAAAATCCCACATCGCGTGCATTTGCAAGTTCTATGGCATATTGAGAAAGTCCTATAATGCTTAAGCCCGGTGGAAGCATAAAGGCTTTTTGTGAGCCGCCAATGAGTGCATCAATATGACTAACATCAATCTCCTCTACTCCCATTGCAGTAATTGCATCAACCACAACCACAATGCGTGGATTATAAGCCTTGATAGCTTTTGCAATTTCCTCGACATTATGGCGCAATCCCCCTGCAGATTCACACATTTGGATACAAAAACAATCCACATCTCCCTCATTCTTAAGTGCCTCAAGCACACTCTCTACACTTGCGGGAGTATCCCAATCATTGACAATCTCTTTATGGGGAATCTTATGCGCTTTGGCGATTTTACCAAAACGTTCTCCAAACTTACCGCTGTTAATACTTAGCATTTTGCTTTGCGCAAAGGTGCATACACACGCTTCCATAGCCCCACTTCCACTACTTGCGAGCATAAGGACTTCAGGCATTTGAAGTAGCTCTAAAAGCCCTGCTCTTGCTTTGGCAAAAATCGCCTCAAACTCTGGGGTGCGGTGATGCAGGGTTGGCTCACCCATCGCATTGCGTATAGATTCTGGCACAGGCGTGGGTCCGGGCGTAAAAAGTAGCATAATGCCTCCTTATATAAAATAAAGCTACATTATACTTGAAATACTCTTATTTTTAACTATTTGACATCATTTAAGCACAAAGGCTCACAAGCCTTTAATGCTCTTTTTGCTTTTTTGCCTAGAATCTTGTGCAAATATTTAGGGTGAGCGCCACCATTTGGGCGCAATACAGCGATATTATCCGCATTGAAACGCTCACCTTTTGCTATATCTTTGCTTATCCAAATGCTCCGCGCGAATTGTCGTCTTTTTGCTTTTGTCTCTAATGAGATTTTTGGATGCGCTTCTCCTAAGGCAAGTTTGGCTTGACGCACTTGCTCTACCATTGTTTGAAAGGCATTTTTATCCATACTAAAGGCACTATCCACGCCACCTATGGAAGAATCAAGTATAAAATGTTTTTCAATCATACTCGCTCCTAAGCTTGTAGCAACAATGGGCGCAAGTGAGCCAATTGTGTGGTCAGATAAGCCAAATTTGATATTGTATTTTTTATAGGTTTTGGCAAGCTCGGGCATAGCGGCGATATTTGCGCTCTCTATGGGAGCAGGATACTCACTGATGCAATGCAAGAGTGTAATATCTTTGGCATTGTGTTTATGGCAGAGTTCAAGTGCGGTTTTTATTTCTTTATGCGTAGCTACGCCGGTAGAGAGGATAATAGGCTTCTTGGTTTTAGCAATAGCTTCTATAAGTTCATAGTGCATTACCTCAAAACTTGCTACCTTATACATAGGGCATTGCAAGGATTCTAAAAATGCCACGCCTTGCACTGAAAAAGGAGAGCTAAAAACTATTAATCCAAGTTCTCTAGCCAAAGAAAAAAGCTCTTCGTGCCATTCCCAAGGTGTTTGTGCTTCTTGGTAGAGATCATAGAGGTTGCGTTTATCCCATAATGTCCCGCCACTGATGCAAAAATGTGGTTTATTTGATTGAAGTGTGAGGCATCTTGGTGTGTAGGTTTGCAGCTTTACCCCATCAGCTCCGCATTCTTTGATGGCACGGATAGAATCTTTTGCAATTTGGAGATTCTGCTGATGATTTGCGCTTAATTCAGCAATGATAAGAGGGGTTTTGGCTTTCATTGGCACTCCTTATACATTAAAATCACATCATAATATCGTCTTTGCTCCCCGTCTTTGTGGAGTATGAAATGATGTAATACGCCCTCACGGGTATAGCCATTTTTTTCATAAAATTTTAATGCGCGTTCATTATGGCTTAATACTTCAAGATGAAGGGTATGGAGGGCTAAGTGATGCGTGGCAAAAGATTCTAAAAATGCAAGAATTCGCGCTCCTTTATTATCTTGTGTGCATAGAGGATTAGCGTATATGCCAATAAAGGCGTGTTTATGGTTTGGATTGATACGCGTAAGTGAGCCTACGCCGATGTATTCATCATTGTCTTTAAAAAGCCAATATTGCTTTGATGAATTATTTTGTAATTCTTGGAGAAATGCGCTATGTGATGAGGGGTTGATATGTGTGGCATACATCCAACGCGCAACATCTTTATGATTGCGCATAGAGAGAACAATCTCGCTTTGCTCTTGGTTTAAATGCGTAAAGGGCAGAGCAAGCAGCGAATCTGCTTGTGTGTTTTGTGTGTGAGATTGAGTGTAGGTCATATCATTTACTTGTGCAAAAAGTGTGCAGAGAGCTTGAGGGAGCAAAGCCCCAAGAGAAAGGCTATGAAGGGTATTTTGAATAGAATCCAAACTTACATCATTAAAAGCTAAAGCAAGAGAAGATGCGTTATCTTCATAAGAAAATGTGTGATTGTGCAAAGTATGCTCACACCACGATTGTAAGATATAAAGCGCATCAAGTGGGTTTTTAGCAGTGGCTATTGCTCCCTTTTTTGCCCATTGAGTGATGTGGAGATGTTGATTTGGAGCAGATTCTATAATAATACTTGGCACTTTAAGCAGGATTAGCTCAAGCATACTCCCACCACCTGCACTTATAGCATAATCGCATTCTTTGGCTTTTGCTAAAAAATCTTGTGGGCAGAGGTGGCGATAAATGCTTATATGTGCGTGGAGATGTGGTTCAAGAAAGAGATGATGTGCATAGCCATTGCCTAAGATGATATGAAAATGGCAATGTGTAAGGGCAGACGAAGTAAGCAGATGTGAGAGATGATGAAGTATCTCTTGGGTAAGATTGTCTTTATCGACACCACCAAAATTCACAAAAATATTGCAACAGGGCGCACAATCTTGTGTATTTTTTAATGCAATAGGGCTTTGAGGTAATAGAATAGGTGGTATGATATAGTCCTCTCCGCACCAAAGATGATAGTTTTTATGTGCAAAATGCTCTTGTATATGGGGAGTGGGATTAAGAATATAGCTTTGTGGTGGATACACATCTCGCAGAGTATCATCAAGGCAAATAAGAGCTTTGCTTTGAGATTTTAAGCGATAATAAAACCACTCTTGCGCTTCATAACTATCAACAATAGCAATATCAAGCATTTGGGGTTGGGTAGAGAGCCATTCGTAGTTTTTGCATTCATAGCTTACATATTGAGGCATTACCTCACCTAATAATTGTGCTAATGGCGGGGGGGTAAAATCCCCACGATTGTGCAAAGTAATGGCATTTATTTGCTTTGTTTTGGCGCATAGGGCGATGAGTTTCACACATCGATAAAAATGCCCCAAGCCATATTTTGCCCCACTTTCACAAAAAATATCAACACGCATATAATCCCTTTTTGCTTTGTGTAATGGAGTAGCAAAGGGAGTTCCACAAAAGGCGATTTGTTTAAATATGTGAAGTTGTAACGAAAAAAGCTACATTTTTTGACGCAAGAAACTAAAAGGGGGCAGAGGCAAGGGGAGTTTAAAGGCATTGGTATTGCCACTATGAATAGAGCTTAGTTCATTGCCATTTTCAAGGCAGATTTTATCAAAGCGCATCATCTTTATGCCAGATTCTTCATAAATTTCACCTAGCTCACTTTTGCCACAAGCGACATCTGCCTCAAAGGGAAGCACAATCTCTTTTGCCTCACCTTGTGCAATAGTGTGCTTACACACCGCAAATAAGCCATTTTCAAGCACCTCGGCATTAACTTGATAATTGCCATTACTGATAGCAGTGAGGTGATTTTGAGTGTTGTTTTTCTCATAAGGGCGATGAATAATATAGCCAGAGGTAAAGCCACGATTTTTAAGAGTATTAAGCTCATTAGCATAGAATGCACTTTGATTCTTGCCTGCATAAAAATCATCAATAGCCGCGCGATATGCCCTAGCTGTGATTCCTGCATAATAATGTGATTTCGTGCGCCCCTCGATTTTAAGCGCATCAATAACATTAGATTCTAGAATCTCGTGGATATGCTCACTTAAGTTTAAGTCCTTAGAATTAAAAATATGTGTGCCTACCCCCTCTGTCTCTTCAAGTCTCATCATCACGCCATTATCGGGGTTTTTGACATAAAGCTCTTTGGAGTTAAATGGAATAAGCTCATCATTTGTTTTATTACGCACAAAATATTCATAATCAAATCGGCAATCATTTGCGCAACTCCCACGATTAGGCACACGCCCACTTTGCAGAGCAGAGATAAGGCATCGCCCCGAAAAAGCAAAACACATACTGCCGTGGATAAAAATTTCAATCTCTAAATCAGGGAGCTGTTTTTTAATCTCTTTAATGTCTTTGAGGCTTATCTCTCGTGCAGCGACAATGCGTTTTACACCCATTTCATAATAGCTCTGCGCATCAAGGACATTAAGCACATTTGCTTGAGTGGAAAGGTGGATAGGAATGTGGGGAGCGATTTTTTGAGCAAGGCGCACTACGCCAATAGCCGCTACAATAAACGCATCTGGCTTCAAACTTGCCATTTTTTCAATATGAGATTCTAGGAGCTTAAGTTGAGAATTAAAAGGGAAGCCATTGATTGTAACAAATACTTTTTTGCCTAGAGCGTGGGCGTATTCTACACCTTTGGCAAAATCCTCAAAGCTAAAATTTTTTCCTGCTCGTGTGCGTAAAGAAAAATGACTTACCCCCCCATATACTGCGTCTGCACCATAAGCAAGAGCGATTTTAAGCTTTGTGAGATTCCCTGCAGGAGAGAGGAGCTGGACTTTTTGGGATTTTGGAGTTTGGGTAGAATCTTGTGCCATATCATTATTTTTAAGAATCTTTGCTAGAGCATTTGGATTTTTTACTCATCTCTTTAGCTTCAAAATTAGGATTGTTTTGTACCAAAACTAGCAATCATCGCTTCAATGTCATCTTCATTAACAATATCTTCTTTATCATCCCCTGCGATAAAGACAGCTGAACTCACACGTTTGCTATCATCGATTTTGCCTTCAAAGAGGGAATTCATATACTGTGCAAGAGCACGCATCACATTAATTACGCGTTCAATCTTTTGGCGATGAATATCTTGGTATTGCATTAAGTCCATAGCCTGCATAGACGCATCGCTTATATCATTTGCTGCATCGATAATGCCTTTATTATGACTTTTTGTATTTTTTGTGGATTCTAAAGCCATTTGAAAGCTTTGGATATGAGGAAAAGTCGCGCAAAGCCTATTAAATAACCCCTCTTGGTCAGAAAGGTAGTCATCAATGCTCTTAGCAAGCTTAGAGATTGTTTCTGCACCATTGCTCATTACTTCGAGTTGGTCGAAAATCTGTGTACCTTTAACCTCTGTATCCTTGGTAACTTCATCAAGTTGATGAACAATTTTATGATCGCTTGTAGGCGGAGGTGGTGGCCACTTTTTATCCGCTTCTGCGCGGAAATCGTGTGGATCTACGGTTACTTTTTGGAATTCATCATCTTCGAATTCCTTATCATTAGATGGGGAATTCGAAATATTATCTATCTCACTTATATTACTTTCCTCGTCCATAAGAGAATTTAGTTCCTCTTGGGTCATTGTGTTCCCCTTATTTGGTATAAATAAACCGCATTATACTCTAATTATATTAAATCTTTTACCTTTTTCTCTTATCTATCTCACATTTGTAAAGCATAGGATTAAATGCTTTATCTGCAAGGATTACTTGTTCTCCTATATGGAATTTTGTTGCTTCAATTGGATCGGATATGATTTTATAGATTTCTCCCTGACATAGCACGCTGATGATACATAGAAGTGGCTGCGTGCATATATCTATGATTTCTCCACTTAGTTTAATTTTTGCGCTTAAGTGCTTATGGGCAAAGATAGAATCATTGCTTCCATCGCGAATAATGCGCCCATCTTGTATCACAAGGGTGCGTGAAGTAAGAGCGAAAATCTCACTTATATTGTGGCTTACAAGGAAAGTTGTAAGTCCAAAATGTTGATGAATCTCCTTAAGAGTGCATTGTAAAGTTTTGCTCATCGTATCATCAAGGGCTGAAAAAGGTTCATCAAGGAGTAAAATTTGAGGAGCAGAGGCGAGTGCGCGAGCAAGAGCTACGCGTTGGGATTGTCCGCCAGAGAGTTGGGAGATTTTACTTTTTTTAAGATGTGTTAAATCCATAAGGGTTATGAGTTCATTGGCAAAGGCTTTATCTTGTTTATTTTTGCACCCAAAACAAATATTTTCATAGACATTGAGATGAGGGAAAAGTGCATAATCTTGAAAGACAAAGCCGATGCGTCGCTTTTGCGGAGGGAGATTAATATGTTTTGTGCTATCAAGCCAAATGCTTTCACCCACGCGAATGTAACCATTCTGCACATTTTCAAGTCCGCTCATAATGCGTAGAATACTTGTTTTTCCTGCTCCACTTTTGCCAAAAAGCGCAACAAACTCGCCAAAACTTAATTGTTTATCAACTTGGAGTAAAAATTCTCCCTTGCTCCCGAGCAATGTTTTAGAAAAACATAGATGAATATCACTCATTTGCTACTCAAGCGTTTATTGATATAAAAAATAACCAAAAGAAGCACAAAACACACAGCAAAAAGGCTAAAGGCGTATTGATGAGCAAGAGTGTAATTGAGGGATTCTACTTCATCATAAATAGCAATACTTGCCACGCGCGTTTGGTTTGGGATATTGCCCCCTATCATCATTACCACACCAAATTCCCCAATCGTGTGCGCAAAGCTCGTTACACAGCCAAGCAAGAGAGCAGGTTTGATATTTGGTAAAAGCACAAAGAAAAGCGTCCAATAATGCCCTTTGCCGAGTGTAAAGCTTGCTTCTTTGAGTGAAGTAGGGAGGCTTGAAAGCGCAGTTTTAATAGGATTGCACATAAAAGGTAAAGAAAAAATCACGCTCGCAAGTATCAGTCCCTCAAAGCTAAACACAAGCTTCATATTGAAGTATTCAAGCAAAAACGCCCCTAAGGCATTTTGGGGGCTAAAGGTAATAAGTAAGTAGAATCCAAGCACAGAGGGTGGCAACACAAGAGGCATCCACACAAGCACTTCACATATTGGGCGCAGAGGATTCAAAGAATAAGCGAGAAAATAACCTATAAATATGCCAAGAGGGAGGAGGATAAGGGTTGTAAGTAAAGCCACAAGAAAAGTGAGGCGCATTGTTTCTATAAAATCTATGGGGAAGTTCATTGATGAGAATCCTCAAGTATGATGTGCGAGCTTGATATACACCAAGTATAAATTTCTCCCTCTTGCAAATGGAGTGGTTTGAGGGAAGGAATCAGCGCATAAATAGGTGTTTGGACTGCGGGTGCGCAATGATTACAAGATTGGTTAGAGGGCAAAGGAAGGAGGCTTATGCGCGTAAAAAGAGAGCTTTTTTCACAAGTGAGCAAACGTCCCCTAAAGGCATTAAAGCTCCCTAGAGGCGCGGTATTATCTAAGAGAAAGACTTCATTTTCTTTAAAACTAATACAGACTTCATCTTGAAGTTTAAAACCAAGAGATTCTATTATGAGCACATAAAATGTGCCAAAGATACACTCTGCGCTCACAAGCGCACAGCCGCTATCTGTGGTGATATGTGTGATATGAGCTTTAATACTATTCATTGCGCTTTATCATAGCCATATTCTTGAAATATTGCCTGTGCGCTTTTATCTTGTGCGATAAAAGTCGCAAAATCTTTGGCGAGTTGAGAATCTTTGCCATAAAGAGGGATAATGAGTGCTTGATTGATAGGCTTATAGGTTTTTTCATCAATGAGTGTGTAAGTGAGATGTGGTGTTTTATCTTTAATAACCATTGAAAGCGCACTGAAGCCAAGCTCACTTGAACCTTGCAAAACATAAGTTGTCGCTTGTCCTATGCTTTCGCCTATTCGAAGCTTTGGAGCAAGAATCTTCTCAAGCTTTTGAGATTGTAAAAATTCCTGTGCAGCCCTGCCATAAGGGGCAAGTTTGGGATTAGGGATTGCAATATCACGCACTTTTGGATTTAAAAGCACATTAACATCTTTTGCGTTCAATGTTTTATTGATACTAAAAAGCACGAGTTTGCCCTTAGCATAGTTTTGTGGTGGATTAAGGGCGAGTTTTTCCTCATACAGCTTAAGGGGATAACTTGTATCCGCAGCGATAAAAAGATGTGTGGGTGAGCCATTTTGAATCTGCGCATAGGCTTTGCCTGAAGAGATATAGCTAATATGGATTGTATGCCCTTTATGTGTGCGCAAAAAAGTTTTTTTAATATCTTCAAGCACATATTTTAGACTTGCAGCCGCTAGAACATTTATTTCTTCAGCCATTGCGTTTAATGTAAGGATACATACACATACAGCACATTGCAATATTTTTTGCATATTTTTCCTTCTATATTTAGAATCAAGAGATTATATAATATTTTATACAACCAAAGCTTAAGTATTTGATTATGGTTTTTTAAAACCTTCAAGAGCAGATTCTAAATGTGAAAGTCGCTTTAAAATTTCATCAAAATCCTGTGCGTTGTCTAAATAATCAAAAAATATATTTTTGACACGTTCAATTTCATTAAATGTCTCAAGGGCTTGATGTCCTAATGGCGTGAGCTTTGTGCCACCTCCACCTTTGCCTCCATTATTTGATTGCACAAGCGGAGAGGGGGAGAGTTTGTTCATAATATCTACACTATCCCACGCTGCTTTATAGCTCATACGCATTTGTTTTGCTGCTTTTGAGATAGAGCCAGATTCTGCAATGCGTGTAAGAAGTTCGGCGCGTCCTACGCCAATATAGCTTTTATCATCTTTTTCAAGCCAAAATCGTGCAAAAATATTCATATTTTCTCCTTATTAATAGATAATAACATAAGTTTTAAGTGAGCCGTGCACCCCAAATACGGTTTGTAATTCAATATCTGCTGTGCGCGAAGGACCTGCAATAAAAATCATATTGCTTGGGAGCACTCCATTTTGACTTTGGGCTTTAAGGGCGCACACGCCATCATAAAAATGCGCCACAATATCTGCTTTTTTGAGTAAAATAATACAATTTCGTGTGATAAGTGAAGAGAGGCGCGGAGCATTTGTGCGTGAAGCAATGCCAATGATACCAAGATTTGCCACGCCACAATCTGCACAAATAATCGAAGTATCCATATCAAAAAGTTCCCCTCTTGTCTCATCAATGCTTTTTTCATAAGCCAAAAATGTTATAGAATCTGCCAAAGATGCGCCATTTATATTACACAAGGCATTAATATCAAGCACATCTGTGATATTTGGATTATAGAGAATCTTTTGTGCTTTTACTTCTTGTAAGGCTTTGTGAATATCTTGCACAAGCGTATTTGGGCAAGATTCTACTACTATGGCTTTGTTGGCACTTTGCAAGGCAATATAGGCTTGCAGCTCGTCTTTTTGCTCAATATTAAGGGGATTAATATAATGCGGAGATTGTGCATCAAGGGGATTAATATGTAAAGAATCCTTTATGCGCGCTAAAATATCTTGCTTACTCATAAATTACTCCTTTCATTGTTGATACTTTTTTGTGGAGATTGCCTTTTAATGTAGGGAATGAGCGATAAGCTACCCAAGCTTTAAGTCCGGGTATGAGAGGGGCAAAAAGCCTCACAAGAGACATAAGCCAAGAGGTATTTATTACGGCTAAAGCATTGCGCCAAGCTTTGCCATTACTTGCAATTTTAGCAAATTGATTCATTGCATATCCCTCATTTTTATCGCGTGATATAGCATTGTCTATGAGATTCCCCCGCCCTTGTCCTATTTTTTCACTGCGCAAATCACGAATAAGCTCTGCAAGTGGAATCTTCACAGGACATACTTCTGAACATCTCCCGCAAAGTGAGCATAAACTTACCATATGTCCAAAATTTTTCATACCAAAGAGTTGTGGCGAAATCACTTCGCCAATAGGTCCGGGATAAGTGCTTAAATACGCGTGCCCACCGATTTTATCATATACTGGACAGTGATTAAGGCAAGTCCCACAGCGAATGCAAGAGAGTGCGCGATAAAAATGCGAATCTTTGAGCATACTTGAGCGGTGGTTGTCAAGCAAAATAATATGCACTTCTTTTGGACCATCAAGCTCCCCAATTTTTCGTGGGGAAGTGATGATGTTATTATAGCAAGTAATAGGCGCACCTGTGGCTGAAGGCACAAGGAGAGCATCAAGGATAGAGGCATCTTCAAAGCTCTCTACGATTTTTTCAATCCCACAAATAGCAATATGAATATCGCTTGCTGTGGTACTCATACGTCCATTGCCTTCATTTTCAATCAGCCAAATTGCACCTTCATCAGCAATAGCAAAATTAGCCCCGCTCAAGCCCATTTTAAAGGTTTTAAATTCTTTGCGCAAATGCACACGTGCGATTTCATTCAGTTTTTCTGGTTCAGATTCAAGCTTTGCACCGAGTTTTTGGTTAAAAATCTCACCAATTTGGTAGCGATTTTTGTGAATTGCTGGGGCAACAATATGCACCGGTGGTTCATCAATAAGCTGAATAATAAGCTCACCCAAATCCGTTTCAATAGGCTCAATCCCTTTTTGCTTTAAAAACGCGTTAAGATGTGTCTCTTCACTCGCCATTGATTTGCCTTTGAGAATCTTTGTAATCTGCTTTTCTTGCATAAGTGTATAAATAATCTCATTAGCTTCTTTGCTATCATTTGCCCAATGGATAATAAAGCCATTTTTTGTTGCATTTTGCTCAAATTTCTCTAAGAGCATATCAAGTTTAGAGAGTGATTTTTGCTTCACTGCCTTGCCTTGTTCGCGCAAAGTCTCCCAATCTGTATAGCGAGAGGCGATGAGGTTTTTGCGATTATTTTTTAGCGTATCCATAACGCTTTTTAGATTCTTTCTTAGCTGTGCGTCATTGAGTTTATGATGCACAATAGCACTATGTCCACTCATATTATGCTCCTATTCTTTGGGCTAAAAAATCATAGAGATGTATGCTTTTAAGCGCAATATTGCGTTTTTTCATTGCTGTGCTAATATTAAGCAAACACCCTGCGTCCGCAGAAATAACATATTCAACATCGCGTGAGAGAATATCCTCAATCTTTTGGCTTACCATTGCATTTGAAATTTCTGGCTCTTTGATACTAAAAGTTCCACCAAAACCGCAGCACTCTTCTTCTCGCTCTAGTTCAACAAGTTCTACATTTTGCAATGAACGCAGAAGTGCTTTTGCGCTATCAATTACCTTAGAAGTGCGCAATGCGTGGCAGTTACTATGCCAAGTAACTCGCGTAGGTGCGCCCTTATCCTCATATTGAACTCGGGCAATTTTGTGGAGGTATTCACCTAAATCATACACGCGCTTACTGAATTGCTTGATTGTATCAAATTCGCTTCGTCCCTCAAAAAGTGCGAGATAATCCTCTCGCATCATCGCGCTACAAGAGCCTGAAGGCACAATAATTGGCTCAACTCCTGCAAAAAGCTCGACATTATGCAAAGCAATTTTGCGACTTTGCTCATAATATCCCGAATTATAGCTTGGTTGCGCACAGCAGGTTTGATCTTTTTTGAAAACTACCTCACAACCCGCCTTTTGCAAGAGTTTAATTGCGTTAATACAAGTATCAGCGTATGCTGCACTCCCTAGGCAGGTTGAGAAAAAAAATACTCGCATCTTTTACCTCCTTCTTATTTGTGAGTGTTTATGGTAAAACTAAGGGGCTTTAAAGTGTATATAATGTCAAAATTTAGCTTTTTTTATTTCTATAATGTATAAAAAATTCACACTAATATAAAATGTAAAATTTTTATGTGAAAATTTTACACATTAAGATATAAAATGCGCATTTAAATCTCTTTTTTGTAAGTTTAAATCCTTTATGATTTTTTACATAGAATAAATAAGCAAGGCATTTTTTGCTTGGGATTCTATTTAAGGTTTTTAAGGAGATTTATTATGCAAACTTGGCAGCAGGTGTTTAATCCGCTTGATCATATGTTACTTAGTGCATTAGTGGCGTTTTTGCCCATCGCGTGTTTTTTATTGTGTTTATTGGTTTTGAAGCTTAAGGGCTATTTAGCAGGGTTTATTACCGTGATTGTGGCAACTTTAGTAGCTTTTTATGTGTATAAAATGCCTTTTTCACTTATTGGCGAGAGCTTCGTGCAAGGTTTTGCGCAAGGAATGTGGCCTATTGCGTGGATTATTATCGCTGCTATTTTTCTCTACAAGCTTTCTGTAAAATCCGGCTCTTTTGAAGTGATTAAACAAAGTGTGATGAGCATCACGCCTGATCACAGAATCCAAGTTATTTTGATTGGTTTTTGCTTTGGTTCTTTTTTGGAGGGGGCTATTGGCTTTGGCGGACCTGTGGCAATCACTGCCGCACTCCTTGTAGGCTTAGGACTGCGCCCACTCTATGCCGCCGGACTTTGCTTGATAGCAAATACCGCACCTGTGGCTTTTGGTGCAGTAGGGATTCCAATTATTGCAATGGCGAATGCCTGTGGTATCGAGCAATATGGCATATCTGCAATGGTGGGGAGAATGCTTGTGCCCCTAAGCCTTAGCATTCCTTTTTTTATTGTGTTTTTAATGGACAGCATAAAAGGCGTGAGGGAGACTTTTCCGGCTATTTTGGTAGCAGCGGTAAGCTTTACACTTACGCAGTTTTTTAGCTCAAACTATCTTGGTGCAGAATTGCCCGATATTGTTTCAGCCATTGTCTCACTTGCTTGCACCACGCTTTTTTTACGCATTTGGCAACCTACACATATCTTTAGGCTTGATGATGAAAAAGAGTTTTCTCATACAAGCGCACTAAGCGGTGTGCAGGTATTCAAAGCGTGGCTTCCTTTTATTTTGCTCATTGTTTGTGTGGTGATTTGGACGCAGCCTTGGTTTAAGGCGATTTTTGAGATTAAGCCGATTTTGTTTGAGAATCTCGGCGGTGTGGCTGCGACTTTGCCAAGTGAGAGCTTCTTTTTTAGCATAAAGCCTATGATGGACGAGGCAAACAACCTCATAGGCTATTATCAAATCGGGGCTTTAAACTATACGCAAGTAATGATGAGCTTTAATCCCTTAGCTGGAGGTATCATTGACCCTAATGGTAAGCCTGTGAAGGTTGATTTGCAAATGAATCTTATTGCCCTTCAAGCAGGAACAGCGATTTTAGTTGCAGCGTTTTTAAGCATTGCATTGTTGAAAATTAAATCAAATGTTGTCGAGGAAGCATTCGGGGATACATTAAAAGAAATGGCGATTCCTTGTATCACTATAGGGTTTGTGGTTGCTTTTGCTTTCATCTCAAAAAATAGCGGTATGAGCGCAACTTTGGGGATTGCCTTTGCAAAAACAGGCGATTTATTTGCTTTCTTTAGTCCTGTTATTGGGTGGCTTGGTGTGTTTATCACAGGTAGCGATACAAGCTCAAATCTCCTCTTTGGTCCATTGCAGCAAGTTACTGCACAAGAGCTTGGTATCAAAGAAACACTATTTTTGGCAGCAAACTCTGTGGGCGGGGTTGTTGGCAAGATGATTAGCCCACAAAGTATTGCGATTGCGTGTGCGGCGGTAGGACTAGTTGGCAGGGAATCTGAACTCTTTAGATTCACGCTTAAATATTCTATTGCTTTTATTATTCTTATTGGCATTTGGACAGCCATTATCGCTCTACTCTTGCCCTTTATCATACCCGAAGCAGTGATGCTTCATAGGGCATAAGGCGCACAAAATGCCAAAAATTCTAGAATCTGTTCTGTTTTTAGATTCTAGAATTTAAAAAGATTTTTTGATTATTTGAGAGGGCTTGTCTCTTGTAATGATAAGCCAAAGCCCTAAGTTTTAGATTCTAAGTTTATCAATCTGCCCTGTGTAATAAAAGTATTTCTCAAGTACCAAAAGTGAGATAATCGCCTCGCGTTTGCTATCAAAAAATTGCTTGATATAATTGTGGGCGTTGTGGATAATTTCTTTGGCATCTTGTGGGTGCTTGATAAAAAATTCTAATCTTTCCTCTACATCATTATAATCATCATTAATTTGCGCATAATGGACATTTGGTATCAATGTGCCTTCCATAAACCAAGTTTCAAATTTTGGATTTGGCATTATGCAAAGAGAATTAGAGCTCATCACCCATTTGAGATTGCTTGCGACATCATTACCCTCTAAAGAAAGCAAAAATTTATAAGGCAGATGTTTAGCGATACCAATTTTTGGTTTTTGCCATTGATGATGCACTTCTTTGCTCCCTGTATGCCCCAAATCGCATAAAGGAGAGTTGAAATATTTTTCAAAAAATAATGTGCGGTGGGGCTGATAAATCCCACCACGATAAAAAAGCCTATTCTAGTTGTATTGAAGAAATTATGAAGTATTATACCATAGGTATTTAGCAAGAAATGAGAGTATTCGCCCACAAACAACCTTTTAAGCAAATTTGGCTAGAATCTGCCTTTAACTCACCCCAATTAGAATCTAGCCATAGTCGCTAGATTCTGCAAATATATAGCACACAAGGAGAAAGTGATGATAGAGCGATATGCACGAGAAGAAATGAAAAAACTTTGGGATTTAAATGCTAAATATTCTGCGTGGCTAGAGGTGGAAAAAGCCCTCGTGCGCGGGTGGAATAAGTTAGGGCTAATCCCCGATAGCGATTGTGAGAAAATCTGCAAAAATGCGACATTTGACATTGCGCGTATTGATGAGATAGAAAAAGTAACTAAACACGATTTGATTGCCTTTACCACATCGGTGGCAGAAAGCTTGGGTGAAGAGAGTCGTTTCGTGCATTATGGCATTACTTCAAGTGATTGTATTGATACCGCAGTTGCCTTACAGATGCGGGATTCGCTGCATATTATTTTGCGCGATGTGGAGCAATTACGAGAAGTGATAAAACATCAAGCCCTCACCCGTAAGCATACACTTATGGTGGGACGCAGCCACGGAATCCACGGCGAACCTATCACCTTTGGGCTTGTTTTGGCGATTTGGTATGATGAGTTGGGGCGGCATATCAAGGCTTTGCAATCCACGCTTGAAGTTATCTCTGTGGGGCAGCTAAGCGGTGCTATGGGGAATCTCGCCCATACGCCTATGGAGCTTGAAGAGCTTGTGTGCAAGGAGCTTGGGCTTAAACCTGCACCGGTAAGCAATCAGGTGATTCAAAGGGATAGATATGCAAGGCTCATTAGCGATTTAGCCCTTTTAGCAAGTAGTTGTGAAAAAATCGCCGTGGAGATTCGGCATTTGCAGCGCACTGAAGTGTATGAGGCGGAGGAATTTTTCGAAAAAGGGCAAAAGGGCAGTAGCGCAATGCCTCATAAGCGCAATCCAGTGCTAAGTGAAAATATCACTGGGCTTTGTCGTATGATACGCGCTTATGCGATTCCAGCAATGGAAAATGTAGCACTTTGGCACGAGAGGGATATTAGCCACTCAAGCGTGGAGCGATTTATTTTGCCTGATAGTTTTATTACTACTGATTTTATGCTCACGCGCCTTAAGGGGTTGATTGAAAAGCTTGTGGTGTATCCTAAAAATATGATAAAAAATCTCAATCTCACAGGTGGTTTAGTCTTTTCTCAAAGAATCTTGCTTGAGCTTCCTAAAAAGGGTGTTTCACGCGAAGATTCTTATGCGATTGTGCAGCGCAATGCGATGAGGGTATGGCAGGATTTGCAGGAGGGTAAAAGCGCGTGTAATGAAAAAGGAGAGAGCCTTTATTTGCAATATCTCCTCGCAGATTCTGAACTTGTCAATCTTATTGGCGAGAGTGCGATTAAAGAGTGCTTTGAATATAGCTACTATACCAAAAATGTTGATGCGATTTTTAAGCGAGTATTTGGCGAGTAAATATTTTGAGCGTGTAAAGATAGGGTGCAAAAGCAAAAAATGTAGCTTTTTTGGCTATACTATACTACAAAAAGGAGTTTATTATGAGTATAAAAAGCTTAAAAGATAGATTAAAGCACACTTTTTTGTATCAAAGCCTATTATACACATTTAGCCGATAAACTTAAAGCAAGAATCTATATCCATACACTTTTGCAAGAGAGTAATAATACTCACATAAATATCGGGGGGTTGGCTTCTTAGTCAAGAATCTATAAATTCCACAACTTCTTCTCAAAAATCCCTCAATGAACATTCTACTTCACAATCTCTACATACAAAAGATTCTCTGCCACCTATCCTTCAACCTCACTCTCCACTCTTTGCTCCCATAGATTCTCTTACCAAAGAGCTTTTTAATACTAACTCTTGCATATATCTCCCAAAACTCTATGGTATCTATAAAAATGCAGAAGAAATTGATTTTTCAAAACTCCCTCAAAGTTTTGTACTCAAAACCAATCACGATTGTAGAGGTGTAGTGATTGTTTCAAACAAAGATACTTTTCTTCAAGATACCTCACTCAGAGAATGGCATTATAAAGACATAGAACCTAGAATCTTTGCAGAGGAGTTATTGGGGGAAGAGGTGCAGGATTTTAGATTCCATTGTTTTGATGAAAAAATTGGCTTTATTCAGGTTGCAAATGCTACACATACACATAATGATTGCTTTGATATATATTGGAATGCCTTCGATTTTACTTATCTTAATCCAAAAGCCAAGATTCCCCCTGATAAGCCCCATTTTCTTGAATCAATGTGTGCTATTGCTCAAAGCTTATCAAATACACTTGGTTATGTGCGTGTTGATTTATATAGCATAGGGCAAAAAGTGTATGTTGGAGAACTTACATTTACGCCAAATGGTGGCACAGGTAAATTTAATCCTCGCACATACGATGAGGTATTTGGGAGATTGTGGCAATAAAAAATACTACTATCATCTTTTTATGTGTAGGGTGTATTATCGGTTGGGGTGCGTTTGTGCTATCTCAAGATGTATTTTTGCAAAAGGGATTATTTGAGAGCCTTATTGGTTTATTTTTAGGCGGAGTAGCGATGTGTCTTATTGCGACAAATTATACATTTTTGCTCAATTTTTTTAGGCGCAATGGAGGAGAGTTTTATTTTACACTCAAAGCTTTGGGGAGGACACACGGCTTTATTTGCGGGTGGTTTTTGACTTTGGCATATTTGTGCATTATTCCTTTAAATGCCACTGCGCTTAATGTAATGATTCATTCTTTTGGTTTAGGGGGTGGCATTATTCTTTTTAATGTGAGCGATACCGCTATATATTTGAGCGATATACTTGTGAGTATGTTGAGCATTATTGTGATTGGGGTGATTAATGTTTTGGGCATACGCGCGGCATTTGTGCTTCAAAAACTGCTTGTTGTTGCTTTGTGTGGAAGCGTGGTAGTCTTTTTTGTAATAATGAGTTTTGATGTGCAATCTTTGGAGAATCTAAACTCTTATTTGAGTTTAGATTCTTTAGATATACGCTCTATTATGATTGTTTTTTCTCTCACGCCTTGGGCATATCTTGGCTTTGAATGCGCGATACAAGTTATAGAATCTATCAAATATCGCAAACATCTATTTAATGCCTATTATGTATGTATCTATATGGATTGGCTTTTTTCTCTATTGTTTGCTGATTTTTATTACCGCATTTGGCATAAGCAAGCCACATATTCTTGCACCTTCTTGGGCAACTTATACTAGCGTGTCTTCATTTTTTGGCACTTTTGGTGGCGCTATTTTGGGCATTAGCGTATGTGGGGCGATTTTAAGCGGAATTAATGGATTTTTTATTGTTACAAGTAAAATGCTTGAATCCCTTAGCATACATCACTATTTACCACAAAGCTTGATGAAAAAGAATCGTTTTGGGGTGTCCTATCCCATAGTGTGCATTGTTGGCTTTCTTTCTTGCTTAATGGTTATTTTTGGTAGGCAATCTTTGCTTTATATTGTAGATATGGCTTGTGTGGGTATTATTGTGGGGTTTTTGTATGTAAGTAGCATTGCTTTTTTGTTTAAAAAGCGGCATTTAGGCTATTTTAGTCTTTCAAGTTTTTTGAGCGTTATCTTAAGCATTGTGTTTTTGCTTTTAGAGTTTCTGCCCTTTTCTCCAGCTGCACTTAAACTCCCCTCAATTATCGCCCTTGTGATATGGAGTGGAATAGGGGGAATTATTTTGTATGTTTTGAGACAAAAGATGTGAAAATATTAGAATCTGGCAGAGAGGAAGGGATTCGAACCCTCGAAAGCTTGCACTTTACACGCGTTCCAGGCGTGCTCCTTCAACCACTCGGACACCTCTCTAAAATTGCTTTAATCTAGAATCATAAAGACATTTAGCGTGAGGAGATAGTATCTAAAACTTGCTTAAAAATTACCCCATCAATGCCAAGTTGTGCGATTTTTGTAAGCTGCGCATTGGATTTAATCACGCACAAAAGTTTGCAATCAAGCAAATAATGATTAAGCAAGGCTTGATATGATTTTGCCTTATGGGCTTTAGGCAAGATTAAATACTTTGGAAAAAGCGCAGCATACAAAAGCAATTCCTCTAAAGAGTGAATCATTACCGCATAATCTATTTGATGCGTATGGCAGTGTGCAGCAATCTCAAAGCCTTTTTCTTTGAGTTTTGCCGTATCAAACCACACAATAGTATTTTGAGAGGTGTGTAAAATCTCCTCTATGCCTTGAATCTGCCTAAATGGCTCATATTTGATAGCATAATGCCCGATGATAATCATTGTTTTGCGCCTTTTTTGAGGCAGTCTTTGGAGCAAAAATACATCCCATCGGCAAATATGGCTTCAGTGCTTGATACATACACGCCACAATGTGCGCATTGATACATCTCCTCAATATTATCTTGTGGCTTGTCTTTTTTTGAGGAGTGATGCCGTATAAAAGGGCGCGCAATCATATAGGCAAGTAAGGCTAAAGCAAAAAGTATGATAAGAAATTTCATCATTGATTTTCCTTTGTTTATGCTTTTTGGTGCGTTTATGAATCGCGATAGCTCTTATAATAATAAATGCGATTCTCGCGTGTAAAGCACTCCTCTACGCTCATATGTGGCATTTCTTTGCGAAATTGTGTGCCTTTATAGAGTAGAAAATATCCATCGCTTTTAAGAAATTTACGCGAGACACTAATGAGCATCTTTGCGTCCATAAGAGCGCGTGAAGTGATAAGTGCGATATTATTGACTTCACTAATAGGCACATCTTGGATATTCATAACTTTCACACGCACATTTTTTAAACCAAGCTCAAGGGCAATATTTTGCAAAAACGATGCACGTTTTTGACGCGGCTCTACGAGAGTAAAATACGCCATAGGACAGGCAATAGCAAGTGGGATTGCAGGGAATCCTCCTCCCGAGCCTACATCTAAGCAACTCTCAAATGGATCAATAAATTTCAGCGGATAGAGTGAATCAAAAATATTTTCACTTACAGATTCTAGACTGCTTGCACCTGTGAGATTGTGAATCTTATTCCACTTTAAAAGCTCCTCTCCAAAGGTTTCAAAATGTTTATAACACGCATCGGAGAGAAGAATGCGTTGGCTATTTAGCCTTTCTTGTAAATGTATCATAGTATCAGCATCCCATCACCATAAGAATAAAATCGATAGCCTCGATTCAAAGCAATCTCATAGAGTTCTAAGCATTTTTTTCTCCCTATCATTGCGCTTACAAGCATAAGCAAGGTGCTTTTAGGGAGATGAAAATTTGTCAATAGATAATCTACGCGCTTAAAATCGACACTTGGATATAAAAATATATCACATTCTCCCTTTAATATTTTATGGCGCATATAATGCTCCACGCATCGCGCACTTGTTGTGCCAATACAAAGCACTTTATTGGCTTTTTCTATGGCTTTAGCACTTTTTGCAGAAAGCTCATAAGATTCTGTATGGATATGATGATGGCGAATATCGCTACTTTCTACATTCATAAATGTCCCTGCACCAATATGAAGTGTGATAAAGCAAAGCTCAAATGCTTCGCGTAAAGATTCTATGCTTTTTTCACTAAAATGCAAAGAGGCTGTGGGTGCGGCGATTGAACCAAGAGATGTGCCAAATACGCTTTGATAAAAAAGCGCATCATCTTGAGAATCGCTGCGTTTGATATAAGGGGGGAGCGGAATATGCCCATAAGTGCTAAGCATTGTAAGCATATCTTCATAGGAAAATAAATGATTTTCTTGCTTAAAGCTCACTATGCGCAATCCATTCTCAAGGCACTCTTTTACTTCGGCAACAATAGGCGTATTGGTGCTATGAGGAGGGAGTGTAAAAGCTTGTGATGATAGAGCTAAGGGCGTAGAATCTGCAATAATAAGCTTATCTCCTTTTTTTACGCGTCCTTTGATTTGTGCAAGAAAAAGTGTAGATTCTGCAGAATTTGTTGTTTCTAAAGCTTTATGAAAAAATATTTCATACTTTTTATGGCTTAGACTTTGTGTGAGGGGATTAAGCTTGTGTGCGTATATTCGCGCCTTTATCACTTTTGTGTTGTTAAGCACTATGAGCGTCTCTTTTGGCACAAAATCGCAAAAATGATAAAAATCGCTATGTGTGATACGCCCACTCTCTCTTTCATACACAAGAAGCTTTGCGCTTTCTCGTGGATTAGCGGGATTTTGAGCTATGGCACTTTGTGGCAGGGGGTAATCATAGCTTGAGAGCGTGAAGTCATTAAAAGGAGGAGTATGATAGCTCATTTCTGCGACTCTTTGGGTGAAATTTCATTTTTTTGCAGACTTTCTTCCTCCTCTTCCTCTTGTTCATCTTGATTTTTGGCGGGATTTACCCATTTAAGCACAAGGATAGAGATACCATATAAGCCAATAAGCGGAATAGCTAAGAGAATCTGCGAAATCACATCAGGCGGGGCGATAAGGGCAGCGATAATAAAAATAAGCACAACAGCATATTTAAAAAAATCTTTTAGACTCTCATCGGTGATTAAGCCCACTTGCCCTAAGAAAAAGCAAAGCACAGGTAGCTCAAAGGCGATACCAAAACCAATTACAAGGCGAATAAAAAAGGTAAAATAATTCTCGGCGGTGATATAGGCTTCAAACTGGTCATTGCCAAATAAAAGCACATTTTTAATGATAAAAGGCAATACACCATAGTAGGCAAATACAACGCCCACTGCAAACATCGTTGTGCCAAAAATCACAAAAGGAATAACTACTTTTTTTTCGTGTTTATATAAGCCCGGTGCGACAAAAATCCATATTTGCCAAAAAATAATAGGCGTGGAAATTAAAAGTGCAGCAAAGAGAGCAGATTTCATTGCAATAAATACACCCTCTATCATACCCGCAGCGACAAACTTTCCGCGCACATCGTGCCCTAGCACAGAATCTAGGGGCGTTTTGATAAAAGCAAAAATATCCTCCCAAAAGAAAAAACACCCTATAAAAGCTATAAAAAGCACAGAAATGCTAATAATAAGCCTTTTACGCAAGTCTTGGATATGAGGCTTTAAATCTTCTAGCACTTAGTGATCCTTTTGTAATGAAGCAGATGCGCTAGAATCTGCAGAGTCTAGGGTGGTGCTA
>NZ_JAFLSB010000018.1 GCF_022511165.1 Helicobacter sp. | reverse complement strand
ATTGGCGGACGAAACGATACGATAATTTACATCATCTTGGCATTTGTAGTGTGTGGGGGGTTTAAAAATAGCATAGAGAAAATGGAGAGTTTTCAAGCAAATCTATTTTATGTGATATTTATAAGTATATTATTATTTTGGGCTCTAAAGACACTTATAGGCAATCCTTATGCTCCGTTTTTGTATTTTAATTTTTAGAGGCATAAATGTATAAAAAACTAAAAAGCTTATTCCTTAAACCTATCGGTGAAAAAAAGATGATAGTAGCTATATTTGTCTGCGTACTATGCCCCTTTATCTTCATAGCCTTTTTAAACCTTATTATTGATCCCTACTTTTTATATGGAGCCCCTACACATAAATATAATCGTTTCTATGAATATACAGATGAAAGAATAGAAAAGGCAAATAGAATTTATTATGGCAAAAAAGAATCCTATGATAGTGTGTTGCTAGGTAGCTCAAGGGCAACATTTGTAAATCAGTATGATTTTAAGGGACAAAAGCTTTTTAATTTTGCTGTTGCCTCTATGATTCCTTTTGAATATGAATCTTATTTGGAGCTAATGAAAGCTAAAGGACATACTTTAGAGACGATTTATTTGCAAATAGATTTTTTTGGAGCAAATACTAACTATCAAAAAGAAGCTAAAGAGCGATACGAAAAAACATTTAAGCCATTAAAAAATCCTTTCAATCAGGTGGAAAAATTATTTATCCCAAGTAAGCTTCTCAAAGAGATTCCACTTGAAAATTTAAGAGGGATACAATGGAATATGTATTACTCAAGGGATAACATAAAATACAAAAAGAAAACAACAGAGGAAGAGAGGCTAAAAGCCTTTCGTCACACGCTCAAAAGACATACCCTAGAATTTATTAAAAATAATTTCATCTATGATGAACAAGAACTTAAAAATGCCCTAATGCGTATTAAAAATAACAATCCTCAATCACACTTTGTGATTTACACTTCGCCTATAACCACAGCTTTATTTGTATCTCAAATCAATTTTGCCAAAAGATGGGAGGAGTATAAAAAATACATTCGGCTCTATATTGATATTTTTGGAGGCATTTATCAATTTGAGGGCTTCAATGAAATCACACAAGAAGTGCAAAATTACCCCGATGATGATCATTTTTATCCTTATATAGGGACACTTATTGCTAAAACGCTTACAGATAAAAGCTTTATCCCTATTAAAGACTTTGGAATCTATTTAGATGCAAGTAATGTTGAAAATTATTTTAAAGAGCTTGAGAAACAACTTCAAAATTATGATATGAGCGAGATTATAGATATTATGAATGATGAGAGCATAAAATTTTAATTTATCTTACGCGTATTGTTTTTACACAAGTAGCTAAAAACTCTAGCTTTAGCTTCAATCAATAAAGCATTACACATCAAGATTCTTAACATCTTTGGCGTGTTTTTGGATATAGGCTCTACGCGGTTCTACCTCATCACCCATAAAAAGTGTAAAAATATCATCACTCAAGCTATCATCATCGATTCTTACACGCAAAAATGTGCGATTTGCAGGCATCATTGTGGTTTCCCATAGCTGGTCTGGATTCATCTCACCTAAGCCTTTATATCGCTGGATATAAGCATCTTTTTTAGCACTCTCCTCGATTTTTTCTAAAAACTCTATCACATCTTCACCCTTTAAAAATTCAAGGTTTCTGCTTGCGATTTTCTCATAAATAAAACGCGCTTGTTGAAAGAAATTATCCCTAAAAAGCCTATCATTAATACCAAGCTCTACAAGCCCTACTTTTGTTTGCACATAAAGCGTAATATGCTCTTGTGTGGTAATTTTATTAAGAATATTACATTCTTTACCTTGCAAAAAGGATTCTATATTTTGACTTAAATCTGTGAGAGAGAGGGTGTCTAAATGCTTATTTTCCACGAGATAGCGCACAACCTCAAGCATAGGATAACGTTTTTCAAGCTCCTTAAGAACGCTACGATAATGTGAGATAAATTTGAGAATCTCTAAAAGCTCTTTATTCCCAATGCCCTTAAAACTAAAATTTTCAATGCCATTTTCAATAAGGTATTCACTCAAAGCGCGTTCATCTTTAAGATAAATCTCCTTTTTACCTCTTTTATAACGATAAAGCGGGGGCTGAGCAATATAGATATGTCCATTTTGGATAAGTGGCTTTAAATAACGATAAAAAAAAGTCATTAGAAGCGTTTGTATATGGCTTCCATCAACATCAGCATCAGTCATAATAATAATTTTATGATAGCGAAGCTTCTCTAAATTAAACTCATCACCAATCCCACAGCCAAAAGCAGTAATCATATTTTTAATTTCATCAGATTTAAGAATCTTATCAAGGCGAGATTTTTCGACATTCAAAATCTTTCCGCGTAAAGGTAAAATCGCTTGAAAAGCCCTATCTCGCCCTTGTTTTGCGCTTCCTCCCGCACTATCACCCTCTACAAGATAAATTTCAGATTCTCTTGGATCTTTGCTTTGACAATCAGCCAATTTACCCGGCAATGTGCCTACTGAAAAATTCTCTTTTTTGCGCGTTAAATCTCGTGCTTTTTTAGCAGCTTCTCGCCCACGCGCCGCCATAATGGCTTTTTGCATAATGGCTTTTGCCTCGTTTGGATTCTCCTCAAAGAATTTTGAAAGTTTCTCATAAGTAAGCTTTTGCACGATTGGCTTTACAAAAGAGCTTCCAAGTTTGCCTTTTGTCTGCCCCTCAAATTGCGGATCAATCACTTTTGTAGAGATAATTGCCACAAGCCCTTCACGCACATCTTCACCATTGACTTTAGAATCTTTCTCTCTTGCGGAAGCATTTGCCTCAATATAATTCATAATCGCTCGGCTTAGTCCCGCGCGGAATCCTGCCTCGTGTGTGCCACCATCGGGTGTGCGGATATTATTAACAAAGCTTAAGAGCTTCTCATCATAGCCCTCATTATAAGCAAGAGCAATTTCAACTTCACATTCTTGCTCACTTGATTCAAAGCTTATAACTGATGAGATGAGAGGTTTTTTATTTATATCTTGGATAAATTGCCTTAAGCCTCCCTCAAAGTGATATGTCTCTTCAAATTGTGTGCGCTCATCTTTAAAATGAATAGTGATATTATGGTTAAGATATGCCATTTCTTTAAATCTACGAATAAGAATCTCACTATCAAATTCAAGCACTTCCATTACTTCGCCATCGGGGAAAAATTCAATAGTTGTGCCGTGTTTTTTACTCTCCCCAATGATTTCTAACTCACTTTGGGGAATACCTTGAGCGAATTCTTGGCGATAGATATGTCCATTTTTTTTGATTGTCATAATAAGGCGGCGGGAAAGGGCATTAACCACGGATACACCCACGCCGTGCAAACCGCCAGATACTTTATAAGTATCTTGATCAAATTTTCCACCTGCGTGGAGTGTAGTAAGCACTAAAGTAGCAGCGGGGAGATTTTCTGTAGGGTGAAGATCCACAGGAATCCCGCGTCCATTGTCCTCTATAATGGCACTTCCTTCAAGTGTAAGAGTAATATTGATTCTATCGCAATACCCTGCCATAGCCTCATCTATGGAATTATCTACCACTTCATAAATCATATGATGCAAACCGCCAGAGTTTGTATCGCCAATATACATACCCGGGCGTTTTCGAACTGCTTCTAAGCCTTTTAAAACTTTGATATTACTTGCTTGGTATTCTTTTTTTTCCATTCATACTCCAAATATAGGGGTAAAAAATAAGCTGTATTTTTAGAGAAATACAGGCATAATGACGGTTGAGAAATTGTCATCTATGGCGACAAATGGTGTATTTGGCTCATTGATACAAAGTGTGAATTCACTGCTATCTATTTGTGAGAGAAAATCAAGGATATATTTAGAATTAATGCCAAGACTTAGATACTCAATGCCTGTTTGTGCTTCAATTTGTGTAGAAGCTTCCCCACTTTCTTCATTAAGAGATTCAAAAAGCACCTCATTTGGGGTAAAAGTGATTTTAATATTACTTGTGAGTGTTTTAACAAATTGTAAAGCATCAATTAATCTATCTTTAGGAAGAACAACTTTGTGTTTAAATTCTTTAGGAATGATTTTTTCATAATCTGGGTATTTGCCATTAATAAGCTTTGTATAAAAGGTATATTCATCATTTTTAAGGATAAGATGTGTGCCGTTGTGATAAATCTCAAAATGATCAATAAAAAGCTTTGTTATTTCATTAATAGCTTTTTTAGGGATAACAAGTGAGAGGGTATCTACTGATTGGCTTTTGTATTCTATAAGAGCGAGACGTCTTGTATCTGTAGCGACAAAATTAAAACTATAATCTTTAATATCAAGTAAAGAGCCATTAAGCTCATATTTGGGATTATTTGTATCCACTGCAGGATTAATTTTTTTGATAGAGCTTAGGAATTTTGTAGATTCAATTTGAATCTGTTTATTCGCTTCATATTCCGGGAATTTTGGGAATTCATCAGCATTAAACATTGGTAGCTTTGTGCGTGATTTGCCTTGTGAAATACGGATAGAATCTTGTTCTGTTTCAATGGTAACTTCGCCATCTTTAAGATGTTTAATAGTATCTAGAATCTGTCTTCCATTTGCAGTGGCATTACCAGTAGAGAGTGAAGGCACATTGATATGGGATTCAAGGTAAATTTCATAATCAGTAGCTTTAAGGATAAAAGTATCTTCTTTTACTTCAAAGTAAATATGTGAAGTAATTTGTGATCTATCTCTTTTGTCAAGGAAGTTTTGGCAATTCGTAAGAGCGCTCTCAAGTAGATTCTTTGGGAGTGAGATTTTCATCTGTAATATCCTTTATGTAATAGATTTTAGTAGCAGTAGTAAGGAATGTGAAAAAGTGAAAATGTTCTTAAAACTGCCTTTTTTCTTTGCTTTGAGATGTGAATAACTCATTTAAAGTTATCACATAGATTCACGCGATTATATCTAAAAATTTTTATATTTTGGTATTTTTAGCGATATTGTGTGGAATCTTGGGGCTTTAAGAGTGCGATATTACAACTTTTGTTATAATTTTGAATGCTTTTAGATTCTTATGAATAAAAAAGGATTCTACAAATGATAGTGTATCAATTTAAGGGCAGGTTTAGGAAGTAATGGATTTTAAGATACATTCTACTTCAAATGAGATACATATTACATTCTATGGGCAATGTGATTGGAGATTGTCAAAAAAATCTCAAAAGGATTTTACAAAGGCTCTTTTTTTATCTCTTGCCTCTTCTCATACTCAAACATTGATTATCCTTGATTTTAGCAATACCTCATCGGTTGATTATGTATTTTGTGCATTTTTATGTGAATTACTCAAAGAAAAGAATTTTACATTAGTTGGCACACAAGCGCATATTGATGATATGTTTTCTTCGCTTTTAGAATCTTCACAAAAATTAGAATCTAAATCTCCTTATTATTTTTCTACTTTTATTGCTTCTTTGTTTATTCCTTTAGGGCAAAAGATTGCGCTACTCACTCATACTTTTATTGATTTTTTACAATTTTGTGGAATGTGCTTATGGTATTTTTTTCGCTCTTTTTTTACTCCCTCGCGCTTTCGTTTAAGCTCTATTTTTTATCATATTAATGAATCCGGATTTAAAGCTTTGCCTGTTGCGCTCTTAACAGCTTTTATTGTGAGCTATGCAATTGCCTTACAAGGTGTGCTGCAACTTGAAAAAATGGGCGCACCTTTGATGAGCGTGGAAATTGTAGCTAAACTTTCTTTGCGTGAAATGGGTCCTTTCATTTTAGCAATTGTAATTGCTGGGCGCAGTTCATCAAGCTTTAGTGCGCAAATTGGTGTGATGAATCTTACAGAAGAAAATGACGCCCTTAAAACAATGAATTTGAGCCTTTATGATTATCTTATCTTGCCTCGTGTGTTAGCTCTCGTGATTGTAATGCCTTTACTTGTGTTTGTTGCTGATGCAGTGAGTTTATTTGCGGCAATGCTTGCAGTGAAGCTCCAAACAGGCATTAACTTCGTGCAATATTTGGAGCGATTCTATGAATATGTGGATATTAGCCATTTTTTGGTGGGCTTAGTTAAAGCTCCATTTTTTGGTGCAGCAATCGCACTTGTAGGGTGTTTTCGTGGGCTTTATGTCAAAGGCGATACTGAATCTGTAGGAATTGAAACAACTAAAAGCGTGGTAAATGCTCTTTTTTGGGTGATTCTTATTAATGCCATTTTTTCAGTGATTACAATGAGGTTAAATATATGAGCATCATCAAAGTAGAGAATTTGCATACACAATATAATGATGTCATTATTCACGATGGGATTAGTTTTGATGTGAAAAAAGGTGAAATTTTTGGTATTTTAGGTGGGAGCGGGAGTGGCAAGAGCACATTACTCAAAAATATGCTTTTTTTAGAGAAACCAACCGCAGGAACTATCACATTTTTTGGGGAAAATATTTGGAGCTTAGCTGAAGATAAACGTGGGCGGATTCTTGATCGTTGCGGTGTGATGTTTCAATTTGGAGCATTATTTTCATCAATGAATGTGCTTGATAATGTCGGTTTTTTACTCACACAAAAGAGCAAATATGATGAGGCGACCATTAGACGCATTTCAAAAATGTGGCTTGAAATGGTGGGGCTAAGTGCAGATGTAGGCTCTAAATACCCCTATGAACTCTCTGGTGGTATGAAAAAACGCGTAGCTTTGGCTCGAGCCTTAGCTCTTAATCCTGATATTTTATTTTTAGATGAGCCTACAAGTGGGCTAGATTTGCAAAGCTCGGAGCGATTTGATTCACTTATATTAAGACTCAAAGAAGTGCTAGAAATTACGATTGTAATGGTTACGCACGATTTGGATTCAATTAAAGATAGTGTGGATAGATTGATTTTACTTGAGGATAAAAAAATTGTTTTTCAAGGCAGTTTAAATGAGCTTTATACAAAAGTATATCAAGGGCACGCACAGGCAAAAATCTTTAGCGGCAGACGCGGAGAGCGTTTTTGGGAAAGCTTTAAAAATACACATTAAAGTGAAGGAGCAAATATGGAGCGCAATGTCCGTTATGTGTGGATTGGGGCGATATTTTTTGTTGTTTTAATTTTTATGGTGGCTTTTATATTATGGCTTAATCGCTTTGAAATGGATTCTGCAAAATATGCACAATATTATGCGTATAGTTCAAATGAAATTGAGGGGATTGGCACGAATACGCCTATTCGCTATAAAGGCATTAGTATCGGGCACGTGCGTGATGTGAAATTTAAGGATATAAAAGAGGGCACAATTGAAATTACTATGCTTATTGAATCTATTTTGCCTATACGCAAAAACGCAAAAGTAATTATTAGCTCACAAGGACTAGCAGGGGCAAATTATCTTTCACTCATTCATAATGATGATGGGGAAATACTAGAGGCAAATGATGAGGGCAAAAAGGTGATTATGCTTGAGAGGGGCGGGTTTGATAAAATTATTGCAAAAGCAAGTGAGCTAGGCGATAGTGTCGATATGCTTCTAAGAAATGTTAATGCGCTTTTTGATGTTCAAAGCTTAAGCGAAATCCATTTTATTTTAAGAGAGATTCACGAGACAACAACGCATATGAAAAGCATAAGTGAGCAGCTTGATAGGCAGATGAAAAATGGAGAATATAATGTGCGCGAGATTCTCACTCCTACACTTTTCCAGTTACAAGGGAGTTTGCAAGATATGAGTGGATTTTTTACTAGAGCTTCGGCATTTTTAGATAAAGTCGATAAGAATCCCTATGATAGCCTTTTTGGTCAAGAATCAAAAGATTCCAAAAACGCAAAGGATAAATAATGAAGCGGATTATAGTGTGTGTATGTGCGTGGATTTTAGCGGGCTGTGTTGATGTAAAAATTGCTTCTTCTGTGGATAAGGTATCATATTTAAGTTTGCAGCCTTTTGCACAAAGTCAAAGCCCTTGTAAGCAAAACAAAAAAGTTGCTTTGCTCGATATACGCTCTAACGCTCCTTATGAGAACACAAATATTTATGTGTTTGATGCGAAATATTCACAAATGCACACGCTTAGCTCAAAAAAATGGATAGCCCCACCTCAAGATTTGCTTAAAACAGCTCTGCTTCTTAAAGCACAAAGCCAATGCCTAGAGTTTTCTCTCCCTCCTCTTGGCACACAAAGCTTTGATATGATGTTCAAGCTCTCCTTGCTTTCTTTTCATATTGTAGAGGAAAATTGCGCATATAAGGCGCAAGTTAGTGTATTTTATGAGCTTATCTCTCTTAAAAATCATAAGAGCAAAAGCGCAAGTATAGTATCTAGCATTGCCTTAGAATCTTTAAATGAGGCTCAAATCGCCTCAAGTTTTACAAAAGCAAGCGATGAGATATTAACGCGACTTTTAAAGGCTGTGCAAAGTTTTTAGGGGATAAAGTAAGCAAAATTTGCAACTTTTCAAATATTATAGAATCTTTCAAGAAATTTGCTTTTTGCAGCATTGAAAAAAGGCTTAAGTAGCTAAAAAAGTTAAAAAACAAAAATAGATTCTATTGAATGATGTTGCCATTTTCATCTTGTATGACCCAACCATTTTCTTGGGGCAAGATAGGATAAGTTTGCGCGGTTTGTAAGTCAAAAACATAACAAGCCGAACTCTCTAGCTCCGCCCTTTGCACAGGGATAACCTTTAGCCTATCACGCACTTCTTGTATGTCCTCACACATCGCGCTAAAACCACACATCATTAACTTATATCGCATAAGATTCTCCTTGATTTTTGTTTATAATATTGCCATTTGATTTTTCACAAAAAGATTAAGGGAGGCAAAATGTTTAGTCTGTGGTGTGATTTTATCCAAAGAGATTTTTTAGAAAATGAGTTTAGAATGCTTATAGATTCTGGGCTTATTCAAGGCGCCACAAGCAATCCAAGTATTTTTGCTCAAAGCTTAAAAACCCCTGCTTATGCAGCAGCAATCGCATCTTTAAAGGGTAAAAATGCAAAGGATATTTATGAGCATCTTGCGATTGCGGATATTAAAAGAGCCGCGGAGATTTTAAAGCCTTTATGGGAAAAGAATAATGCTAATGGCTTTATAAGCCTTGAAATCGATCCATTTTTGTGTGATGATGCACCAAAAAGTATAGATGAGGGCGTGAGGCTGCATAAGAGCATCGCGATGCCAAATGTGATGATAAAAGTGCCAGCAACTCCTGTGGGCTATGAGGTAATGAGCGCGCTTGTGCAAAGGGACATAAGTGTGAATGCGACTTTGATTTTCACTCCACATCAAGCAAAAGAATGTGCTTTGGCTATGCAAGAGGGGATAAAAAAGGCAGGGGCAAAAGAGGAGACAAAAGAGATTCAAAATACCGCGCCACACAGCAAGATTCAGGGCGTGATAAGCGTATTTGTTTCGCGTTTTGATAGAGCGGTGGATTCTGCTTTAGGCTCTCATTTGCGAGGACAAATGGGGATTATTAATGCAATGGATTGCTATGAGGTGATTGAGGGCTTTAAACACAGCTCTATCCGCACTTTGTTTGCTTCCACAGGGGTTAAGGGCGAAGATTTGCCCAAAAGCTATTATATTGATAGCCTCATTTTGCCTCATAGTGTAAATACCGCGCCACTTGAGAGTATTAGAGCTTATGAACAAAGCACAAATAAAGCGCAAAAAACACTTCTTAGCCCAAAATCTCGCCATAGTTTTTGGGAGAGTTTAAGCGATGCAGGGATACATCGGGAGGATATTTCACAAAAGCTTTTAAATGAGGGGATTGTAGCATTTCAACAAAGCTTTGAGGATATGCTTAGAGCGCTGTGAATCTTGCAAATAGGCAATAAGGATATACTTTATTGCTAGGAGATTCTAGGCTTTATGTATCTACACCCAAAGATTCTCAATAAAACTTAGAGGTAGCATTACGCTAGGGCGATTAAAATAGCCCCGATGTGGAATCTGCAAATGTGGAAGTTTGAGAGTAAGCGCATTAAAATACATTAAATCCACATCAAGCGTGCGTGGGGCGTTTTTAAAAGCCCTTTTGCGCCCTCGCCCAAAATATCTCTCTGTATAAAACATCAGGCGATAAAGCTCAAGCAGCCCCATATTGCTTCCACATATCATAATGGCATTATAAAAATCCCCTTGAGCCTTAAATCCAAAGGGAGGATTGCGCCAAATAGGCGAAGTGGCAAGAATCTCCACGCGTTTATTGGCATAAAAGCGCATAAAAAAATGCTCCAAAATCTCCACGCTACTTTGTGCGCCTTTTGGCATATTTGAGCCGAGTGAGAGGATAAATTCATTGCGCCAAGCCTTTGTAGGCAATGCACGATAGGGATAATGCTTAGAACTCATCATATACGCGCTTTTTTTCTCCATTAATCCTCTATGCAACTGATGCTTTTGCGCAAAAAATGCCAAATGGCGCTCCCTTATGTATTTATCAATTTATTATACAATCCCTCACATAATAAAGCCAAGCTGTGTGCGCTCAAAGCGTCTTAGGCTATTTAAAGGAATAAAGATGAAAAAAATGTTTTTTTGCTTTTTGATGACAAGTGTGTTTTGTTTTGGGGCGAGTTTTGAGGATACACTTAAAAGCACGATTAAAGCCCATACAAAACAAAATATAAAAATTATTAAAACACAAGATCTCAAATCTAGCCCTGATGTAAAATTTGTGATTATTGCTGTGGGCGATATGCAAGTGCCTATTTTTGCAAGCAAAGACGGCAAGGTGATTATCGGGGTTTCAAATGTATTTTTTGCTCAAAATAGCGAAGATATGGGCACGCTCGGCTCGGCTCTTAAACAAATTGAAAATGATTCTAAGCCTGATAAAGCCACGCTTGAGCGATTTTTTAAGCAGATTCCAAAAGATGAATATATTGTGCTAAACTCCCCCAAAAATGTGAAAAAAATTACCTATATCGTTTCAGATCCAAACTGCCCTAGCTGCCAAAGAGAACTTCAAAATATCGAAAAACACCTTGAAACCTCTAATGTCTATATGCTTATCGTTGGCTTCATCGGGCAAGATTCTCCAACCAAAGCAAGTATGTTGCGCGAGAGATTGCTTGATGTGAAAGATAATAAGCAAATCATCAGTGTGCTAAGGGAAGTCTATACGCCTCAATCCAAAATCCCTGCAAAATATCAAAATATTGATATTAAAGATACGATGAAGATTAACCAAAAAGTGATGAATGTAGGCATTAATAGCGTGCCTTTTATTTATGAGAGCAAGTAGGCTTTAGGGCTTTTAGCCGCTCTAGCGGGTGAGAATCTCGCATTTTTTAAATGCCAAAATCTCATTATTGTAAGAGAATCTGCTTAGATTCTAAAATCTCACTATTTTTTATAAGGGGGAGGGGCTTGAATTTACAAGTATGGATTGGTGCTTTGCACAAATGCGAAGTCGGCTCGATGATATACATCTCACTCCCCCTTATATATCGCTCGGTGATATACACCTCGCCCCCTACAACGCCTTTAAGGTTTGCCTCTCACGCGATTTTATTTATATAGCAATAAAGATATACTTTATTGCTAGGAGATTCTAGGCTTTGATTCTAGAATCTTAGAGATTTGCCTTAAAACTTATCCAATAATTTCTATCAGGCAAGATGCGCTGATAGCCATTTTGTGTTCCTATGTAATCAATAAAATAGACATTAAAGATATTATTGATAGCAAATGTGAGCGCATAATGCTTGGCAAATTTATAAGTAGCGGCAATATCCACAAGCTGATAATCTTTGTAGTATTGTCCTACGATTGAGCGCACATTGGTTCTTGCATTGCTACCTGCAAAGGGAGTAGGCGTTTTGTATTTGCCACTCCAGCGGATATAGGCATTGAAGTTGTTATAAGTATAACTTGGCTTAATAGTAAAGTTATGTTTAGGGATAGAGTTGATGGGCTCACCCTTTGAAGTCCCGCTTCTTGCTTCTGTATAGGTAAAGCCATAGCTTGATTCAAGTGAAAGCCCATAAAAAGATTTTGTTTGTAGGCTTGCCTCTGCCCCTGCTACAAAGCTTTTGCCGACATTACGATAGTAGGTGCATAGATTGCTTGTGCAAGTTTGTCCAATTTCAGGCATAGGTGTGTTTTGTTGGAGATTGCTTATCGTTTCAATTTGGTTACGAAAGTCTGTGTAATAGCCCGTGAGGATAAGCATTCCGGGTTCTGCATCGATAATCGTGCTCAATTCATAGTTCCAGCTGAGTTCAGGCTCAAGATTTGGATTCCCATAAGTATCGGTAACTTGGCCATTTGATGTCGATGATGATGTTACACCCTCGACAGTTTGACTAAGGGTAGGGATAAGCATACCATTGGCTACCCCTGCTTTAAAGGTAAGCCAATCGGTGGGGTTAAAATTCACATAAAACCGGGGATTGAGATTTGCCACGCCATTGCTAAATTTGTCGGTATAGTTATAGCGCGCGCCCAGTGTGGTAGAGAACATATCATTAAAGAGATATTCCCCTTCAGCAAAGAGAGCGGCTTGATTTTGGTGCATATCTCTGTAGGATACATTTGCTCCTTTGAGTTGCTCATAGACATACTCCGCACCGCCATTAAAGATGAGCGCCCCACCGCCAATATTAAAGTTATTATTATACACACTCTTAATATCCCCAACATTGTTTTCTGTTTTTCTCTCCCAATCCACATAATCCCCCTTTGTCGAGCCAATAGGAGGATTGCCACCATTATTCATCGCCCAAGGTGCCATTACGCTATAAGAGTATTGAGCAAAGGTGGAGAGATTCCCCCAATCATATTTTCCATCGTGGCTTAAGGTGGTGTTGTTTTTATACATTTCTCTTAGGGCTGTAATGCTATTACCGCTAGTGTTGAGCGAGCCAAAGCGTCCCCAATAGAGTTCAGAATCTAAATAGATATAATCCCTTGCTGTAGGGGTGTAATTAAGCCTAAAGCCTGCATTGCCATTTTGGCTTCCTGTGCTTGAGTGCGCAGAATAGGGGTTTTGACTAGCGTTTTGGCTAGGACCAAGAGGATTGAGAAAAGCATTTTGTTCATTGAAGCGATATGAGCCGCGCAAGTTAAGCGAAAGCAAGTCTTTAACAAGCGGGGTGGTTACATAAGCGTTTGCTCCATAGGCATTTCCCCATTCACTATTTGGTGCAAAAAGTTTCGTTTCAAGCTGCATACCTGCACTTGTTTTATTGGCGTGTTTTTTAGTAATGATATTTATCACTCCTCCCATTGCATCAGAGCCATAAATCACAGAAGCAGGACCGCGCAAAACTTCAATGCGCTCAATCATTTCAGGTGGGGGCATAAAACCTGTGCTATTTCCAAAGCCATTTGCAGTAAAGCCCCTCGTGATATTTTGTCTTTTGCCATCAATGAGGATAAGCGTATAAGCCGAGCTTAGCCCACGCATAGAAATAGTATTTTGCCCTGTCTTATCCTGCTCTACATACACGCCGGGCACATCTTGCACAGCATCGCCTATGTCTCGAATGGGGCGTGTGAGAATCTCTTCTTGCGGGATAATGCTAATAGACGCGGGAGCGTCTTTGATGTCTTGCTCATAGCCTGTGGCAGTTACGACAGATTGTCGGAGATTGACTGTTGTTACATCGCCCCCTCCCCTGCTAGTATTTGATTCTTCTGTGTTTGGCTCATCAGCCATAGCACCCATAGCCACTATGCTTGTAAGCAGAGCAATGCTTAATGTTGCTTTCATTAAAAACTCCTTTTGGAATTGTTCATTTTTTACAAAAATAAGAATGATTTGTAAAAATGTGAATGGATATTACTCTTTTGTATATTAATTTAAAATAAAAATGATATTGTTTATCAATACTTTTAGAATCAAGTGTGAAATGGGGATTCTAAGAATCTAGGCGGAAAAGTGGTTTTTGAGATTCTAAAAGTTAAGATTTTCGGGAAGGGCTTAAAAACGCAACTTATTAGATTTTAGAATCTAAGCAGATTCTCTTACAATAATGAGATTTTGGCATTTAAAAAGTGCGAGATTCTCACCCATAGGGGCAACTAAGCCTCTTAAAACACAAGCAATTCGCGTTTGAGTTTATTAAGCGCATCAATTTGGGCTTTGAGCTTTTCTATTTCTACATCAATTTGTGAGAGCAAATCAAAGCTCAAATGCTCGGGCATATCTTGTGAGCCGCGTTTAATCATAATATAATCAATGAGTGAGATTTTAGCGATATTGAGCAAGATGATAATATCATCGCGAATATCCTCGATATTTTTAAAAATTTCATCTATTTTTTCAAACATATCTTTCTCCTTTAGCTTAGTTATTTGAGCCCAGCAGCAATTAAAGTATGCAAGTGTATAACACCTTGTATATGATTTTGCTTATCTGTGATAATAAGGAGTCCAATCTTATTGGCTTCCATAATTTTAAGCGCATCAAAGGCAAGAATCTCCGCATTATCGCAAGTTTTTGGTGAGCGTGTGGCATAGGCACTTACTGGAGTATCTAGGTTAAAATTACTATTCATCATCGCCCGCCGTAAGTCGCCATCACTTAGAATCCCCCAAAGCGTGTTATCTTGGACAATAACAGCATTGCCTAATCGTTTCTCGCTCATTATGATAATGGCTTGGCGCAGAGGCATATCAGGCGCGATAAGAGGGAGATTTTCTGTTTGCATTAAGTCTTTAAGTTTCACAAAAAGTTGTTTGCCAAGTGCGCCACCGGGGTGGAATGAGGCAAAATCGGTTGCCTTAAAATCACGTTTTTTCATTAAGCATACAGCCAAAGCATCTCCAAGTGCGAGCGTGAGTGTGGTTGAGCTTGTGGGAGCAATATTAAGGGGGCAAGCTTCTTTGTGCACACTAATGTCTAAAAAATAATCGCCCATAAGTGATAGGGGAGAGTTTTTATCGCGACTCATTGTGATGATAGGATTCCCTAAGCGTTTAATATGTGGGAGAATATTGAGGAGCTCCTCACTCTTGCCACTATAACTAATAGCAAGAATCACATCATCTTTTTGCACCACTCCCAAATCGCCGTGCATTGCTTCTGTGGGGTGCATAAAAATACTGGGTGTGCCTGTGCTAGAGAGAGTGGCGGAGATTTTTGCGCCAATAAGCCCACTTTTCCCTACACCACATACAATGAGCTTCCCTTGAGAATCCACAATAACTTCTACAATCCTTTGTAATTCTGCTCCATTGAGCTTTTCTATCGCTTCAAGTAAGGCTCTTGATTCTATTTCAAGGACTTCTTTAGCAATATGTACATAATCGAGTTTTGCCATTTGCCTCCCTCATTTTATGATATTTATAGCACATAAATCATCGGCACGATGGTTGGATATTTTTTGACTTTCTTAAAAATATGTCGCTTGAAAGTGGTATGCACTTCATTTTCAAGATTTTTGGCATTAAATCCCTCTGCCTTGAAATTTTTGACAACAAATTCAAGTGTTTCATTCATCTCTTTTTCAAAGCCCTTGTCTTCTTTGTCTGCTACAAGCCCATAGCTTGAAATTTTTGTTTCTAAAATCTTGCGTTCTTTGCTAATACGCGCAGAAATAACCACAATGCCATCTTGGGCAAGAGCTTGTCTATCAAGCACGACATCATTTTCAATTTGGCGATTGATTTGATTATCAATGAAAGTTTTGCCATTTTTGACACTCCGCACTTTTTTCATATAGTTTGGATTGACTTCGATTTGATCGCCATCTTCCATAAGGTAGATATTTTTTTCTAGCACCCCGCAAGCAATAGCGGTTTGTTTATGTTTGGCAATGTGATTGTATTCGCCGTGAACGGGCAAGAAAAACTTTGGTTTAATCAGGCGCAACATCAGTTTTTGCTCCTCTTGTGCGGCGTGTCCGCTAACGTGAATCTCGCTAAAGTCTTGATAAGCGACTTTTGCTCCGGCTTTAAGGAGGAAATTAAGCACCGCAGAGACGGAGCCTTCATTGCCCGGAATGGCTTTAGCAGAAATAATCACCATATCGCTGGGTTTAATTTTGATGTGGCGATGTTCGTCTGTTGCCATACGATAGAGCGCACTCATTGTTTCGCCTTGAGAGCCTGTGGTAACAATCAGCACCTCTTCATCGGGGTATTTTGCGACTTCGTGAGCTTCTATGAAAATATTTTGTGGCAAGTCAATATAGCCAAGTTCTCGTGCAATCTCAAGATTCTTTTCCATAGAGCGCCCAATCACTGCAACTTTACGATTAAATTTCATTCCATAGCTAATGGCTTGATACACGCGGTGAATATTTGAGGAGAAAGTACTCATTATCACGCGTCCCTGCGCTTGTTTAAAAAGAGCTTCAAAGGTTGGTCCAACACTAGCTTCACTTGGGGTTGTGCCACTACGATGTGAATTTGTTGAATCGCTCAATAAGAGCATTACACCCTCTTCTCCATAATGTGCAAGGCGATGTAAATCTGTGGGGAGATTATCAATAGGGGTATGGTCAATTTTAAAATCACCTGTGTGGATAATCACTCCTGCATCGGTGCGTATAGCAAGAGCAGAGGCATCAATTACAGAATGTGTGATATTAATCCACTCTACCTCAAATGCACCAATTTTAATAGGCTTGCGTTTTTGCACAATCTTAAAGAATGAGCGGAATTTTTTTAAGCCGTGTTCATCAAATTTGCTCCCTATCATACCAAGAGGCAGAGGTGTGCCATAAATAGGAAACTGCAAAAGCTTAAAAAGATAAGGCACTGCCCCGATGTGGTCTTCGTGTGCGTGGGTAATAATCACTCCCGCAATTTTATCCTTAATCGCAAAGAGATAGCTAAAATCAGGCACGAGAATATCTACGCCGTGCATTCCTTCAATTGGAAAACTCATTCCCACATCAATGACAATCGCAGAATCTGGTGTTTCAATCACCGTAATATTGCCGCCTATCTCGCCTAGCCCACCAAGAGGCGTAATGCGCACGCTTGCTTTTGTGTTGAGGTTGAGCTTAGTATGAGGATTAAGGCTTTGTCTTTGGATTCTTGTATTTGCTTCCACGCCTTTTTTTAAATCTTTATGCAATCCAAGATTGCCACTTTCATTGACATTACGCACTTCTGTAACACCATCTATGCCACTATTGTTTTCTTCTGCTTGCTTTTTGTTTTGAGCCATAGGATTTTTGCCATGCCACTTGCGTTTTTCAAATGATTTTTGCCCCTGCTCTGCATTTTGGTTTTTATTTGGAGAATGCGATTTTGGCTTGTGGTGATGCTCTTTGTGCTTATTGTCTCTTGGGGTGGATTGTGAGAGAGAAGCGATACTATCAGCTTGCTCTTCTGGAGTTTTTCTCTCAAATCCTTCATTTAAAGATGAATTGTTATGGTTTTGTTCATTTTTATCTTCCATTGTTGTGTCCTTTTTTAAGAATTTGCAAAATGTGGTGAAAACTTTTTGTCTCTACTTCGTGAGGACGTGCAAGAAGTGGCACACGCGCAGATTCTAAAGCCTCTTGTAATGCCTGTTTATTAAAATAAGCACTAAGATTTTTTAAAAGGCTCTTGCGCGGCGCACAAAAAGCACACTTCAAAAAAGATTCTAAATCATATAAAGAGAAGCCTTCAAATGGCTTGGTATAATGTTTATGAATCACAAAAACAGATGAGGTTACCTTTGGCATAGGAGAAAAAGCGCTGCTGGGCACATCAAAAAGTATTTGTGCTTCGCCAAAGCTTTGGGCTAAAACGCTCAAAGCGCAAAAATCACTCTTCCCACTCATCGCACAAAATTTTTGCGCGACTTCCTTTTGCGTCATTACAAGCAAGGCGCGACAAAAATTATCACGCAAAAGTCGCAATATAATATGTGTCGCAATATAATAAGGAAGATTAGAGACAACCTTGTATTCGCATTCATAGAGCCATTGTTGCTCTTGTGAGAGATTTAAAATATCCTCATAGATAATCTTCAATCGCCCACTTTGGATATGGCTAGAAAACTTTTTATCAAGTAAAGAACATAAGTCTAAATCGACTTCATAGGCTATCAAGGGTTCTATTTTTAATAGCTCTTGTGTCAAATCACCCAAGCCAACCCCAATTTCTACACACTGAATAGGGAGTGTGGGAATGGATTGGGTGATTTGCTGGAGATAGTGGGAATCTTGCAAGAAATTCTGCCCAAGA
The DNA here is from genome assembly GCF_022511165.1 of Helicobacter sp. Lineage (GTDB taxonomy): Bacteria > Campylobacterota > Campylobacteria > Campylobacterales > Helicobacteraceae > Helicobacter_C. The sequence goes on along the minus strand of NZ_JAFLSB010000018.1, from coordinate 9,383 downwards.
TGCTTTTTTGCTCGATATGTTTCCACTACACTACCTTATTTTGGCGCGTATTATAACCTAAAGTATGCAAATATTTTGTTTTTGTAAGGAGTATTTGGCTATGATTAATAATTCAAATCTACATATTTACACAATGTTTTGTATATATTTTAAACATTTTTATGCAATCAATAATGTTTATACTCAATAAAAAGCAAGAATCTTTAGGCAAAGAGTGAGAGTAAAGGAGGAGCGATGAGCCTTGCAAAGAGAATTATTCCCTGCCTTGATGTGCGTAATGGGCGCGTGGTAAAGGGTGTTAATTTTGTTGGCTTACAAGATGCGGGGAATCCTGTGGAGATTGCTAAAGCATATAATGATGAGGGCGCAGATGAAATTGTGCTTCTTGATATTACAGCAAGTTATGAGCAACGTGGCACAATGATAGATATTGTTAAAAGTATCGCCAAGGTTGTGTTTATCCCCTTTAGCGTTGGTGGAGGTATAAGCTCCATAGCAGATATGTCTGCCTTGCTTAATGCCGGGTGTGATAAAGTAAGCCTTAATAGTGCAGCAATTAAAAATCCTCACCTTATTGATGAGGGGGCAAAACGCTTTGGCTCGCAATGTATTATTGTGGCTGTTGATGCAAAAATGGTAGCACCCCATTCGTGGCGCGTTTATATTAATGGCGGGCGTGTGGATACAGGTAAAGATATGGTTGAGTGGGTAAAGGAAGCTTGTGATAGAGGAGCGGGGGAGATACTGCTTACAAGTATGGACGCTGATGGCACAAAAAATGGTTATGATAAGATGATGATAGAATCTTTGGCTTCATTTGTGCGCGTGCCAATTATTGCTTCTGGTGGAGCAGGGAGTATGGAGGATTTTGCTGATGTGTTTAAATATGGAGCTGATGCGGCATTAGCAGCAAGTGTATTTCATTATAAAGAGATTAAAATTCAGGCTTTAAAAACATATTTGCAGGAAAAGGGCATTTCGGTAAGAATTTAAGTTATCTTGCGTGAATGATGATAAAAGAGATTTAAGCAATGTAGTAACAAAGGAATACATAAAATGGAGCAGCAATGATTGTATGTGCGGGGAATGGCGAATATTTTAGTTTTGCAAAATCCATAGGCGTAGGGCTGTGCGAAAGTGCAATAGGGCTTACTCAAATCTGCCTAAGAGAATATGTGGATTCTATTGTTTTTGTAGGAAGCGCCGGAGCTTATAGCAAAGATATACTTATAGGCGATATATATCTTTCTAATAGCGCGACACAAATAGAGCTTGCATTTTTGGAGGACAAAGCCTATACTCCGCTTGATAATCATATTCAAAGTGAGGTATTGCAAAATGTTTCATATGAAACATTCCAAACGCTCAATCTCAATACATATAAAAAAGCTATTGTGAATAGCTCTAATTATATTACAACCGATGAAGATATGGCTTCGCGTTTTGTAAATGCTGGAATCTGCTTGGAGAATATGGAGTTTTTTGCTGTGATGCGAGTGGCGCAACATTTTCAGATTCCTTGTATGGGTGTGTTTTGTGTGAGTAATCACTGCCATAAAAACGCACATAATGAATTTTTATCTCATCATCAGCATATCAAAAAAACACTCAATGCGCAATCTTCGTGGATTCAAACACTTTCTTATGCGCTTGCGCAAAAAGAAAATACAAAGCCTATGTAAAGAGAAATATATATGAAAGATGTAGAGCAAGAGACATATACACAAAAGTGTGTGAATCAAACAAAAAATACAAGCACAAAAACATATAGCAATGATGCAAGGATAGATAAAAATGAGCATAACACAAACATTGTGCCTAACGCATATAAGGCTTTGCCAAGTCTATATGGCTATACGCTTGATGAGCTTTCTTCTTTGCTTTCTCCCGCCTTTCGTGCTAAGCAAATTTATCATTGGCTTTATCATCGCTATGAAAACAATATTGATTCTATGGATAATATTTCAAAAACAATGCAGGATTTTTTACGCTCACATTTTGTTGTTTCTCATATTGAGCCAATATGTATAGAGCAAAGCCAAGATGGAAGCAAAAAATATCTTTTTCGCACTGCCGATGGACATAGTTTTGAATCTGTGCTACTTCAAATGCGCCCAAAGCATATAAAAAATGGCGTAGAAAAAAGTGAAAAATGGACAATGTGCCTTTCAAGTCAAATTGGCTGTAAGGTGGGCTGTGCTTTTTGTTTTACTGCAAAAAGTGGCTTTGTGCGTAATCTCAATGCAAGCGAGATAGTTGAGCAAGTTGTGGTGATGAAAAGGGATAATCATATTGCCCCTCATAAAAAAGTTAATATTGTTTTTATGGGTATGGGTGAGCCACTTGATAATTTGGAAAATGTAGCAAAGGCGATTAAGATTTTGAGTGAGCTTCAGGGGCTTAGTATTTCGACAAAGCGACAAACTATTTCCACAAGTGGCATTGCACCTAAGATTAAGGCATTGGGGGAGCTGAATCTCGGCGTGCAGCTTGCTATTTCTCTCCACGCTGTGAGTGATGAGCTACGCTCACAGCTGATGCCTATTAATAAAGCTTATAATATTGCCGAGGTGCTCAAAGAGGTGCGAGCTTTTCCTGTGGATACGCGGAAGAGAGTGATGTTTGAATATTTAATGATTAAAGGTGTGAATGATGATATAAAGAGTGCGAAAAAGTTACTTGCTTTACTTAATGGGATTAAGGCAAAGGTAAATTTGATACTTTTTAACCCCCACGAGGGAAGTGCATTTGAGCGTCCGCAGATGAGTGAAGTAAAGGCATTTGCTGATTTTTTGATAGAAAGAGGATTGCTTTGCACCATACGAGAATCTAAGGGGCTTGATATTAGTGCGGCGTGTGGGCAATTACGCGAGAAAATAGCGCAAGAAAATGGAGAAATCGTGCCTAAGCCAAAATCCACACGCACATCTTTTCATAAAATATCCGCACATAGTGAAGATATAGAGTAAATATTTGTATATCGCCTTTCATATTTTAAGGCAGATTCAACAATACGAACATAATGTTTCATATGAAACATTTGTTATAAACGCAAATCGAGATATAGTATTTTAAGGAACAAAACCTAGATTCTAAAAAACTTCAAAGATAAATCCACCCTAGAATCTAAGAATCTTCTTGCAATAAGGGCGAGGTATATATTGTCAAGCGGATATATAAGGGGGAAGGCAAGTAGTATATCTAGTGAGGTGTATATCACCGAACGTGTATATCATCAAACGCGACTTCATATTTTGTGTAAAGCACCAATTCATACTTGCACATTCAAGCCCCTCCCCTTTATAAAAAGAAAATAAAGAGGCTTAGAAAAATAAAAGAGGATTCTAAGTTTTTAAAAAAGAATCTCAAAAGAAGCCAAGAATCTTTGTATTAAAAAATCTTACATTTACTTACTAAGCTAAAACCTCTCTAGTCCCACTAAAAAATATAAAGAAAATTTATACATTTATAGGAATCTTAATGTAAAAGTGTAATATAAGATTCTTGTAATACACAATAAGGAGAGGCATATACAATGGATTTAGACATTCTGCTTGTTGTTTTTTTGGCAGCAGTTGTAGTTATAGGTGTCGTATCATTTTGGTATTTTGCAAACAATAAAGATGAGTAAGCCTATACCTCAAAATATGCTTGTGCATATTTGTTGCTCGGTGGATAGCCATTATTTTTTAAGTCAGCTACAAAAGCTTTATCCTCAAAGTAATCTCATAGGATATTTTTATAATCCAAATATTCACCCCAAAGAAGAATATGATTTGCGTTTGCTTGATGTGAGGCGAAGTTGTAAAATGCTTGGGGTTGATTTGATTGAGGGAGAATATGAGATTCAAAAATGGTTTGCTGATGTTAGGGGGCTAGAAAATGAGCCAGAAAAAGGTGAGCGATGTGTAAAATGCTTTGATATGCGATTAGAAAAGACTGCACAAATTGCACATCAAATGTCTCTTGATGCCTTTACCTCTACACTCCTTGCTAGTCCGCTCAAAGAGCAAAAGATTCTTTACGCAGAGGGAGACGAAATTGCTCTTCATTATGGACTCTTTTTTGTCAAAATTGATGTGAGAAGTAATGGAGGCACACAGGCACAAAGTGAGCTTGCAAACAAAGATAGATTGTATAAACAAAATTATTGTGGCTGTCAATTTGCTCTTAATAAACAAAGAGAGAAGCAAAAGCAACTTCCCCTTGAGCTAATGAGTAATATTGGCAGACAAATAGTTCCCGGTAGCAATGAGGAGCGTCAGCTTATATTTGCAATGCGCGATCAATGTGAGCAAGAGGGGAAAGAATATATCCTCCATAAGCGCTCCAAAGTAATTTGGCGTAATTTAAGAAGTGTATGTATGAGTGAAGGCAAGGTGATTGCTTCTTATATCATTACCCATTCACGCAGTAAAAATATGATAAAAACTTCAAGTATTCTTTATGTAAAACATAATCTAAAGCTATTTCCTAGAGCTTGGGAAGAAATTTTAACATCAAAAGAAAAACTAAAGCAGGGAATAAAAACACAAGAGAGAGTGGAACAAAAAGGACAAGAAAAAAGCCTCAAAAACAATATGGATTCAAATAAAACCTTAAGCATTCAGCTAGGCTATGCAAAGCACGATGATAGTGTTTTTATTAGTATTGAGGATATAAACAGCCTACTTGGCACACATTACTCTAATGTGCAAGAAATGCTTTATCATCCTCCTTGTTATGAAGATGAGATGATGCTGCGCGTTATGCTTTGTGGGGCAGATAGTGTGAATCCTATCATCGTTTTAGACGAGCGCATTACACATTCTCTTAAAATTTTTATCGATGCGCATTTTCAAGAAAGTAATGTCTTTACGCTCACCACATATTAAGATTTTTTGGTAAAATGCCACATTTGCTATAAGGAGTGAGTATGCAAGATTGTATTATGGGCATAGATACGATTCGTCAAATTTTACCTCATCGTTACCCGATGTTGTTTGTGGATAGGGTAGTGGAATTAAGACGCAATACAAATGATAGCAAACCAGATGGCTACATTAAAGCTTACAAAAATGTAACAATTAATGAAGAAGTATTTTTGGGGCATTTTCCTCACAAACCTATTTATCCAGGCGTAATGCAGATTGAGGGTATGGCTCAAGCGGGTGGATTGCTTGCATTTGTAAGTATGTTTGGAGATGATATTTCACAAGCAGCAAACAAAATTGTATATTTTATGACGATTGATAATGTGAAATTCCGCATTCCTGTTGTGCCCGGCGATAGGCTTGTATATGAGCTTAATGTTCTTAAACATAAAGGGACTATATGGCAGCTTGGGGCGCAAGCCTTTGTAGATGATAAGCTTGTCTCCGAAGCTGAACTTAAGGCAATGATTGCCGATGCAAAAGATTCTTAGAAATCGGGGGCTACAATGATAGGAAAAACGAGCATTATCAAAGAAGGTGCGCAGATAGGCAATAACGTGCGTATTGGCGAATTTTGCATTATTGATGAAAATGTGCGTATTGGCGATGATTGCATTATAGGCAATTATGTGCATATTGCTGGACATACGACTTTGGGCAGAGGGAATAAGGTTTTTAATAACGCTGCTGTGGGTGTGCCGCCCCAAGATCTCAAATTTGCAGGAGAGGATACCGAGCTTATTATAGGTGATGAGAATCTTATACGAGAATTCACTACGCTTAATCCCGGCACCGCAGGAGGCAGGAGAAAGACAACCATAGGCGATAGAAATTTATTTATGGCGTATGTGCATATCGCACACGATTGCATTGTAGGGAATGATTGTATTTTGGCAAATAACGCCACACTTGCGGGACACGTAGAGCTTGGTGATTATGTCAATATTGGAGGCTTGACGCCCATACATCAATTTGTAAAAATTGGTAGTGGCTGTATGATAGGTGGAGGCTCTACAGTAACGCAAGATATACCCCCATATTGCCTTGCAGAGGGGAATCGTGCTATTATTAGGGGGTTGAATAAACATCGTATGCGTAAGCTTTTTTCGCGTGAAGAAATTAATGAAATAAGTCGTGCGTATAAGATTCTTTTCTCTCGCACAGCACCTATTAGAGAGCTTGCCCAAGCTCAACTTGAATCTCACCCTAGCGATATAATCCGCTATATTTGTGAGTTTATTCTCTCTTGCACACGAGGAATCCCTTTTAGAGGAGCGCATAATGAGTGATATTGAAAAAGTATGTAGCTTTTGTAGAGCAAAAGAAAACGCTTATAATCTCCTTATAGCAGGTGATTCACCCGGTGTGTATATTTGTAGAAATTGCGTTACTTATATTCATAAAACACTTACGAAATATATGGCAGAAAAAGAAAAAGAAGAGGAAATGCTTCATATCAAAGCCCCCTCACCCAAAGAGCTTAAGGCTAAACTTGATGAATATGTGATAGGACAAGATGAGGCAAAACGCGTTTTTTCTGTGGCAGTGTATAATCATTATAAGCGCATTATTAAGGGTGAAGAGCAGATAAGCCAAAACTTGCGCGATGTGGAGCTGTCTAAATCAAATATTTTACTCATTGGTCCCACAGGGAGCGGTAAAACGCTTATGGCACAGACTTTAGCGCGATTTTTAGATATCCCTATTGCTATTTCTGATGCAACAAGCCTCACAGAAGCTGGCTATGTGGGCGAAGATGTAGAAAATATCCTCACTCGTTTGCTTCAAGCAGCAAATGATGATGTGAAAAAGGCGGAGAAGGGCATTGTTTTTATTGATGAGATTGACAAAATCTCTCGGCTTTCTGAAAATCGCTCAATTACGCGCGATGTCTCTGGCGAAGGCGTGCAACAAGCCTTGCTAAAAATCATTGAGGGCAGTGTGGTAAATATCCCTCCTAAGGGTGGTAGAAAGCACCCCAATCAAGAGTTTATGCAAATTGATACAAGCAATATACTTTTTGTCTGCGGGGGAGCTTTTGATGGATTAAGTGATATTATTAAAAGACGTTTAGGGGGGAATGTGCTTGGATTTCACGGGGAGAAAAAAGGTAAAAGCGAAGAAAATGCGCTCCTTGCGCTTGTAGAACCTGATGATTTAATCGCCTATGGACTAATTCCAGAGCTTATTGGGCGATTGCATATGATTACAACCCTTGAGCCTATTAGCAAAGAAGCAATGGTTGCAATTCTTACACAGCCTAAAAATGCGCTTATTAAGCAATACCAAAAGATTTTTGAGATTGATGGGGCGCATTTGCATTTTGAAAAAGAGGCGGTTGAGGCTATTGCGGAGCTTGCAATCGCTCGAAAAACGGGTGCAAGGGGACTAAGGTCGATTATGGAAGAGGCAATGATTGACTTGATGTATGAGTTACCAGAGCTTGAGGGCTATGATATTAGCATTACAAAAGAGTGTATTATGCAAAAGGCAAGCCCACTTCTTGTCAAAAAAGGAAAAAATACACAAAAAAGAGCTTAATTTAACATAAAAAATAAAGGTTTAGCAAAGGATTAGAATGTATAATTTACAAATTGTTTTGTCATTTTGGATTTTTTAAGGAGCTTTTATGCTGATGGATAAAATCATTGGGGCTTTTTCCAAAGATATTGCTATCGATTTGGGGACAGCAAATACTTTGGTTTTGGTAAAGGGTGAGGGCATAATCATCAATGAACCTTCCGTAGTGGCAGTGCAGGCTGATAGGTTTAGCACAGGTAAGATTTTGGCGGTGGGGAAAGAAGCAAAGGAGATGTTAGGTAAAACCCCTGATGGTATTCAAGCAATCCGCCCACTTAAAGATGGTGTTATTGCAGATTTTGATATGACAGAAAAGATGATTCGTTATTTTATTGAGAAAGCTCATCAGCGCAAATCCCTCGTTCGCCCACGCATTATGGTATGTGTGCCTTATGGTTTGACAGGTGTGGAGAAAAAGGCAGTTAAAGAATCCGCTATGAGTGCGGGTGCGCGTGAGGTATTCCTTATTGAAGAGCCTATGGCGGCAGCTATTGGAGCAGGCTTGCAGATTCAAGAATCTAAAGGTAATTTAGTCGTTGATATTGGTGGAGGCACAACAGAAATTGGTGTTATTTCTTTAGGTGGTTTGGTGATTAGCAAATCCATTAAAGTCGCAGGAGATAAGCTTGATATGGCGGTGGTGGATTATGTGAGAAAGAAATTTAATCTTCTTATTGGTGAGCGCACAGGCGAGGAAATTAAGATTAGCATAGGCTCGGCTTCCCCTATGGAAAAACCCCTTGTTATGCAGGTGCGTGGGCGCGACCAAGTGAGTGGGCTTTTAAATACTATTGAGCTTACAAGCGAAGATGTGCGTGAGGCAATGAAAGATCAATTGCGTGAAATTAGCAATGCCCTCAAATCCGTGCTTGAATCTATGCCACCAGATTTAGCAGGGGATATTGTAGAAAATGGTATTGTGCTTACCGGTGGCGGTGCGTTGATACGAGGGCTTGATAAGTATCTTTCTGATATTGTGCGTTTGCCTGTATATGTGGGCGAAGAGCCACTACTTTGTGTAGCAAAAGGCACGGGCAAGGCAATGGAAGATGTGGATTTGATTCACCAACTTGCTTTTGATTAATTTGAGTGAGATATGCGATATAAAATCCTTGTTTTTGGGATTATTTTTCTTGTATGTATCTTGGCTATAATGGAGTTAGATAAGGGTGTTCAAGCAAAGATTCTAGGCGTGAGTGATTATGTGAAGGTATTTTTATTTGATTCAATAGAAGATATAGAGAATGCCTATGATAGACATTTTAATCAAGCAGAGCAGATAGAAAAGCTTAAGGCAAAGGTGGTAGATTATGATAAGCTACTCCTTGAAAATAAAGCTCTAAAAAATGATGTTGTTAGGCTAGGCAATCTCATTGGCAAAGGTGGCATTACACGAGCGAGTAGCGATATTCATCAGGCGCGGATTATCTCATTTGCATCTTTAGGAAAACGCGATAAAGTGTGGCTTGATACAGATTTAAGTCAATATCATCAAGAGAGTGGGCTAGAGGGCAGAATCTTTGGGGTTGTCAAAGATAATGCGGCACTTGGTATAGCAGTTGTGCAAGATGGGCGACTCGAGGGCTTTCTCAATGGCAATGAAAACTGCAACTATGATGTATATATTGGTGAAAATAGAGCTATGGGTATAGTATCAGGTTCGCATAATGGATATTTACTTGTGGATTTTGTCCCTGATTCAAGGAAAGTAAAAAAAGGTGATAAGGTTTTCACAAGCGGACTTGATGGTATATTTTTTGAGAATATTCCAGTGGGTGTGGTTGAGAATGTGCAGGAGAATTATGGATATGCGAGCATTGATGTGAAGCCCTATGTGAGTATAAAAGAGCTATCGTATGTATGGGTAATCGATAGGGAAGTTACCCCCCC
>NZ_JAFLSB010000017.1 GCF_022511165.1 Helicobacter sp. | reverse complement strand
AGGTCAAAATTTCCACACTCCCTTTCCCTTAGATAATATAAAATACACTCGTGTAGGGCTTTGCAGTTTGGTTTTTCTTTGCTAAAAAAATCTTTAGAATTTGGCTTTTTAGCTTCGATAATAACTTCAACTTGATTATCTTTAAGCAAGGCGAGGTCAATAGCACTATTGCCTTTTGGATTAGCTTTGACTTCCGCCTCCTTAAAACCTAAATCATTTTGCAAGAATGGTTTTAAAATATTTGCAACAATGTAATCTTCACTCTTTTTTTTATTTTTATCAAATTTATTAAGATACTCTTGCACCTTCTCCTTAAAACCCTCAAAATCCTTTGTGTTAGGGCTTGTCTCTATAAAACTTTGAAGTGAAATTGGCTCAAATTCCATTTTTGCTCCTTTTTGTCTCACAGCGCACTTATTATAGCAAAGTAGCTCCTACAAAGCCTATGTGTTTATCTCTTAACCTAAATAGCCCAAACCACACAAGCTTATATAGCCTCTGCTCTAGTTTGCGCTTCTTTGATTAGCGCTTCTATTGACAGCGCGTTCAATCAATTTGCCTAGGCTGTCATCTCCCTCCATTGCATTAAGCCGCGCCACTTCGCTAAGCACCTGCACCACCGCGCCATAGAGTTCAGCAGGGATTATTTGGTTTAAATCAAGCTGTTTATAAATCGCTCGAGCAAGGGGTGGATTCTCAATAATGCGTATCCCATACTCTCTTGCTACACTTTTAATACGAATAGCCAGCTCATCTATGCCCTTTGCAACTAGAATCGGGGGCAGTCCCCGCCCATACTCTTTCTCGCTATATCGCAGTGCCACAGCATAATGCGTAGGGTTTGTAATCACAACAGATGCGTTAGGAATCTCCTGCATCATACGACTTTGGGCGAGTTTTTGCTGCATCCGGCGAATCTTTGCCTTAATCTCGGGGCTTTGCTCATATTGCTTATACTCGTCTTTCACTTCTTTGATACTCATTTTGAGGCTTTTTGTATATTGATATTTTTTGATGAGATAATCACTTACTGCCATAATAAAAAACAAAATCAAAAGCACCCCAATGAGTATGAGTGCCTTTTCTCTAAACCATAGAATCTGCACATAAAGCCCAGACATTGACACGCTTGGTAGCTCATCAAAAAAGCTCACAAATACCGCAAATCCCACGATAAAAGCCACAAATACCTTTAATGTAATCATAAAACCATCGAGCATTTTTTTGAGTGAAATCACATTCTTAATCCCACTAATAGGATTAATTTTTGAGAGCTTAGGCTTAATCGCCTTTGGAGAGAGCAAAAGCCCAAATTGCGCGATATTAGCAAGAATCCCCGTAATCATCAGCGCAAGAAAAAGCGGAGCAAGCATAATGCACACCTCAAGGGTAATGCTTAACATAATATCGCCTAGTAAGCGAACATCTACATCAAGATTTGTAAGGGTATTGATATATAAAAAAATTTTCTCGGCTCCATTTACCCAAAAAGGTATGAGCAAAAACATCAGCCCTAGCCCTACAAGCAAAATGAAAAAACCCGCAAATTCCGGGCTTTTGCTGACATTGCCCTCTTCTCTTGCTTTTTGAATCTTATGTGCGCTCGGGGCTTGGGTTTTTTCCTCATCATCTGCCATTACTTGCTCCTAATGCTAAAAGTTTTAATGCCTCTGCATAATGCTCTTGCGTATTGATATTTAAGCATTCCTCTTCTGTAGCAGGAATGCTGATGTGAGGGTGAGATTCTACAATATAATGCAAGGCATAAAGCTTAGACTTACGCGCTGCAAGGAGTGCATCAAGCAAACATATATGCCATTTTGCAATCAAATAATGCGCCTTTGTGCTTTGAGCATAGGCAATGGGTGCGTTTGAATGAGCGATATGCCACAAAGTCTGCTTGCTCACAAATGGCGTATCCACACTCACAAAAAGTATTTCTTGTGCTTTGAGCATTTCAAAGGCGTTTATCATTCCTATAAGAGGGGCAAAAACACGACTTTTTTCAATCAAAAATGGGGCTTGAAAAGTCCATTTATCACTCTTTTTTGCGCTAATATACACATTTTCGCATATATGGCTTAAGCGCGTAAAAACCCATTTACTCAAACTCTCCCCTCCAAAATCAATTTGCGTCTTATCTACGCCTAAACGAGAGCTTTTACCCCCCGCTAGAATCACGCACGGAATCTTTATCTTTTGTGTCAAGATTCACTCCCCCCTCTCCCTTAGCCCTTTGATTTAGGCGCATTATATTCTTTATGTGTGATTTTTTTTCACTCTATATATCATCATTGTAACTTATTTTGTATAATCACGCTTTTGTTTGACTTAGGGATTGTAGGGAAGGTAATGCTTGTAGATTCTTTTCATCGAACGATTGATTATATGCGCGTATCGGTTACAAAACAATGTAATTTTCGCTGCCAATATTGTATGCCAAACACCCCCCAATCCTTTGTAGATGAAAGTGCCTTGCCTCTGCCAAAAATGCTTACTTTTATCAAAATTGCTATTGATAATGGCATAAAAAAAATTCGCATTACCGGTGGAGAGCCACTTTTGCGAGCAGATTTGAGCGAGTTTATCGCGCAAATTTATGAATATGCGCCTCATATTGAAATCACTCTTACAAGCAATGCGTTTTTGCTCGAAAAATACGCCAAATCTCTCAAAGATGCAGGGCTTTCACGCATTAATATTTCTTTAGATTCTCTTAAAAATGAGCGTGTGCAGCTTATTTCTAAACGCGATGGATTGGAGCAAATTCTTAAAGGTATCTCTGCAGCTAAAGAATGTGGGCTTGGCATCAAGCTCAATATGGTGCCATTACGAGGTATTAATGATGATGAGATTTTAGATATGCTGCATTTTGCATATCATAATGGCTTTGGGATTAGGTTTATTGAATTTATGGAAAATATTCACGCAAAAGATGATTTAAAAGGACTAAGGGCTGCGGAGATTTTAAGCATTATCAATACGCATTACCCCACCACATTAGAAAAAAGCGACTGCTTTGGTCCTGCTAAGCTTTATAGCATTGCAAATTTTACTGCGCCTATGCAGAATCTCCCACTTTTTGCGCAAGATTCACTTACCCATCAAAGCAAAGATAGCACACAAAAACCCTTTATTTTTGGCATTATCTCGCCCCACGAAGATGATTTTTGTGCCTCTTGTAATCGCATTCGCCTCACAAGCGATGGGGTGATTTGCCCCTGCCTTTACTACCAAGATAGCGTATCACTCAAAGAAGCTATCTTGCAAGGTGATAAAGAGCAGATGAAAAAGCTTCTACTCCAAGCTGTCCAAAATAAGCCCGAAAAAAACCAATGGGGGCAGGATATGCCTAAAAACCTACATTCCACTCGTGCATTCTACTATACCGGCGGATAAGCAAAAAGGGCGAGTATCTCAAATTTAAGCGAAGTTTTAAAAGCCTTAGTGTATAATCCGCACTCTTATTTTTTGTGTTTATCCCCTTATGGCTCGATAGCTCAGTCGGTAGAGCAGGAGACTGAAAATCTCCGTGTCGGTGGTTCGATTCCGCCTCGAGCCACCACGATTACTTTTTTCTTTTCAAAAAATCCTTTATAAATCCCTGTTACACGAGTTTTTATAATATTTTTTGCTTTAAAAAATATATTAATTTACGATTTTTGTGCAGGATTATTCCTACTTTTACAAAAAATATAAGATAAAAAGCCCTAATGCCCCCTATCTCTATCTTTTTTCTTTGTAGTATTGTATTGTGCTTTAAAATCCTTAGATTCTACAAATTATGCGATTTTTGCTTGAGAGCTTCTTGTGTATTAAGAGAAGATTATTGTTGAGAGTTTTCTTTTTTTTGGAGGGAGAAGATTCAAGGGTTTTATCCTCTCCCTAATAAATATCTACAGAATCTACAAAAAGATGTGACTATTAAAGCTAGAAAAGGAACATATAGCGCAGTCCAAGCAGTGAGTATCCGCTTCCTAAAGCTAATTCAAAGCGGTGAGTTTGACTTATAGTGAGGCTTCCACCAAAACGCACATCAATCCCAAAGGCAGAAGCAGAAGCATACCAATCCTTACTAAAAACATTGAGATAGCCTAGCCCAAGTCCTGCAAATATACCATAGACAAACTTATCTTTTGGGTTAAAATCAAGTAGATAATCTGCTCCAAGCACCCCATATACGCTACCATAAGTGTATTTACCACCCCAATAGTTATAGCTTTTTTGCATATAGCTTACCTCAAATACACCCCGCACACCTTGTCGAAATTGATCTGCAATATAATATTTTTTTGGAAAATAGTGCATATAGCCTACAATACCGCCTACATCATAATCACCAACACCTCCTAGTCCTAATTGTATGCCTCCAAATATTTTGTCTTCTTTGCTCCAAGCTTGTGAACCTAAAAGCGCTAATATGACGCAAACCTTAAGAATCCTATACATTAAATAACCTCCAAAGTATTGTATTTAAGAGGTCGAAGTATATCGTTTTTTTTTTTTTTTTGTAAATACCTTGAATTTTTAGAATCTATTTTGGCATTTTATGAAAATTTATCTCTTCGCTTTCTTTGTTGCTTGCGGTTTTTTGGCAGAGGTTTTAAGTTGATTATGATTTTGCTCTGTCGCTTAAAGCTTACTAGTTGTTATTTCTTTTTGGTGTTATGATGACTGCTTTAGTAAATGCTAAAAACTGATAATTATGCAAAGTATAATGAAAATATCAAAATCAAGCAATCAATGAAATACGCTGTATAAGGTATTTAAAGCTTATTGTAATATTCCGCCTTAAAGCCACCATTGTCTCTTATATACCGCCCACTATTCTTTTATTTATCGTTGATTTTCCACCTGCATTTACAATCCCACAACTACAAACAAATTTTTATTTTTAAGGAGAAGTAATGATAGAGCATTTAAGTGCAATAGAATTTGATGAAAAAATCAAAAATGGTTGCGTGGTGGTGGATTTTAGCGCGCCTTGGTGTCCTGATTGTAGGCATATTGATCCTATGCTTGAATCTTTAATGACAGAATTTACGCAAGTGCGCTTTTATAAGGTAAGCTTTGATACGGAGCTTAGCCTCAAAGATAAATTCAATATTCGCAAGATTCCTACGCTTATTTTCTATAAAGATGGCAAAGAAGTGGGGGAGCGTTTGATTGAGCCTCGCTCCATAGATGCTATTAAAAATGCAATAAATGCTTTTTTATAATTACTTTTGAGGGATAAGGTAATGATTACCAGAAATACGCGAGTATATTTAAAATTTCTCTTATTTTTGTGGCTTATAGCTATTGCTATGCGCGTTGGCTTTTTGCTATGGCAGTGGGAAAATTTAGCGGCTTTTTCTTGGGCTGATATAGCAAAGGCTTTTTATATTGGTATTCGTTTTGATGGTCGTATCGCGGCATTGATGTCCTTACCGCTGCTGATATGTCTTTTTACGCCTTATATATCAAAATTTTTTGGTAGAGTGCGTCCATTTTTGCTTGGTTTTTATGCTCTTATATTTATCCTTTACATCATTATCTATATTGCTGATTTTGCCCATTATGCGTATTTGCAATTACGACTTAATTTTGCCGCTCTTGGATTATTAGAGGATACAAAAGAAGCTTTAGGAATGGTTTGGCAAACATACCCCGTCATTAAACTCTTGCTCTTGCTTGCTATTATCGTTTCTGCATTGGTATTTGTAAGCAAAATGATTCTAAGCAAATGGGAAGAAAAAGACACAAATCGTATTTCAAGCAAAATCACATCAGCCATTAGCACTTTACTAATCATTGTTATTTTGATATATGGGCAATACAGCATTGTATATTTTCCATTGCGTTGGAGTGAAGCCTATTTCACCGGCTATAATCAAATAACTGCCCTAGGACTTAATCCTCTCCAAAATCTTGCAGATACGCGCCCTAAAAGCTCTTTTATTGATAATACCAAACAAGCGCGTGAAGCATATCCTACCGCGGTAGAATACTTAAAGGTGCAAAATCCCGATATAGATTCTATGAATTATGGTCGCTTCTCAAAGGCTACAAATGGAGCTAAGCCCAACATCATTATCATTGTCATTGAATCTATGAGTACCCATAAAAGTTCGCTTATGTTTGATGAATTAGACACAACGCCATTTCTTGCCCAACTCGCCAAAAAATCGCTTTACTTTCCAAATTATTATGCCTCGGCTCGCACCACTGCAAGAGCAATGTTTTCTATCATAACAGGCATACCCGATGTCAATGAATATTTTAAAACAAGCTCGAGAGACCCCTACACAATGGATCAACATCTTGTATGGAATGATTTTGAGGGATATACAAAGCTTTATATGCTCGGTGGTAATGCAAATTGGGCAAATATTCGTGGGGTGATGAGCAATAATGTTGCTGGACTTAAAATATATGAAGAAGGATATTGGAAATCGCCTAGAATGGATGTATGGGGGCTTTCAGACAAAGACCTCTTACAAGAAGCCAACACTCTCCTTGAAGAGCAAAAAACTCCTTTTATAAGCCTTATTCAACTCGCAAGCTTTCACGCTCCATTTACCGTCCCTGAAGGTATGGCTGATTTTGATTATAGCATACCCGATGATGAATATCTCAAAAAATATGGCTTTGAAAATAGGCAAGAATATCTCTCTATGAAATTTTGTGATTATGCGTTAAAAAAATTCTTTGAAAGCGCTCAAAAATCATCATATTTTGATAATAGTATCTTTATCATCACAGGGGACCACGGAATGAGCCAAATTTCTCCATCTGTGAGCAAAACTTACTCGCAATTGGTTTTACACGAATTTCAAGTGCCACTTATTATCCACTCCCCAAAATTTTTCCCTCAAGCTCAAATAATGCCTCAAACAGGAGGACATATTGATATATTTCCAACAGCAGCTGGTTTAGCTGGAGTTAAAACTTACAATACCACTATGGGAAGGGATTTGCTTGATACATCTTTTGGGCAGGATCGATTTACTTTTATCCGCCGCCTCAATCGTCCGCCATTGCTCATAAGTAATGAATATTGCTTCTCTAATGAATGGAGCGGTGGGGTTCTCTATAAGCGTCATCTTAAAGATTCTACTCATAAAGATTCCACTGATTGGCAACCTGTGGGAGAGGAAGATGATAAGCTTTATGCAAAACTTCAAAAAATCAATAAAGATTTATGGGAAAGCGCTATATATATGCTTTATCATAACACCAAGGCACAAGCTGATAAAACCAAAAAAGCTTTTAATGAAGGAGATTCTAAACCTACAATCTCCCCATAATGCCTATTGCCTTTACAAGCAAGCGTTTTAAGGATAAGGGCAAGAAATCATAGAATCTTGCCCCAAAAGCCAACCACCAAGGAAACGCAACAAAACTCTTGCCTTTTTTAATCGCCCTATACATTTTTTCTGCTGCACTCTCAACACTCATTTGCGGAATAGCGGGGTGAATATAATCTGTAAGGGGCGTTTTGATAAAACCCGGACAAATCGTGGTAATACACACATCTTTTTGAGATACGCTTAAACTTTCAGCAAGGCTCTTTACAAACTGCTTTGAAGCACTATAACTTGGCGCATTTGGCAAAGAGAGCAAAGCAGCAATAGAGCTAATAAAGACGAGCTGCCCTCTGCTATTTAAAATTTTTTCTTGCTTTTGAAAAGATTCTAAAGCATAAAAACTCGCATAAGCTACCCCCATTGCATTGGTATGGCATATCTGCAAATGCTTTTGTATGCTCTCTTTTTCGCCCATTGCTACCCCAGCATTTAAAATAAGCACATCAAGGCGAGTAGCAAAAATAGTCTCACACCAACGTTTAGTTTCTAATTTATCACTCACATCAAAGCAATAAATATGCACTTGTGCTTGTGGATTAAGTGCTAAAATTGCTTCTTTTGTCTGCTCTAAGCGCATAATATTGCGCCCTGTAATATGCAAAGAGGTAGCCTCCTTTGAAAAACATAAAGCTAATGCCCTGCCTATACCACTACTTGCGCCGGTGATAGCTACTGAAAAAGAATTCAAAGTTTGCATACTCCCCCTAAGCTTTTTGCGCACACTCTAGCTAAAATGTGTTAATACAAACTCTGTCATATTTGTAGAAATATACTACAATCACTTCCGCATTTTGAGTGATTTTGCATTAAAGGGACAAAATGATACATATCGCTATTAATGGCTTTGGGCGCATTGGAAGAAGTATTATGCGTGCAGCTTTAATGCGTAAAGATTTACAAGATATGCGTATTGTTGCTCTTAATGATATAGGTGATTGGGAGATTCTCTGCTATCTCTTAGAGCACGATAGCACACACGGCATTTTTCCCCTTGCCCCCTCTTATCATAACCATACCCTTAGCTTTGCCAAAGACAATATCCCCCCCATTGCCACGCTTCATTGCAAAAACCCAAAAGATCTTGATTTTAGCGCGTTTGGAGCGGATATTATTTTAGAATCAAGCGGTGTGTTTTTAGATACAAAATCACTTGAGCATCATCGTCAAAAGGGTGCCAAAAAGGTGATTCTATGTGCTTCACCCACAGATGATATGCCTATTTTTGCTCAAGGAATAAATACCTCAGCCTATAAAGGAGAAAGCATATTTTCAAATGCCTCCTGCACTGCAAATGCCCTTGCACCACTTTGCAAGGTAATTGAGCGTGAATTTGGTATTGAAAAAATGAGTTTTTGTATTACCCATAGCTATACCAATGATCAATCACTCCTTGATAGTGTCTATCCAAATGATAAGAGACGCTCACGCGCAGCAGCACAAAATATTATCCCCACAAGTAGTGGCGCAGCGCATACACTTACACGCCTCCTTCCCACACTAGAGGGTAAAATAGGCGGACATAGTGTGCGTGTGCCTGTCTCAAATGTGCTTTTGCTTGATATTACTTTTATTCTCTCTTCATCTACAAGCCAAGAAGCACTTAATGCGTGTATTATCAAAGCAAGCGAAGATGAAATGAAAGGCATTATTGGCATAGATTCTAAGCAGGGCGTGAGTAGTGATTTTATCGGTAATCCTCATAGTGTCATCTTTGCGCCGGATTTAAGCTATGTAATTAATGGCACAATGGCGCGCATTATGGCGTGGTGCGATAATGAATGGGGGTATGCAAATCGCGTACTTGATATGGTAAAAATGTGCGCTTATGTGTGAAAAAAGCATACAAAGCCTAAGCAAAGTCAATAAAGAGCGTTTGAAAAAACTTAAAATCTCCTCTTTGTTGCAATTTGTTATCACCCACACGCCCAAATCCTACACTAATACCGCACTTTCTACAAACCCAACTCCACATCAAAATGGTGTGTTTAAAGTCTTTATTCACGATACACAAACTTTAGGTTTTGGCAAAAATGCGCGTCTAAAAATTAATGCTACAATGAGTGATTTTGACAAATCGCTTCAAATGATTATATTCCACCCCCAAAGCTTTCATAAAAAGATGTTTTTGCCCCACTCGCATATATATGTGATGGGCAAACTTGAGCTTTATAATCATCATTACAATATCATTCAACCCAAGGTGATTAAAAACATTAATACTATTACATTGCAATTTAAAACAACCTCTCTTAATGCCAAGTCTATGCAAGAGCTATGTGCGGAGTTTGTGAGCATTGAAAATCTCCTCCAAAGCGGTTTGCCCCAAGATATAGCACATCATATTAATGAGATTTTTTGCCCAAATGCTGCTTTTTGTGCCGCTTTCAGTGAGCAAAATGCCCTTCCCAAAGAGCATCTTAATGCACTTAAATTTGCAGAAATATATCACTATTTGCGCACTCTCTCTTACAAAAAACGATATTTTCCTGCACATTATCAATGCACAAACGACATTGCTCCTTTTATCCAATCTCTCCCCTTTAAGCTCACACAGGGGCAGAAACAAGCCATAAGTGATATACAAGCGGATTTAAGTAAGCCTATTGCTGCAAGACGGCTTATTATGGGTGATGTGGGCTGTGGCAAAACACTTGTGATTTTATGTGCTGTGATGATGAGCTATCCACACACAAGCATTCTTATGGCACCTACAACCATACTTGCTACACAAATTTATGAGGAAGCAAAGCGATTGCTCCCCGATTTTGTGCGCTGCCACCTCATCATCGCAAAAAGCAAAAAAATAAGCAATGAGATAAGAGAAGCACATTTTATCATCGGCACACAAGCCTTGCTCTATCGTGAATTTGAGCTAGAGAATCTCGCCCTTGTAATGAGTGATGAGCAACATCGATTTGGGACAAATCAACGCTCTAGCCTAGAAAAAATCGCCTCCAACAAAGATCATTCCCCTCATCTTTTCAAATCCTCTCTTTTGGAATCTAGCTCCAAAAATCCCAAAGCGCGTCCGCATTCATTGCAATTTTCTGCGACTCCCATTCCACGCACTCTAGCGATGATTAATGCGCAATTTATTGATGTAAGCACAATAAAAGATGTGCCTTTCAAAAAAGATATTCACACAAGTATTATTGATAAAAGCCAATTTAAAGCCATTTTTACGCATTTGCAAAGTGAAGTAGCAAAGGGACATCAAGCTATCATCGTCTATCCACTCGTAGAAGAAAGCGAACATCTAGGCTATCTCTCCTTAAATGAAGGGCTAAGTTTTTGGCAAAAACACTTTGATAATGTCTATTGCACCTTTGGCAAGGATAAAAACAAAACACAAGTGATGAGCCATTTTGCGCAAAATGGCTCATTGCTGCTTGCAACAACGCTTATTGAGGTGGGCATATCTCTGCCTAAAGTCTCTACAATTATTATCGTTGCTCCAGAGCGACTAGGGTTAGCAACTTTGCACCAATTACGAGGACGCGTAAGTCGTAATGGCTTAAAAGGATTCTGCTTTCTCTACACGCATCAGCCAAATAATGAACGCTTGAAGGCATTTTGTGAAACGCTCAGTGGCTTTGATATTGCCGAACTTGATTTAAAATACCGCAATAGTGGGGATTTACTAAGTGGGGAGCGGCAAAGCGGAGATGAGTTTATCTATATTGATATAAGCAATGATGAGCCTATCATTGCACAAGCTAAAGCCCTACTTTCTAAGCAAAATAGCACTTTAGAATCATAAAAATTAAAATACGTCCCCAGTAGCATCAATGCTTTTTGCGAACTTTTACAAAATGCCACCACAAAAAAATCCCAGCACTTGTAAGCAAAATAAAGCCATTGATATCAAGCATAAAAGGTATGCCTCCCATACGCACAAGCGGTTGAGTAATAAAAGGAGAGCAAAACTGCCCCATAAATACACTTGCTGATAGGAATCCCGCTGCCTTTGCGCGCTCAAAATCCCCAGCTACTGACAAAAGCCACGATGTATTATTCACAAGAATAATGCCAAGCCCAGAGCCTATAAGCACCAAAGCACAGATAAGAGCCTCATATTTTTGTATAGCCCCTATGAGCAAAAATCCCACGCCAATAGCACTTAAAGATATAAAATAAAGCAAAAAAATACTGCATTTTGCACGAAGTCGCCCATAAAAAAGCGAGAGAACTGCTGTGCAAACAGAACTCACCGCCAAGCTCATACCGATGAGATTCCCGCTTTTACCAAGATTATGAGTAATAAAATGCGGAATCTGCGTAGGCATCACATAAAACATACTCATTGCATAAAATGAAAACGCATAAATAGGTAAAAATTTAAAAAAATTAAAGCGTGTCGCTTTTTGCGTAGAATTTGACTTTAGAGTATTTCTTTGTGGTTCAAAAAGCATAAAAAACGCACAAATAAAAATCACAAAGCCTGATGTATAAACTAAAAAGGGATAGCGCCAATTCAAATCACTCAATGCACCCCCAAGTATGAGAAAAATCGCCCCTCCTCCTGCCATAAAAAATCCTTGCAACCCCAATGCCCTTTCACGCTTTTCGCCCTGATAATAATCCCCTATAAGTGCGCTTATTGCCGTCATTACAAAAGCTGTTGAAATACCAAAAATCGCTCTTGAAGCAAGAATCCAATAGATATTATCCTCCAAGAAAAAGCCACTTGCCCCACTCGCGCTCCACATAAAAATCGCAGGATAAAGAAATCTCGTGCGTCCATATCGCTCAAGTAAAAAACCACTTATAGGTGCAAAAATCATAATAAACAAAGCCGGAAGCGTAAGTATGAGCTTGGAGAGCATATCAATATGAGGCACAGAAGCAAAATGCTCTTCAAAATGCGGAATGGAGGGCGCGATGATTGTCCCACCTAGCACAGTCATTGAGGCTACTGAAAAAAGCACAACCTGAAATAATACTGAATCTGTGAGCTTTGCTTGCTCTTGTGTATCTTTTATCTGTCTAGACATCGCTCAAACTCTGTTGAATTTTATTTTTAATATCTTCTATGATATTTTTTGTGGAACTATCTTGGGCAATCTCTGTTTCAATATTCTTTAGTGCCTTACTTACTGCGCTATGATCTTTCATACCTAATTCTTTTGCAAGTATTGGCATAGAATTAATCGTTAGATTGCGCGCAAGATAAATCACTGCGCGTCTTGCAAAAGCCACCTTGCGGCTGCGCTCTTTGGAAACAATCTCGCTTGGCTTGATATTAAGCTCCTTGCTTACTGCCTTAATGATATTTTGAAGCGTAATGCCCTCTAACCGCTCATTTTGGTAGTTTTTGAGTACATTTTCAGCCACTTTATGTGCGCTACTTTCAGGCGAGAGATTAAGGTTAAGGTTAATCGTAGAAAGTATCCCCTCGATTTGGCGGATATTGCCGTGAATATTTGAAGCGATATATTCAATTATCTCTCTCTCAAGATTGATGCTATTGATTTCACATTTAGATTCAATAATAGCAATCTTTGTCTCAAGCTCGGGGTTAGTAATTTCTGCCATTATCCCCCCCTCAAAGCGAGAGCGGAGCCTATCTGCCAAGCCCTTAATCTCTTTTGGTGGTTTATCACTTGTCATCACAATTTGTTTTTTCATTCCATAGAGTGCATTAAAGGTATTAAGAACCTCTTCTTGCACACCCTCTTTGCCACCCAAAAACTGCACATCATCAATAAGCAAATAATCGCACTTACGATATTTATCGCGGAATCCGTCCATTGTCCCGCGCCTAATCTTTTCTGTATATTCATTCAAAAAATCCTCCGCAAGGACATATATCACATCTTTGTTTTGCTCTTTGACACAATTCCCTATGGCATTTAAAAGATGCGTTTTGCCAAGCCCAGAATTCCCATAAATCATCACGGGATTATACATTGTCGCTTGTTGCTGGGATATGATTTTGGCTATGGTAAAGGCGTGTTCATTGGACTTGCCAACGACAAAATTGTCAATGAGATAAAATGGATTCAAAGAAAGAGTATTCATTTGAAAATGTGTTGTGCTTTTATTGATTTTTAAACTTTTCACATTTTTATGTTTTTCTTTTAATTTAATGTGAATTTCTGGGCGCACACCATTAGCACTTTCTTCTTCAAATGCTTTTGCAATCATATCAATATAATTGCTTTTTATCCAATTTGCTACAAAAATATTTGGCACATAAAAAACCTCTAAATCTGTCCTAGAGGCATTTTCATCATATTCCATAAGCAAAATATAAGATTCATACTCTTGCAATGATAGTTTGTTTTTAAGTTTTGTTAATATATTATCTATACGCAATCTTTAAGCCTTACTCTATGTCCTATATCATAGATTAATGATGTGAAAAAATGTGAAAAGTCGCTCTATTTTAGCTGATAAATCCCTTAAAATATCGCTAACTTAACATCGCAAAATGAAAGGGGAATCATAATGCAAAAAACTTTTAATTTGGATTAAATATGTATATCTTAGGCATTGACCCCGGGAGCAGAAATTGTGGCTATGCTATTATTGATTACAATCCTCCAAAAAGCCTCAAGCTCATAGAAGCTGGAATTATTAAAATAAAAGAGCGACATTTACAAAGTCAAATTATAGAGTGTATCGAGGGCATTGACTTGGTGCTTAAACAATATCACATTGATGAGGTTGCTCTTGAGGATATATTTTTTGCCTATAATCCTAAAAGTGTGATAAAACTCGCGCAGTTTCGCGGGGCATTAAGCCTCAAAATACTCCAAGAAATCGGGCATTTTGCTGAATACACGCCCTTACAAGTCAAAAAAGCACTCACTGGCAATGGCAAGGCAGATAAAACCCAAGTCGCTTTTATGGTTAAGCGTGTTTTGGGCATTAAGGGTGAGATTAAGCCACTTGATATTACAGATGCCATTGCCATTGCCATTACGCATTCTCAAAGAATAAACGCAGAAGCAACAAGGGTAGTAAAATAATGCCTATACACAAAAAACCCACAGCACCAAGTTTTTTTGATGTGCAAACTCACACCACTTATACTTTTATAAACGATACTCTCTCTGCTCACGCTAAAAAGCCAAAAATAGTCAGTATTCTTTGCCCCCCTCTATCATATTTCACACATCTTACCCTAGAAATACAAAAAGAATCTATGCAAAGCTCTCATATTTCTTCACTTCTTTTTGCCCTCGCCTACCAACAATCCGCCCTAGATGAGCCACCCTATACCTATGAGCTTTATTTTACCTCACGCGCTCATCTCTTTGATGAGCAAAAATGTATGTGTGAATGCTTTTTTTATCATAAAACTAAATGCACACAAGATTTTTCACTTCCAAAAACACATATTATTACCTGCGATATATTCTTGCCTTGCGCTCTTAGCGCGCTTAATATACAAGAAAATTTTATTGCCTATATAGAATCATATCTCTGCTATTTTCAAAAGGGTATGCTCAAAGAAATATTGCCCTGTAAAAAAAGTCAGCACACATCATTAGAGCAGATTCACTCACCAACTGCAGAATCTAACCAAGATGAATTACACACTCTCATTAACGCACATATTATTTATTTACAAGAAGCCTATCATCAGCATTTCACACATATTTATTATTTGATGCAAGAGCATAATGCCCTTATATCCTTACTCAAAGCAAAAGAAGATAATAGTTTTTATATCAGTGCACCCCACATCAATAACCAAACACTCCATATCGCTCCACTAAGCCATATATGTGAGCAAACGCGCCATATGGACTTAAAAGACTTTAGAGCAATTTTAGCCTTGCATTATGCCTTGATTGCATCACAAGATGCTTTGCCAAATTTCGCTCCAAAACCACACCCACATAAAAAACTATACTATGCACTTGCCTTTATATGTGCGATGTTTATGTGCATTATTCCTTTAAGTCTTTTTGTCTATAATCACACCCTACAACGCAATATTACTGAACTTAATGCTCAAAGTGAGGCGCTTTTTATCCAAGCAGAATCTCCCACAACACAATCTCTACAATCTCTCACACACGATACACTCCAATCTCTTGCATATAAACAAGAGCAACTCGTGCGCAACTTGGAGGAACTTTATTTGTGGCAGCAAAACTATAACCAACGCTATATGTTTGTGCAAGAGATTCTCAATGCGCGTGCAAATTCGATTAACTATGAATATATAAGCTTTTATTTTAGCCCAAATATGTTTCTTGCCTCACTCCAAGTGAGTGCGCAAAGTCAAGTTCATATCTCTACGCTTTTTGCACATTTTCACGCTAATGCACAAGTCTTTTTGCAAGATTCTATTATAGAGGACAAAGAAAGTGCAGAATCTCCGCGTTTTTATGCACATATCATCGTGGTGCGCTATGCAATATAGAGCTTTTCTTACAAAAATACAAGGATTCATACATCATTTTCTCTCCACCAAGACGAGGCGCGAAAAATACTTGCTTCTTATTGCTATAAGCTTATGTGTAATATTTATTGTGCTTGATTTTATCTATATGCCATTGCTTGAAAATTATCGCACCCTCACAACGCTTTATTCTCATACGCAAAAAGAATTAAAACTCTCTTGGGATTCCTTGCACGATGCTAAAACGCTTCATTTAGAGCAAATGCACTCTTTACAAACAGCACTCCATAACCTAGAAGACAATCTTAAACTTTTAGAGCAGCATTTTACCGCGCAAGAGCCTTTGCTCAACCCTTTTACGCTTATGCCCACACTCATTGAATTTGCTAAAGACCACAATCTTACGCTTTTTTCTCTTGCCCCCTATCCCACGCTTAATGCCCTTAGTGTAGAAGGGGAGGGGAGTTTTGATGATATTATTGCTCTACTTTCACATATAGAATCTCATCGCTTTTTGAGTGTTGATTTTTTGCATCTTGTGCCAAAAGATAATGCGTATATCGCCTTTCATATTTTGATGATAGATCATCGTTTGCAAGGAGG
The DNA here is from genome assembly GCF_022511165.1 of Helicobacter sp. Taxonomy (GTDB): domain Bacteria; phylum Campylobacterota; class Campylobacteria; order Campylobacterales; family Helicobacteraceae; genus Helicobacter_C. Next base: position 11,607 of record NZ_JAFLSB010000017.1, on the reverse strand, counting down.
AAAAGAAGAAAAAAGAGGGGTGCAGCAATGAAAAAAGAGATGAAGCAACTTTATGTGCTTTTAGGCATAATACTTTTTGCTCCTGCACTTCAAGCTATGAATAAAGCACAAATAGAGCAGTTTCTTTCTTCTTTGCAACATTTTTCTAAAATACAAAGCCTTGAGACATTAGAGAATCTACGCAATCCATTTGAGCATAATCTCACTCAAGAAACACTTGAACTCTATGCTATTATCAATGGTAAAGCCCTTATTAATGGAGAATGGCTTCATAAAGGCGAAAAGATACGAGGCTATACAATCCTTGATATACACACCCAATATATACTCGTCCAAAAAGGCAAACTCATTCAAAAAATTCCCATAGGCAAAGGCATAGATGAAAACATCCACACAAATAACAATAAAAAGAACGACCTTGATGAGGGAGTGGCAAAAGAATAATCTCATATTATTTTATGTAGGCTACAATATTTTACTACGCTTACACAACAATCTTAAGAAGGAGTTGAAGGTGTCCAAGATTGCTTATTTAAGCTTTTATCTTTTGCCTTTGACGCTTTTTGCTTGCAACACGCCTATTAATATCCGCTCTCATAGCAATGTCTCCCTAAGCAAAATTATCGAGGAAGTCGCCGCACAATGCCAACTCAATGTTATTTATGCACAAGAAAATACCAAAACAATGCTTGATAATAAAAAGATGGCTATTTACATAAAAGATAAGCCCCTAAAAAATGTCTTAAATAGCCTTATTCTTGGCAATGATTTCTATTATGAGCTTGAACGCGATACACTCAAAATTAGCTCACTTCTTACTAAAACCTTTGAGATTCACTATATCGCCACCACACGCGTAGGCTCAAGCAATACAGATATTATATTTTCACAAGATAATCAAACCCAAAGTCTCTATAACACCAATTACAGCCACACATCGCTGGGTTTTTCAGATTTTGAGCTTAACTCACAAGCACATAAAATGGCTATAGACAAGGCAACTTCAAATAATCCAAATATTGGCAAAAGTGGGACAAAAATTTATAGCATTGATGAAATTGATTTTTGGGGTGAATTGCACGATGAAATTGCGGGTGTTGCTTACGCACCCGGTGATATATACCAACCAAAAATCGCAGAATTAAAGGGCAAAAGCAAAGATATTATTATCAACAAAGCCGCAGGATTGCTCACTATTACCGCTACTCCCTCACAAATGCGCCGAGTTGAGCAATATATCCATAATCTCAATGAAAAGATTCAAAGACAGGTGCTTATTGATGTGCATATTTTTAATCTCCAACACACTGATAATCAAACTTATGGCGTGGATTGGAATGAGTTTTATAAATTAGGCAATCTCCTCACTCTCCCACCAAATGCAGAAAATAGTAGCAGTGGGAGCGTGAGTTCAAGCGGCACAAGCTTTGCAATTAATATTTTCTCACAAGGGATAAGCATTCAACGCATTGTAGAATTTCTTAAAACCTATGGTAGGGTGCAATCTGTCTCTAATCCCAAAGTACTCACACTCAATAATCAACCTGCAATCATTAGCGTAGGTAGCGTGCTTCGATATGCTCAAAACACCACCTATCAAACAACCACACAAGGCACTTCCATACAAAATAATGCCCAAGCTTTTCCCTCTGTATTTGCAGGAATCTTGCTTGATGTAACACCAAGCATTAAAGAGGATAAGATTATTTTAAAAATTAATCCCTCCATTACCAAAACAAAAGATATTGCCACTGAAAATCAAACAACCGCGCTTGAAATGCCGCCCAATCTCTCCACAAAACAACTCTCTTCTCTTGTGCAAGTCAAAAATGGGGAGCAAATCATACTCGGTGGGCTTATTGATAAAACAGAAGGGCAAGTAATCCGCAAAGTGCCAATTTTGGGTGATATTCCACTTGTAAGGTATCTCTTTAGCTATAAAACAAGCATCAAAGAAACGCAAGAAATGGTGATTGTTATTGCCCCGCGCATTATTCATTTTGAATCTCCCCCCTCACTTAAAGAACAAAAACATATTGAATCTATCATTGACTTCACGCAATCTCGCCAACCTCAAGATTCTACAAAAGAAGAATCCATCGGGATTCAAGAATGAGTTTTTCTTCAGTAAGCCTACAAAACCTTGTGCTCAATGAATTATGCCTAATCGCGCTTGAGTATAAATTTATAAAAAAGCATCAATGTTTGATTTTTAATATCAATGAAAACACAAATGAGATTCACATTGCACTTTATGCAGATGGTGCTCCACTTGGGCTTATCCGCGCGCATATCTTAAGTCTCTACCCTCAAGCACATTTATGCTTTTTTAATGTCTCAAAGCAAGACTTTAATCTTCAATCTCATCGCATTTATCTTTTTCAGCGCTTTCATAGCCTCAAAAACGCGCTTCTTAAGCAGCACACAAACCCAAGACATAGCCAAACAAACATAGATTCTACCAATGAAGATATGTGCGTGGTAGCATTGCTTGATTTTATTTTACTTACCTGCATTGAGCAAAAAGCAAGTGATGTGCATTTTGAATCTTTTGTAGAAAATGGACACAGCAAAGCGCGTATTAGAGCGCGCATAGATGGCTTATTGCAAGAGCTTTTTTGTTTTGAATCTGATGTGCTTAGTGTTTTGAGTTCGCGTTTAAAACTTGAATGTGAGCTTGATATTACCCAGACGCGCCAAAGTCAAGATGGGCGATTTGGAAGGGAATTTAATGGCTTAATTTATGATTTTCGCCTCTCCATTTTGCCCTCTTTTGGTGGCGAATCGCTTGTGATTAGAATCCTCTCTAAGAATACGCAAACAATCACGCTTCAATCTTTGGGCTTTAATGAAAAGCATTTAGACATCATATCTACTCATATCAGCGCATCTCAAGGCATTATCTTGCTCACAGGTCCCACAGGAAGCGGCAAATCAACAACGCTTCACGCGATGTTAGAATCCATAAAATCTCCGCATAAAAAAATTATTACCCTTGAAGATCCCATTGAATATCATACTCAACTCACTACGCAAGTGATGATAAATGACAAATATGATTTTGGCTTTAGTAAAGCTCTTCGGGCATTGCTACGACACGATCCGGATATATTGATGATTGGCGAGATACGCGACAAACAAAGCCTTGATATAGCCTTGAGGGCTTCTTTAACGGGGCATTTGGTGCTAAGCACTTTGCACGCTAATGATTCCCTAAGCGTTATAGAGCGCTTGCTTGATATGGGGGCGCAAAGCTATCTGCTTGCTTCAAGTATGCGCCTTGTGCTGTCTCAAAGACTTGTGCGCAAATTATGCCAACATTGCAAAGTGCCACTTCCCGCCAAAGTAGTGTATAATAAGCTTTCAAATGCGAATCTTTTGCATCTATGGAAGCATATCCAAGAAGGGAGCTTTTTTGAATCTTCTGGCTGTGGGCATTGTAATGGGCAAGGATTTAGTGGGCGGACGCTATGTGCTGAAGTATTACCTATTTCTCCCTTGCTTTATGATTACATTAAATCACCACAGGATAAAGCCAAGATTCTTGCTGTGCTTAAAGAAATGGGATTTAAAACCTTGCTTGAAGAGGGTATGGAGCTTCTCAAAAATGGGCAAAGTAGCTTTGAAGAAATATATAGGATTTGCAATATATGAAAAAATTGCCACAAAAATATCTTATTAAGGGCATAAAAGATAATCAAAATGTGCAAATAACCCTCTTTTCTACTTCGTATGAAAATGCAAAAGAGCAGAGTTTGCATAAATACCATATCTACCCTATTGAGATTAAAGCCCTAAGTGGTTTTGAATTTTTACATTTACAGATGTTGCGCTTTGATAATACAATTACCACACAAGATATTAGCGCACTTTTTTTGCAAATCTCTATAATGCTTAGTGCGTCTTTGCCCATACTTGAGGTAATTGAAGTATGTGCGAAAAATACCAAAAAACCACCGCTTAAGCGGATTTTGCTTGAGATTGCCTATCGATTAAATCTTGGACAAAAACTCTCCTTAAGCTTTAAAGAGCATAGGGATATTTTTGGCGATATGGCTTGGAATATGATAGCTCTTGGCGAAAAAAGCGGTGAGCTTGGTAAGATTTTTAAAATGCTTAGCAATCACTCCATACGAGAGCATAAAAACAAAAATAGCATTAAACGCGCCCTTTTTTATCCTCTGCTTGTGCTTATAAGTATCATAGGTGCATTTGTAGGGCTTGTGGCTTTTGTATTGCCTGAATTTTTAGTGATGTTTGAAGAGCTAAACGCCAACCTTCCTATATACACACGAATACTCATTCATTTACAATCATTTTTCACGCATTTTGGATTGATTTTTTGCCTCTTTCTTGTTATTTCTGCCTTTATCATTCATCGATTCTATATACATTCTGCAACTTTTAAGCATAAATGCCACAATATTGCCTTGCATCTACCTTTTATAGGGGAGATTATTCAGCTTAATATGTTTTATCAATATACTTTCACGCTTTTCTTACAGCTTAAATCCGCCACTCCGCTTGATATAGCACTTTCTCTAAGTAATAATACCCTTTCAAATCTCGCACTTAAAGCACATTTTGTGCAGGTTTTAGAATCTGTAAAAAATGGCAAAAGCCTCTCACTCGCCCTCACACAAGCCAATGTAATCGATGAAATTTCTTTAGCGCTCATTGCCGCAGGTGAGCAAAGTGGCAAACTCCCTGAAATGCTCGAGGTATGTGCAAAAAGATTCGAGGAGATTACACAAGAGAAGATTAATTTTCTTATCTCGCTCATTGAGCCGCTTTTAAGCCTTGTTATGGGCATTGCTTTACTCTTTTTAGCATTAGGTATTTTTGTGCCTATGTGGGATATGAGTACAGCAGCAATGAGCGGGGTGTATTAATCTTGCAATAATCTTTGTATAGGCTCTAAAATACTGCTAAAATCCACTCCTTGTGGAGCAAAAATATCATCTCTTTTATAATGAGCCTTGGATTCTGCAAGAATATGTTGAGCCAAATTCTGCACTTGCGTGGCAGATTGGGCGTGATACATAAGCTTGGATTCAAGCAAAAAAGTATCGTGAAAAAGCAAAAGCGAACGTGTAGAAATGACAGGTATCCCCAAATAACACGCCTCAAGATTCATGGTCCCCCCACCACCAAGAAGCAAATCTATAAAGGGATAAAATGCCTTTGGAGGTAGCTTTTGTGTGAGAATATGAACATTTTCTACCTCGCCAAAGGCAGATTCTAGCTCTTTTTTCCCATAGCGAGGTATAAGTAATATATTTGCCCATTTGCTAAGTAACCCTATACTCTCATAAATAATGGGCAATTTTTCTTTGACATAATGCGCCTTATATTCCTCCTCCCGCACCAAAATAATAGGGAGCTTCTTATCTAACCCCCATTCACGCATAAATGCTGCTCTCTGTGGGCAATCTCGCGCTAGACTTGGCACATTTTGGAGCCATAGCACCACATCAATAAAATGATAAGCAATCACTTGTGAGGGGTGTAGTCCTAAACTTGTATAGCATATCTCTGGCACAACAAAAGGGCGAAAGACAAGCGTTGAGAGCGGGAGGGTAAGGCGAGAGAGAATCGTGAGCTTTTGTGTGCTAAAGGTGCAATCAGCCACAGGTGTATCAGCAAAATGCACTACCGGTATGCCTAAACCAAAGGCGCATTGCACCCCATCAACACTTGCGCCGGTGATAAAAAGACGAGGCAATACATCAAGCTCTTTAAAAAGGGCTAAGAATCCACTTTGTCTTTGCAGACGAGAATGAAATTTGCCAAGCTTACTTGCCCCTCCATAGCCACCAATTTCATACGCAGGTATTTTAAAAAGCTCTAAAAGCTTTGCGCATTCTGCATACTCCTCACTCTTGCGTGTAGTAATAAGTAGCTTATCTAGCTTTTGAAGCTCTGGAAGCAAGGATTTAAAAAACATCACATATTTGGGATCAATAATATCAAGCCAAATCATACTCTCTCCTCATTGATTCAAGAAATCGCCTTTTTACGCGCATTAAAGGGCATTAATATTTAGGCGTATTAATTTTGGTAATATTGCAGATTCTATACAAATTCACCAAGAGGAGAGGCAATGGGAGAGCAAAAAAAATGTAAAATTCATATTACACTTTTGCATTACACACCATTAAACATTTGTAGCAACGCCATACGCACTTGTTGGCAAAGCTTTGATAAAGGCGATAATGGTGGAGAAAAAGATAAGGAACTTATCGATAGAGTGGGCAATAAATACAAGCACGCGAGTACTTTGGAGCATTTATATTATAATTTTTATATTCAAGGTATTTCTCGCGCGTGCTTACAGGAATTAGCGCGCCATCGCCTAGCAAGTTATAGTGTCAAATCCTCGCGCTATACGCTTAAAGAGCTCAAAAATCTCCCTAGCTTTTTGCCCATAAATAGTGAAAATCTTGCCCGCGCAGAAGAATTTGTCGTTTTTACAGAAAATGAACAAGTTAATCACGCCTCGCTCCGCGCCCTTGAAGCCTTGCGCGAGATTTTATGTAATAATGTGAGCAATGATATTGCCAAGTTTGCTATGCCAGAATCCTATCGCACAGAATTAAGCTTTAGCATTAATGCACGAAGTTTGCAAAATTTTCTCTCTCTGCGCTCTTCTAAGTCTGCACTATGGGAGATTCGCGCTCTTGCTTTAGCACTTTTTGATGCACTTCCCAAAGAGCATCAATTTATTTTTGAGCATTGCATAAACGCCCAAAATGAGGCTTAAGATGTGCATAAATTTTGACGATTTTAAATGAAAAAGAGAAACTCTTTCTTTTTATGGATAATTTTTATCATTTGTTAGTTTTTATTGCTACAATCACAAAACTTTTTGAGTATAATTTTTTCTTAAACATTAGGAGTTTTTATGAGTCATACAAAATATCAACGAGGCTATTTTATGCCTCCAAAGGAATCTTTAGAGTGGAGCAAAAAGGAATATATTCAAAAAGCACCTATTTGGTGCAGTGTAGATTTACGCGATGGGAATCAAGCCCTTATCACTCCAATGAGCCTAGAAGAGAAAATTACATTTTTTAAACTCCTCCTTAAAGTTGGATTCAAAGAAATTGAAGTGGGTTTTCCCGCAGCGAGTGAAACAGAATATCGCTTTTTACGCACACTTATTGAGCAAGATCTTATCCCCGATGATGTAAGTGTGCAGGTGCTTACTCAAGCAAGAGAGCATATCATCAAAAAAACTTTTGAAAGTCTTGAAGGGTGCAAAAATGCGATAGTGCATGTTTATAATTCCACATCTTTTGCCCAACGCCAACAGGTATTTAAAAAATCCAAAGAAGATATAAAATCTATTGCGTGTGAGGGTGCAATGTATCTTAAAGAATGCGCGGCAAATACCAAGGGGAATTTTAGATTTGAGTATTCGCCTGAAAGCTTTAGTGGCACGGAGGTGGATTATGCCCTTGAGGTATGTAATGCTGTGATTGATGTCTTTAAGCCAACTGCAGAAAAAAAGCTCATCATCAATCTCCCTGTAACCGTGGAAATGAGCCTCCCTCATATCTATGCAAGTCAAGTAGAATATATGTCAAAGCATCTTAAGGAACGCGAAAATGTGCTTATCTCTTTGCACCCACACAATGATAGAGGTTGTGCAGTAGCTGATGCAGAACTTGGGCTTTTAGCAGGAGGCGATAGAATCGAGGGCACACTTTTTGGCAATGGTGAGCGCACAGGAAATGTGGATATTATTACCCTAGCGATGAATATGCACACACACGGCGTAGATCCTAAGCTTGATTTTAGTGATATTCCTAGTATTTGTGATGTGTATGAAAAAGTAACCAAAATGCAAGTATATGAGCGACAGCCCTACTCTGGAAAGCTTGTGTTTGCCGCTTTTTCTGGCTCTCATCAAGATGCTATCGCTAAGGGAATGGCATATCACAGAGATCATCAACTCAAAACTTGGAGCGTACCTTATTTGCCTATTGATCCAAAAGATGTAGGACGCGCGTATGAAAGTGATGTTATTCGCATTAATTCTCAAAGTGGCAAGGGTGGCATTGCCTACATTTTGCATCATCATTATGGGATTAATCTCCCCTCGCTTTTAAGAGAGGAATTCTCCTATTACATAAAAAATATATCCGATAGAGAACATAGAGAGCTAGAGCCAAATGAAATTTGTGATATTTTTGTTCGCGATTTTGTGAATCTTCACACATATTTTGGTATAAAGTCCTTTCGCTTTGAGCAACAAGGTGCAGATTCTAGCATTGAAGTATCGCTTGAAATTGACAAAAATGGTAACAAAGCGCAGATTAAAGGCAAGGGAAATGGGCGACTTGATAGCGTAGCAGATGCACTAAGGGTATATTTAGATATCAATTTTGATATACTTGATTATAGTGAGCATAGCTTGAAAAAGGGTTCAGATTCTAAAGCCGTATCCTTTGTGCAGATTGAAAGCAATGGACAAAAATGCTTTGGAGTAGGTATTGATAGTGATATTATTGCGGCTTCTGTCTTTGGGCTAACAAGTGCGCTCAATAGAATCTTAGCCTAAGATTCTAATCTCAATAAACGCAAGGAGAAGAAATGGGAATGACGATGTCGCAGAAGATTCTAGCTCATCGCGCAGGACTAGAAAAAGTGCAAGCGGGCGATTTGATTATGGCAAAGCTTGATATGGTGCTTGGTAATGATATTACTACACCTGTGGCGATTAATGCTTTTAAGGCGGCAAAATTTGAAAAAGTATTTGATAAAGATAAAATCTCGCTAGTGATGGATCATTTTGCTCCAAATAAAGACATCAAGGCTGCTACACAAAGTGCGCAATGTCGCTGTTTTGCTAAGGATTTTGATATTTCTCATTACTATGATGTGGGAAATATGGGCGTAGAACACGCGCTTTTACCTGAACAAGGCATCGTAACCATTGGCGATTTGATTATTGGTGCAGATTCACATACTTGCACTTATGGGGCGTTGGGAGCATTCTCTACCGGTGTAGGCTCTACTGATATGGCAGTAGGTATGGCAACAGGACAAGCGTGGTTTAAAGTCCCAAAAGCGATGAAATTTAATCTTAAAGGTAAGTTGCGCCCCTTTGTGAGTGGCAAAGATGTGATTTTGCATATTATTGGCAAAATTGGCGTTGATGGTGCGCTCTATAAAAGTATGGAATTTGGGGGAGAGGGATTAAAAAATCTCACTATGGACGATAGGCTTTGTATCGCAAATATGGCGATTGAAGCCGGAGCAAAAAATGGCATTTTTGAGGTTGATGATATTACGCTTGCATACGCTAAAGGGCGCACAAATAGAGAATTTAGAATCTACAAAGCCGATGAAGATGCCGAATATGAGCAAGTTTTTGATATTAACCTTGATAGCATTAATCACACCGTGGCGTTTCCGCATCTGCCTGAAAATACCAAAGAAAAGGAGCAATGGGGCGAGATCAAGATTGATCAAGTAGTTATTGGCTCTTGCACCAATGGGCGATTAAGCGATATGGCGGTGGCAGCAAATATTCTCCAAGATAAAAAAATTGCCAAAAATACGCGTTGCATTATCATTCCTGCAACACAAAATATTTACTTAGAGTGCATTAATAGAGGATATTTAGAGACTTTTATTAAAGCAGGTTGTGTGGTTTCTACGCCTACTTGTGGTCCTTGCTTAGGCGGACATATGGGAATCCTAGCAGCAAATGAAAAATGCGTAGCTACAACCAATCGTAATTTTGTGGGCAGAATGGGACATACCACAAGCGAAGTGTATCTCTCATCTCCTGAAGTAGCAGCAGCAAGTGCAGTAAGCGGATATTTAAGCGCACCACAAGATATTCTATAAATCTAGAATCTAAAAAATAACACAAGGGAGAGTAAATGAAAGCACAAGGCTTTGTCCATAAATATGGTGATAATGTTGATACTGATGTGATTATTCCCGCACGATATTTAAATACAGCCGATCATAAGGAGCTTGCCTCACATTGTATGGAAGACATTGATAAAGACTTTGTGAGCAAAGTAAAAGAGGGAGATATTATGGTGGGTGGTTGGAATTTTGGCTGTGGTTCAAGCCGAGAGCACGCACCTATTGCGATTAAGGCAAGTGGAATCTCTTGTATCATCGCTAAAAGTTTTGCTCGTATTTTTTATCGCAATGCCATTAACATCGGTCTTGCTATTATAGAATCTGAAGAAATTGCAAAAAGCCTTGAAAATGGCGATGAGGTGGCGATTGATTTTGATGGGGGCATTATCACAAATTGCAAAAACAATCAACATTTTAATACTGCGCCTTTTCCGCCTTTTATCCAAGAGATTATCAATGCCAATGGGTATTTGAATTGGATTGCCAACAAACAAAAACACTAATTTAAACAACCTAAACCCATAAGGAGAGAATATGGAAAAGCGCATTGCAGTTATTTATGGCGATGGTATTGGCAAAGAAGTCATCACACAAGCCTTGAAAGTCCTAAGGGTAGTGGAGGAAGCTTACGGGCATAAGTTTATATTGCAAGAGGTTTTGGCAGGGGGGAGCGCTATTGATGCGTGCGGAGAGTGCCTCCCACAAGAAAGCCTAAAAATCTGCAAGGAAAGCGATAGTGTGCTTTTAGGTGCAGTAGGTGGTCCTAAATGGGATAATGAGCCAAGCCACAATCGCCCAGAAAAGGCACTTTTAACTTTGCGCAAAGAATTGGGGCTATTTGCAAATATCCGCCCAGCAACCCTACTCCCTCAACTTAGCAATGCAAGTCCGCTCAAAAAGGAGATTTTAGACAAAGGCATTGATTTTATTATCGTGCGGGAGCTTATTGGCGGAGTGTATTTTGGTGAGCATAAAATCGAGCAAATAAATGGGCAAAAAGTCGCAAGTGATGCAATGACTTATAGTGCCTCACAAATAGAATCTATTGCCAAGGTGGCTTTTAATATCGCTAGAAATCGCCAAAAAAGGCTTGTTTGCGTAGATAAAGCAAATGTGCTTAGCTCTTCGCGCTTATGGCGAGAGGTGGTTGATGAGGTGGCTAAAAATTACGCCGATGTGGAGCTTAGCTATATGTATGTAGATAATGCTGCTATGCAGATTTGCCGCGCACCAAGCCAATTTGATGTAATACTCACTGAAAATATGTTTGGCGATATTTTAAGTGATGAGGCAAGTATCATTACCGGCACGATTGGCGTTATCCCCTCCGCTTCACTCTCAACTCAAAGCTTAGGAATGTATGAGCCAATCCACGGCAGCGCGCCTGATATTGCTGGGCAAGACATCGCAAATCCCATAGGCACAATACTTTCAGCCGCAATGATGCTAGAGCTTTCATTTGGACTACAAAAAGAAAGTGAAGCCATACAATTAGCAGTGCAAAATGTGCTTGATAAGGGCTATCGCACTGGCGATATGATGAGTGAGGGAATGCAAAGGGTGGGGTGCACACAAATGGGAGAGCTGATAGCCCAACATATTGCACGAATCTAGCGAAGATTCTAGTAATATTAAACAAACACAAGTATGCTTCCTTGTCTTTGTTTGTGCTGATTTTTTGTTGAAAGACAAGTTATTTTTATCAAAAAGATTTTTCTT
>NZ_JAFLSB010000016.1 GCF_022511165.1 Helicobacter sp. | reverse complement strand
CAAGATTCTTTGTTTCAGCCTTTGCCCTCGCGCTATACACTCATTAAAGCCGATGAGATAAGTTCTTTGCAAGCACATATTATCGCTTATGAAAAGCCTCAAGTGATTTTACTTGATGCAATTTATAACTCACCTACTTATACAAAGCTCCCTTTTATAGAACTCTGTGTGCTTGGGGAAAGATTTGGCTTTATCTGCAAGGAGCGCAAAAAAGTGCTTCATTCTTGGGAAGAAGTGAGTGCATTTCTTTCTTGCGAGGGTGTGGCAGAATCTGCGGATAAACTTTCACTATTTGCACAAGGCAAACGAGAAAATGGCTTCATTGAAGGATATGTACTTGAAGATAGTGCTGGTTTTATGTTTAAATATAAAGGTGCGTATTATCGTGCGTGGAAAGCCTTGCGTGAGATAATTGAGCAATGTGTGCGCACACAAACTTTACCTAAAAGCAAGGGCAAAAAATGGCAGGCAAACAACGCATATTGCGCCCTTGAGGGAGAGTTTATACAATGGATTCAAGGCTACATAGAGCAAAATGGCTTTGAGAGTTTGCAATCACACTCTCTTATTGCCCTAAGAGAAGCTTTTTTGCACTCTTTGAATAAAATAATATCAAAGCCTAAAGTTTTATAGATATGTATTAAAGAAATCTAAAAATCAAACACATAAAACAAAAGATAAATATTTTAAGTAAAAGTGATATTTTCTATCATTTCACATTGTCCATCTTTAATAATAAGTGCATCAAGGCAGTAGGCTTGTGTGATGTGATGCGTAGAGATGTATAGCCCTATGGCTTTGTGCAATTTTACAAGTTTGCTTGGCGTGATATTATAGATTGGCTCAAAGCCCACTCCGCTTTTTACCTCAATAAAATGTAGCACTTCATCTTTACGCGCAATAATATCAATCTCCCCATATCGTGCAAAAAAATTGCGCTCGAGTATCTCAAAGCCATTTTTGCGCAAAAACGCACACGCTACCTCCTCTGCCTGTGCGCCCTTTTGCCTACTCACTTTGCTCCTTTTTTACAAGTATTGAAGCATATTCAATACTTGCTTGAATCTAGCTTAGCTCCTGCCTTATATATCATTATGAGATTCTAGAATCTTTTGTAAAATAGCAAGATTTTTGGAATCATAAAGCACGAGATTCTTAGAAACTCCCTTATTTACCTTAATTAATTTTTTGATTCCCATTTTAATATGAGCTTAAACTCTAACGCAAAGCTACAATCACAAGCTTACTTGATTTTTTTATTTTTTATAAGGGCTTCTATGTATATCACACATACAAAACCTAGAATCACTCTCCCAAATCTTCTAATCTCATTTTATAAGGCTTTTGCACAACACACTCAATCGCACTAAGCTCCATAAAAGCAGCATTGACATTTTTTTCATAGCAATGATGCGTAGAAAAAAGCATTTTTGCAACATTTTTATTATCAGTTTCTTTTTGCAAAAATGCCTTAATAGAGATATTATGTTTCCCTAGAATCTGCGAAATCTGCCCCAAAACGCCCGGTTTATCACTCACATAAAGGCGTATGTAATAACGTGAAAAAATTTCATCTTTATTCTTTAGCTTGCAATGCTCGTGTATATGCTCAAAGCCAAGCATCGCGGCACTCTCACCCCTAGCAATCGCTATAATATCACTTACCACAGAGCTTGCAGTCGCATCTCCACCAGCTCCAGCACCATAATACATACTCTCACCCAAGCAATCCCCTACTACACTAATGCCATTCATCACGCCATCAACTTTGCTTATCATCGCATCTTTTTTAATCATACACGGATGAACGCGCAATTCTACTTCGCTATCCTGCTTTTTGGCAATACCAAGGAGCTTAATCACATAGCCAAACTCATTGGCAAACTCTATATCATCAGGCATAATACCCTCAATCCCTTCAATCAAAATATCTTCAGGCATAGCGTGAATCCCATATGCAAGAGAAGCGAGAATAAGAAGCTTATGTCCTGCATCGCCACCGCTTATATCAAGTGTGGGATCAGCCTCTGCATAGCCAAGATTCTGCGCTTCAGCCAATGCAGTGTGAAAATCCTGCTTATGCTGTTGCATTTGTGTGAGGATATAATTACTTGTGCCATTTAAGATACCAGCAATAGCCAGAATATGATTAGCACTTAAGCCATCTTTTAACACACCAATAATTGGAATCCCTCCACATACACTTGCTTCAAAGCCTACAGGTAAGCCTTTTGCAAGAGGAGCAATATCATAGCGATGATATGCCAACATCGCCTTATTAGCAGTAACAAAGGCTTTCCTAGCAAGAAGGGTTTTTTTAGCTATCTCATAGGCAAGATCCACCCCACCCATAAGCTCAAGCACTACTTCAATCTCTTTATCTTGCAAAATATCTTCTATATTATCACTCACATTAACTTGAGTATGGAGCTCTTTGAGCTTTTTTTGAGCCTTTGATACGTCGCGTACAACAATGCTTTTTATAATAATTTCCTTACCTGCCCTCGCATTTATAATCGCACGATTATAAAGCAAGGTTTTTAAAACACTGCCCCCCACTACGCCAAAGCCAATCATGCCTACAATGAGTTTTGACATATTTTTCCTTATCCAAATTGCTTAAGAAATGCCTTGAGATTCCGCGCGGCTTGACGAATACGCTTTTCATTTTCAATAAGCGCGATTCTTACATAACCCTCGCCATATTCGCCAAATCCTACTCCCGGACTGACTGCAATTTTTGCTTCTTTAAGCAATCTTTTTGAAAATTCCAAACTCCCCAAATCACGCGCACACTCGGGTAATTTTGCCCAAATAAACATACTTGCCTTAGGCTTTTGCATCTTCCAACCTGCCTCCCCAAAGCTTTTAATCAATACCTCCATACGCTTTTCATACTTGCCTTTAATCTCCTCCACACAAGACTGATCGCCATTAAGCGCAACCGTTGAGGCAATTTGTAAAGGTGTGTAAATACCATAATCAATCCAACTCTTAATTTTTTGCAAAGCCTGAATAATTTTCTTATTTCCCACCACAAAGCCTACACGCCAACCCGCCATATTGTAGGTTTTGCTAAGCGTATAGCTCTCTACGGCTACATCTTTAGCTCCTTGAATCTCAAGAATGCTAGGGGTTTTAAATCCATCAAAACAAAGCTCTGCATAGGCAATATCAGAAATAATGTAAAATCTCTCCTGCTTTGCCATAGCTACCAAACGCTCATAAAACTCCTTATACACAACAATAGTTGTTGGATTATGAGGAAAATTAACCACTACAAATTTTGGACGCGGCATTACCTCACGCAAAACGCGTTTGATATTAGCAAAAAAATCTTCAACATCAAGCTCCATTTGTTCATTCCACTTCAATCCAAAGGTTGAGACATTTGCACCATTTAAAATAAAAGCATAATAATGTATAGGATAGGCGGGTTCAGCTACGATAGCATTATCCCCAGCGTTTGCAATTGCCTGCACAAGATGCACATACCCTTCTTTGCTCCCCATTGTTACACAAGCCTCATTTTCAGGATCTAAATCTACATTATAAGTGCGCTTATACCAATTACAAATCGCTAAACGCAATTTATAGATACCACGACTTACAGAATAGCCCTGATTCTTTTCTTTTTGTGCTGCCTCACAAAGCTTTTGAATAATGTGATCAGGTGTTTTGCCATCAGGATTCCCCATAGAAAAGTCAATTACATCTTCATTATTACGTCTCATCTCAAGCTTAATCTCATTAATAGCAGCAAAAACATATTTGGGTAGGCGTTTTATTTTATCAAACTCAATCTCATCAAACATCACTTATCCTTTTCTTAGATTCTAAAATACTAATTCAAACTCACGGAAATTCCACTTTTAAGACTTTCAGGGCTATCATAATCTGTAATCATTACAAATCTCACGCCTTGTGGAATCTTTATTTTAAGAGAAGCACTTGAGCCCACATTGCTTACCATATCTACTATACTTAAATTTCTATCATAAAGCACCACGCGCGGACTCCATTTGGGCATATTTGTCGCTTGGATATATAACTCCCCGCTTGTATTGACATTGAGCCAATATTCGCCTGAAGCTTCACGCAGATTCAATGTAGCTGTCTTAGCAAGAAGTTTTGTATTTGGCAATCGTGGCTCACGCACCTCAAGCATATATTCCCACGACTGGGCATTCACGCGATTAATATCAAGGCAAACAAAACCTCTCTTACCAAGCTCATCGATGATAATCCCTACATCAGGGCTATGCTCTGTATTAAACGAAAATTCTATGCTTGATAAGCCATTACTTAATTCGGCTTTACTCACAACAAAATAGGAATATCCCATTGTTGTGAGGATATTATTGCCAATTTTAGTGAGCAAGATAGGGCTTGTGCGCGCACTAAAGCTTAATTTTACTTCGCTTGGCTGCCCAAAACGCGAAGTGAGTAAGCCATTTTCTTTAAGCGCATATACAATCTTTGCAATATCAAAGCGCCCACTTGTGTAATACATATTTTTGTTTGCAAAGATTCTATGGACAAAGTTTGCATTCACTTGGTAATTTTGCTCTCCCATTAAGTTGCGTATTTTATCATCAAAGGTATCTGCCCACGCACAGATGGCTAGAAACATCATCAGCAGAGCTTTTTTTACCATTCTTTGCCACCATTGAGTTGCTTAAAGGTTGTATAGCCTACTTCTTGCAAGGTCGTGCCATCATAATACATTCTTACTGGGTATTTCGTGCCATGAGAAATATTCTCGCCATTAAGTGTAAGCTTAAAATTACTATGTCCCATTACAAAAAGCATTTTATGGCTAAGCTTCACATCATATTCTTTTTTGTATGAAAAATCCTCTTTTGAGCCCGTTTCTAAATTAATCACTCCAAGCCATAAGTCAAAATCAGATGTGATATGTAAAATATTATCCTTAACTGTCGTATTTTGCATAGCTTGAGAATCTTGTACATTCTGTTCAAACTGCGCCGTTTGCGTTGTAGCTTGAGAATTAAAAAAGAAGTTTTGCTCTGGGTGGCTTTGCGCCTCTTGTATCGAATCTACAGGTGAAGTTTGAGGCATATCTTGGGATATAACTTCTTGTGTTTGTGTCAAATCTGGCTCTGTTTGAGATTCTTCTACTATCACTATATCTTCTTGTGGTTTAGTCGGATCAAAAAAGATACCATCATAGCTATCATCTTTAGATAAATGAGAATCATCACTCGTCTGCGCTAAAGATTGGGGTTTTTCTCTTTCTCCGTGATCTTGTATAAATGCTTTATAAGCAAAATACCCCATAAGCGCCAAAAGAATAGCCACCAAAATAACATAAAGCCAATTATAAGATTCCATATCAGATTTAGCAGGAGATTCACCTTTGAGGGCAAGATTAAGCACCTGATGATCACGATTTTTTTGCTCATTTTTTTGTTGCTCTTTTTCTTTTTGCTTTTCCTCTACCTTAGCAACATTCTCTACTAATCGTAAAATGCGCTCCTCTTCATCTTGCTTACTAATCACTTGTGAGACACTTTTTATACTCTCTTTTTGCGTATTCTGCCACTGCACAATCCAATCGTGCAAATCAACATGATACTCTCGCTCCAAAATAGCGATAAACCCCTTTGCTCTTACTCTATCAATTTTATCAAAACGTTTTTCAAGCACATCTTCAATCTTTGAACTTGAAAGCTTTGTTGTTTTGCTCAACTCTTTTACACCAATAGCCTTAAGTTTATTAAGCTCCTCATCGAGGAATTGAGTATTAATATTTTTCTCCATTCTGTATCCTATCTATTAAAATTCCTGTAGCCACAGACACATTAAGCGAATCAAAATTGTGCGCCATTTTAATGGAAAGCATTGTATCAAGTTTGTGCTTCAATCGACCTGATAAACCTTGAGATTCACTCCCTAAAAACAAAGCCCATTTTTGTCCTACTTGAATCTTTTGTTCTCCTTGCATATCTGCGCCAATAAGCATAAAATGTGCGTTTTTTAGCTCATTTATTATATCAAATATATGTGAAAATACACCATAAGGCATATGCAAAAAA
Organism: Helicobacter sp.; assembly: GCF_022511165.1. Taxonomy (GTDB): domain Bacteria; phylum Campylobacterota; class Campylobacteria; order Campylobacterales; family Helicobacteraceae; genus Helicobacter_C. The sequence goes on along the minus strand of NZ_JAFLSB010000016.1, from coordinate 25,646 downwards.
GCACCGCTTGAGAGACGCGCTATACTCTCTAATGCTTTTTGACTAAGGTTTGGCAGAGAAATAATAATGCCTCCTACACCAAGCGCATAGGCTGTGCGAAAGATTGAACCGATATTGCCAACATCGCTTATATCACAAAGTACAAGTAAAGAATCTATGCTTTTTAACTCCTCTAAACTTAAGGGGCGAGGCGGGATAATACGCGCTAAAATACCTTGATGATTCCCTCCACGAGCAAGAGCCTGAGCCTTTTTAAAATCAAGCCTTGTAATCGGCTTATGAAGCCCTGCACATCGCGTAAAAATATCTTTTGGCAATTCTTTAGCAAAATAAAATTCCTCAATGCGCCACGCACAAGTCTCCAAAGCATAAAGGACAGGTTGTTTGCCATAAATAATCATTTTTGCTCCAAAGGCTTATGCTGCAATAATTCCTCATAGCATTGCTTCGGGCTTTTAGCACTTAATTTACTTAGAATCTTTGCTTTAGTTTTAGGTGGAATATCAAGCAACAATACTTCATCATATCTAAGGAACTTTTTTTCCTCTGCACCTATATCATTTGTAAAATCAAACACAATTACCCACTCTCCGCGTATGGCAGAAGATTCAGATTCTATCTCTTGTCTTATTTCATTTGCCTTGCCATAAAAACGTTGCTGATGAAGTTTGGTTAATTCCTTTTGCACACTAAGCGATATTGAGGGTAAAAGCGCATCTATATCTGCAAGTGTATCTAAGATTCTATGAGGGCTTTCATAGCAAATCACGCTATATGCTCCTCCTATGTGGAGTTTGGCAAGTTGAGTGATTTTATTTTGACGCTCTAGCTTTTTATGTGGCAAGAATCCCACAAATACAAAAGGTGTAGATTCTATGCCACTACCACAAAATGCAACATTAAGCGCACACGCCCCGGGTAAAATATCAAAAAGAATATGATTTTTTATTGCATAAGATACAAGCCTCGCTCCCGGATCACTAATACAAGGCATTCCTGCATCGCTTAGATACAGCACATTTGCATTAAAAAAATCCTCACTCACAGAGGCAATAAATTCATCTTGATTATGAGAATGAAAGGGAATAAATTGCTTTTTGTCGATAAAAGATTGAGAATCTTCATTTGCAGAGAGTATCAGTAAATGACGCGTAATAAGGAGTTCAAGAAGTTTTTTTGCAATCCTTGTATCTTCACATAAAATAATCTCACTTTGCTTTAATGCGCTAAGTGCCCTTAGGGTAATATCCTCAAGATTCCCTATTGGAGTTGGCACAAGCGTGAGCACAGGCTTATTTCATATTATATTTTTGTCTAAATTTTTCAACACGTCCCGTAATATCTGTGATTTTATCACTGCCGGTATAAAATGGGTGGCAAAAGCTCGAAATATCGATACGAAGCTCACTTTTGGTGCTTAATACTTCAATTTGCTTCCCGCTTGTTACACAAGTTACTTTGCAGGGTATATATTCTGGGTGAATGCCTTTTTTCATTATATAATCCTTATAAAAAATAAAATGGCAGATTCTATCAATTCCTGCTTTAATTCCTGCTTTAATCAAGCAAAAAATATGCAAGGATTCTTAAAAAACTTCATTATTTCACTTTTTCGAGATATTCACCGGTTTCGGTATTAACTTTAATCTTTTCGCCTTCAAGCACGTGGAAAGGCACTTGCACTACCGCACCAGTTTCAAGCGTAGCGGGTTTTTTACCACCGCTACTTGTATCGCCTTTAAAATTTGGTGCAGTTTCAGTAATGCTAAGCTCTACAACAAGTGGCACATCAACAGAAATTGGCTTTTGGTTATGAAATAGAATCTGCACATTAAGCCCATCAATGAGCCATTTTGCTGCATCACCTACTTGATCATCACTCAAAGCTATCTGCTCATAAGTTGTTGTATCCATAAATTGAAATGTATTTCCATCGTGGTAGAGAAACTGCATCGTGTTTTCTTGTAAATTCGGCTCTTCGCACTTATCGCCTGCGTGAAAAGTTTTTTCAATCACTTTGCCATCAAGAAAGCTTTTAATTTTTGCCCTTACAAATGCTGCTCCCTTACCGGGCTTTACATGCTGATACTCTGTGATTCTATAAGGAATTCCATCAATTTCAATTTTTAAACCCTTTTTAAGTTCGCTCATTCCAATCGCCATTGCATATCCTTAATATAAAATAAATGAAGCATTATAACAAAAAATTATTGATTTTTAGCTTGAGGAGCGTAGCTTAAAGCTACACTTTTTTACGCACTAAATTGGACGGAAAGGCATTTTTAGTGTTTGAGCAGTTTTTGAGCGACACTCATTAAAATGGGTAATATTTTCTTCAAGTGAGCGCTTATAAGAAGGCACCATTTGAGCAAGCTTATCGCGCCAATCATTTGAATTCATCTTATCACTAAAGCAACGTTCAAGAACTTGAAGCATAATATTAACCGCTGTTGATGCACCCGGAGATGCACCAAGTAACGCCGCTAAAGAGCCATCTTGTGAGGCAATCACCTCTGTGCCAAATTGCAAACTTCCTCTGCCATTGGCATCTTTTTTGATAATCTGCACTCTCTGTCCCGCAAACACCGGCTGCCAATCTCTAAACTTCGCAGCAGGAATAAACATATTGAGTTTATCCACACGTTGAGAATGAAACATTAGAATCTGCTTAATAAGATATATCGTAAGAGGCACATTATCTAACCCTGCTTGAATCATAGGGAGGAAGTTATTTGCACGTATAGATAAAGGAAAATCAAAGAAGCTACCACGTTTAAGAAATTTGGTATTAAATCCCGCATAAGGTCCAAAAAGTAGCTCTTTTTTACCTTCTATGATGCGTGTATCCAAATGTGGCACAGACATAGGAGGATCACCAATAGAAGCCTTGCCATAGACTTTAGCATTATGTTTTTCTATAATCTCGCGGTTTTTACACACAAGCCATAGCCCACCTACAGGGAATCCGCCATATCCTCTACCTTCAGGTATGGCACTTTTTTGTAGAAGTGGAAACGAGCCTCCCCCCGCACCCAAAAATACAAATTTTGCTTTAACTTGCTTTCTTTCGCCCTTTTGTTTATCAAGTATATCAAGTTGCCAAACACTACCCTCTTTGCGTAAATCGCATACTTTATGATTCACATACACATTAAAACCATCTTTTTGGCTTAGCTTATCTCTAAATTGTCGCACAATCTCGCCAAAATCAACATCGGTTCCTTCTTCCATATAAGTAACTGCTATTTTTTGTTTTTCATCTCGCCCATCAAGCAAAAGTGGAGCCCATTGCTTAATTTGATCCCTATCTTCAGAATAGCTCATATTAGCAAAAAGGGGACAAGCTTTGAGCGTTTCATAACGTTGCTTCAAATAAGGCACAATATCATCAGCCACAAAGCTCAAGTGTGGCACAGGATTCAAAAAAGTATGTGGCTCTTTGAGAATCCCCGCTCTCACACAATATGCCCAAAACTCCTTGCTTAATTCGTATTGTTGGTTAATATTCAATGCCTTTGTAATATCAATACTGCCATCTGCTTTCTTAGGTGTATAGTTTAGCTCACATAATGCCTGATGTCCTGTTCCTGCATTATTCCAACACATACTGCTCTCTAATGCTACATCTTCAAACATTTCATAGACGCTAATATGCGCAGAAGGTTGAAGCTCTTTTATCATCGCTGCCAAAGTAATGCTCATAATGCCCCCACCAACCAAAGCTATTTCTGAATCTTCACTCATTCTAACCCCTTTCTTTTGCTTACGCTCACGCGAGATGGCAAGTTGATATTATGAAACATTGAATTTCGTTTCACCTTATAATAAAAGATTTTTGTAAATAACATTCGTAAAAGGTAAAACAAAAACTATACTTTAGTTACTAAAGTTAATTTTTATCCCTAATGTTACATTTTGAGATTACAATCCTCTATTTTTGCTTATCATTAAAGCTTCATATCAACATTTAATTTAAATGCGATTATACCTAAACTAAGACTTAATCCCCACATAAAGTGTAGAAATATTTGCGCTATATCCTTTCATAAAATAACTCGTAATACCCCGATTTTGACATTTTTCTTTTAAAGTCTGCGCACTTACAAAATCCTTTATAGAGTTTGGCAAATACTTATATGCAGCATAATTGCGTGAGATAAGCCCTCCTACTAAAGGCAGAATCTTACGCGTATAAAAGCGCATAAACTGCTGCAAGAATCCAGCATTTTCATCATTCATAAATTCTAAAATCACAAGCACCCCTCCCTTTTTAAGCACACGCGCAAACTCATCAAGTGCGCTATCAAGAGCCACCACATTGCGCAACCCATAAGCAATAGAGAGAATATCCACGCTTTCAGATTCTATATTTAATGCCTTTGCTTCCCCTATTTCAAGCTTTAAATACTCATTGAGTGGAGCAAGTTTTTGCTTTGCAATCTCAAGCATACCCTCTGATGGGTCAATACCTCGCATTTGTATTATTTTCTTATGCGCTTTCTTGGCTTGATAATCCCAATGCCAAAGCATATCGCCTGTGCCACACGCCACATCAAGCACACATTCTATATGATCCTTACCTAATGCTTCAAATGCCTTTTTGCACGCCATTACACGCCAACTCACATCTATACCTAAGCTCATCACACGATTTGCCTTGTCATAAGTTGGCGCAATCTCATTAAACATACTTACAATTTGCTCTTGCTTATCACTCATTCCCTAACCTTCACTTAAGTTTAAAACTATTGGGCGATTAACTCGCTCTTAATTTCACTCTCTTTCTTGAATGTAATGCTTATGCTCTTTGATAAAATCCATAAGCTCATTAATTTGCGCCTGTGTTTGAGAGGCTGAAGTGCCTCCTAAGGTGTCTCTAGCATTCATAGAGGATTCTAAAGAAAGCACAGATTTTACTCCTGCTTTGATACGAGAATCAATAGCCATAATTTCTGCCTCTTCTAAATCGCTTATATCTACACCCTTACTTTCAGCAAATGCAACCACTCTCCCTGTGATATGATGCGCATCACGGAATGCCACATTACACTCACGCACCAAAAAATCCGCCAAATCCGTAGCGCTTAAATGCCCACATTTTGCCATTTTAGCCATATTATCAGTGCGAATACTCATCGTATCAAGACATTCTTTGGTGATTCTAAGACATATACGCACATTCTTTAACGCATCAAATACACCTTCTTTGTCTTCTTGCATATCTTTATTATACGCTAAAGGCAAACCTTTCATTACGCTAAGAAGCCCCATAAGTGAGCCATACACGCGCCCACTTTTTCCTCGCAAAAGTTCAGGCACATCAGGATTTTTTTTCTGTGGCATAATCGAACTTCCTGTCGCATACGCATCACTTAGAGTAATAAAAGCAAATTCTTGTGTGCTCCATAGCACGAGTTCTTCAGCTATGCGTGAGAGGTGCATCATAATCATAGAAAGACTATAAAGCATATCAAGGGCAAAATCCCTCTCACTCACAGAATCCATAGCATTGAGTGTAGGCGCACTAAAGCCTAGAGATTCTGCAAGATATACTCTATCATTGCCATAGGGGGTCCCTGCTAATGCTCCGCTCCCAAGCGGACAAAAATTATTGCGTTTATAATCATCTTCTAGGCGCAATATATCACGTTTCAAATTGCACGCCCACGCGACAAGATGAAAGCCAAAGCTCACGGGTTGAGCGTGTTGTAAATGTGTCATACCCGGCATAATGCTTTGTGTATGTTCTTTGGCAAGTTTAAGAATAGATTCCATAAGCTCAAAAAGCAAGGAGCGTATAAAAATATTTTGTTTTAAAATATACAGACGAAAATCCAATGCAACTTGATCATTACGGCTACGTGCCGTGTGGAGCTTTTTGCCTATATCGCCAATACGCGCCGTGAGGGCAGATTCTATTGCCATATGTATATCTTCATCACTTGCCTTGAAATGAAAATCGCCTTTTTCTATCTCTTGAGCAATGTCTGCAAGGGCTTTACAAATTGCCTCTACTTCATTGGGTGGCAAAATGCCAATTTTACCAAGCATTTGCGCGTGAGCAATAGAGCCAACTATATCCTCTCTCCACAGCTCTTTATCAAAAAAAATCGAAGCATTAAATTCCTCTAAAAGTGAGCTTTGCTCCAAAGCAAATCGTCCGCTCCATAGCTTTGCCATTTTTATTCCCTATATTGGTTTGCATACAACTAAAATAACAATAATAATCAACAAAAGAGTAGGAATCTCATTAAAAAATCGAAAGAATCTATGGCTTTTTGTGCAAGAACCATTGCCTAGGGTTTTGATAAAATATCCGCACATTAAATGATAAATTAAGAGGCAAAGAACGCATACAAGCTTAATATGAAGCCAAAGTCCAGAAACTGCTACTTTAAACACATCAGGATTAAGCGCAATTAAAGCTAAACCTGTAAGTAAGGTAAATATGAGTGCAGGTATGCCAATATATTTGTATAACCGCCATTCTTGCTTTTTAATAATCTCTACATAAGCTTGTATATCACGATGCTGTGCGTGATATACAAATAAACGCGGAAGATAAAATAACATTGCCATCCAAGAAACTAATGCCATAATATGAAATGCCTTGATATATAAAAATTCCATATTTTCTCCTTTAAATATTATCATTTTGCCCTAAAGTTATTATTATACATTACTTTTAAGAAGTTTGGTTATTGATGAAGTTTCTTTTGTAATCAAAAAAGTGGGGGAGGAAAGCTAGGAAAACCTCCTAGCTTTAAGTGTAAAAATTATTTGTAGTTAGATTTATAAATGAGCTAGAATCCAAACTTAACAAATCCAAGTACTGAATGACTCCATTTATCGCCATTTGAAGCATTTTGGAGGAGATTCCCAAGTGTGCTATCTGCACCTATTTTGGCTGTGCCTACATATCCAGCACCCACACTCAAATACATCTCATCATTGTTTGTCCAAAGTTTTATTGAACCAACTGCAGAAATTTCTTCATAATCACCACCGGAGTAAAGCAAATCAAGAGCTATGCGTTTAGCCTCTATGCCACCAAATACATACCAAGTATTGCCATAGCCCAAGAAACTACCCCAACCAGCACCGCTTAAGCCTCCACGATACCCATAGAATCTCCCCCTATCACCAAAGTTTAAAAGATGATTATCATTTTTTTGGCTTATATACCCAACTCCAAGCTTCCAAATATCATCAAAACGCAATTCTTCATCAACCCAAAGAGTTATGCCATTTGTGCTTTCAGCCTTGCCTACGATATTATCTATGCCATAAACTCCTCTTAAGGTAGTAATTGATTTAAGATTCTCACTTCCAAGCTCAATTTGTGCTTTTGCCCCGGCATTAAGTATATCATCTGTGCCTGTTCCATTTTTGATAGTATCAACAGCAGTATTTACATCAGTAAGATAAGCTACAAAGGGTGAGAGTTTCACAACACCAAAATCAAAATCAAGTCCCGCACTCGCAAGCTCACCGATTTTTGAAGTATTTTTATCATTTTGATAAGTATTAAAGCTTGAAAGCTCATAGCCCATTCTATTGTAGGCTTGTCCTGCACCAAGTTGAGCATTTCTCCAATACGCCCAAAAGCTCACTGCCTTGCTACCAACATTGAGCGCACCACCTTGCACATTTCCATAAATCCAATCCACGCCTGTGTAGTTTTTGCCATCTCTACCAAAATAAAACTGCCCTATATCAAAGCGTCCAAGCACAAAACTTAAATATTTGCTATCATAGCGAAAATACGCATCGGATACATCAACATTTTTGGGAATCGCCCTATCGCCTACATAGTTATCTTGACTGCCTGTGCTATAAAATGGATAAACACCCCAAGCACCAATCCCTATACTCATTGTTGAATTTAAACCTATATCAAGCCCAACTCTTGCACTCACATCTGCATAAGCTTGCTGCACTTCTTTGCCATTTTTATTGAAGGTAGGCAAACCACCAAATCCTTGATGATACAATGCTCCTAAGTGTCCAAAAGGGTTTGCTTCTATTGCATAACCACTCACTGCCAAAACAGCGGCTAGTGAAATAAGCAAAAAATGCTTTTTCATTCTCTCTCCTCAATTAATGTTAGAATCTCAAAAAAGAGATTCTAACATTATAGCATTAAAAGCTTACCTGTCCAAAGAGGCGCACAAGGAGGTAGTTTTTGCCATCATTAGCAAAGATAGAATCATCAAGCGTGAAACTCGCATTATTAATCATACCTATAAGCTTTGCACCTATTTTTATATTGCTTTGTGGTTCAGAGGTTAGCCCAACTTCCCAATTAAAGATATTTTTTGAGTCAATAGATGTATGGCGAATCGCCCCATCAAGCTGCACATATTGTTTTAAATCATATTCCACAAATCCATAGAGTGTAGTTGCATTATTATAAAACAATCCCTCACGTCGCTCAAAATAACTACTCTGTCCAAATGAATCAATCCCTCTCGCACCATTTTTTGCTACAGAAATCACTCCCCCACCTGCATTCATACCAGCCCACTTCACACCTCCTTCTAGCCACGCAAAACCACCATCACCATTTGTTTGTGAATAATCAATAACCTTCTTATTTCTAGCTGTAAAAGCAAGAAAGTGCATTTTTCCATAAAGAACAGCACTATTTACAGGCACAGCTACAAGCACTTTTAATCCAAATGATGTAAAATCACTTGGCGCAGCATAAATATAAGGTGTAATTTGCAATGGAGAATCAGGCAAGGTAAGCGCAGCACTCAAATACATTGCCCCTATATTACCAAAAGGGTTAAAAAAATCTTTCATACGATAATTTGTAACATAAGCATTTTTCCACGCCCAAATAAAATTAACCTGTAAATTTTCTACATCTTCATAGCTTACTGCCGCACCTTGCGTGTAATACTTAATCCACTCGCTATCTGTTTTGAATCTTCCCACATACATACTGATACGATTAGGATTTACAAAGTTTGCATTAAACTCTGTAAAAACAAAATTTTCTTTTACCTGTGAAAAATCCCCACTTTTAGATTGAAAAAGTTTTGTGGCTGCCCACATTGATGTTCCTAGCCCAATACCTCTAAGTCTGCGAGTTTCATAGCCAAGCGAAACATTGGCATCAACAAAGCTTGGTGCGCCACCTGTCATACCTTGATAATATAAGCCCATATGCCCACTTGGAGTCCCAGTAAGAAGCCAACGTGCTAAATCATTTGCGTTTGCAATCCCGCTTAAAGCAAATGCACACGCAAGAATTGCGATTATCTTCTTCATAAAATCCCTTTTAATACAAATATTCTAATTCCTTTTAGAATCCATTTGCCCTCTACTAGCAAAAATAATTCCATAGTTAAAGCTAGTTCGAACTTTGCTTATTTTAAGAGCCTATTTTTAGGTTTAAATCTTTATGGAAGTTCAAGGATTTTGCAAAATTATTTTATAACCACACTTTTGGCATAATTTACAAGGTGCTATGCCTTTTTTTAAAGATTCTCTAAAGGCTTGAAAATGTTTAGACTTGATAATTTCTTGGAAACTTTGCTCTTTTATATTCCCAAAACTCGCCCTCCCCTCATAATCAATACAGCAAGGCACAAGCTCACCATTACTTAACACGCCACATTGTTTTAAACTCCCATAGCATAAAGGCTTATGAATAGTCTTAGATATTTTTTTAGAATCTTTTATTGCATAATCTCTATCCTCTTGCTCCCACTCAAATGAAGCTGTGGGTTTTAAAAGGATTTTTGGAGCAAGTCGTATGCGCTTTTTGCGTTTTTGCAGAGAATCGCACTCATTGCTTCCTTGCCAAAAATCAATGCACCCCAAATCAATGCGTGAAGATTCAGGGCAAAAAGGTGCAAAAAATGTCTCTATCTCTTTTATCATCGCCTCAAATGCCTTGCCTCCTTGAACAATATCTTTTTGATGTAAGCGCAGATTGATAAAATTTGGCGCATTCTCTTGTATATGCTGCTTACAAAAAGCTAAAATTGTTTGTAAATGCCCCATTGTAAGCAACTTTGGGTTTGCCAAAAACGCACTAAGAGAAAAGCTCACCTGCACGAAAGGCTCTTGCAACAAAAGCCCAAAATGCTTCTTTTTAAGAAACAAACCAGTCGTAACCAAATCGATTTTAAGGCGGTAAGAATGCGCAATCTGTGCATATTTTTCAAAATCCCTTACGCTTAGAGGATCGCCAAGTATGTGCAAACTCACGCGTTTTGTTTTATTTTCAATCTGCGCACACAAAGAGCTAAAGAGTGAGCTATCCATTATGCCTCGCATATTCTTTTTTTTACTACTTGGGCAAAATCCACAAGAGAGGGCGCAATAATCGCTTATTTCAATATAAATTTTCTCAAATTGCGCCATTTATGCTCGCCTTTAGAATCATTTTCTCACATATCAAAGCATTATTTTACATCAATAATTGAAGAGGCTTTCATAAAGCTTATAAAAACATTATCACATCGACTTTAAACCCTACATAATATAGAATTACTAAATATTTCTTATACATATTCACTCATAAAAGTTTATAATCTTACTATAAACTTTACACAAATTTATCATTTTCTGCTATGATTGCTAAATTATTTTAGAAATATCAAGGAGTAACAATGGCAACAAAACATCAATTCCAAACCGAAATCACACAGCTTTTAGATTTAATGATACATTCTTTGTATTCCCATAAAGAAATTTTTTTAAGAGAACTTATTAGCAATGCCTCTGACGCGCTTGATAAGCTCTCTTATCTCACACTTACTCAAGATCATCTTAAATCGCTTTCTTTCACACCACGCATTGATATACATTTTGATGAAGCCAAAAAAACTATCACTATTGAAGATAATGGTATAGGTATGAATGAAGCGGATATGAAAGAGCATCTTGGCATTATTGCCAAATCCGGCACAAAAAGCTTTCTCGCACAACTTAGTGGTGATAAGAAAAAGGATTCAGCACTCATTGGGCAATTTGGTGTAGGCTTTTATTCTGCTTTTATGGTGGCTCATCGTGTGGTGGTGCAAAGCAAAAAGGCAGGAGAGGACAAAGCCTATGCGTGGGTAAGTGAGGGCAAGGGCGAATATGAGCTTGGAGAGTGCATTAAAGAATCTCAAGGCACACAAATCACACTCTATCTGCGCGAAGAAGAAGTGCATTTTGCTTCTAGATGGGAGATTGAGAGTATTATCCACAAATATTCCGAACATATCGCTTTTCCTATCTATTTGCATTATATAGAATCCACCTTTGAGGGCGAGGGAGATGAAAGAAAAGAAAAAAAAGAAAACAAAAGCTCCCAAGTCAATACCGCTAAGGCATTGTGGAAGATTCCCAAAGCCGAGCTTAAAGAGAGTGATTATAAAGAATTTTACGCTACGCTTTCACACGATAATAACGAGCCTCTGCGGTGGATTCACACAAAAGTTGAGGGTAATTTAGAATACACCACGCTTTTTTATATTCCCAAAAAAGCCCCTTTTGATCTCTATCGCGTGGATTATCAATCTGGCGTAAAACTCTATGTCAAACGCGTTTTTATCACTGATGATGATAAGGAGCTTTTGCCGCCTTATTTGCGTTTTGTGCGCGGGGTAATTGATAGCGAGGATTTACCGCTTAATGTAAGCCGTGAAATACTCCAACAAAACAAGATTCTTGCCAATATCAAATCTGCCTCTACAAAGAAAATCTTAAGCGAAATAAGCAATATTGCAAAAAAAGATGAGGAATATAAAGAGTTCTACAAAGAATTTGGCAAAGTGCTTAAGGAGGGCTTATATAGCGATTATGAAAACAAAGAAAAACTCTTAGAGCTTCTACGCTTTGATAGTTTCAAGGCAGAGAATCTCTCACTCAAAGCCTACAAAGAAGCAATGAGCAGTGAGCAAAAAAGTATTTATTATGCTTTAGGCGAAAATAAAGAATTACTCAAAAACACACCACTCCTTGAAAAATTTGCACAAAAGGGCTTTAATGTCTTGCTTTTAAGCGATGAGATTGATGCAATTGTGATGCCAATGGTGGGCGAATACGACAAAACGCCTCTTAAAAGCATTAATTCTAAAGAGGCATTAGAGGAGCTTGGTGAGGAGGCTATCCCAGAAGAGACACAAAAAGCATTTGAAGGGCTTATCAAAGGATTTAAAGAGGCTTTAGGGGAGCAAATTGCTGATGTAAAGCTCTCTAGCTTAGGCGATGCGCCTCTTACACTCATCAAAGAAGATTCCAATCCTATGATGGCAAATCTTATGGCGCAAATGGGGCAAAGTATGCCAGAATCTAAGCCAACTATTGAGCTTAATATCAATCACCCTATTTTTGAAAAACTCAAAGATGCTCAAAGCGAAAAAATCGCTCAAAGTGCGCTTTTACTTTTTGGAGCTGCGCTTGTGCTTGAGGGTGGCACACTTGCAGATGCAAAAGCCTTTCATACACAGCTTAATAGCCTTATCCTCCAGAGTCTTTAAATGCTATGGAAATGTGCATTGTCTCCGCTACCCGCATTACCAGCACACACCTCGTGTGCTATCCATACTACACAAAAATCGCTTGAATCTTTAAAATGCAAAAATAAAATGATTCTAGAATCCAAAATACTAAGGCTAAATACTGAAACTATAAATATAGCGCAAACCTATGCTGTAATTTTGTCGCATCGTTGCTTTAAAACCTCCTACTGAGATTAATGTCGTTTCAGTAAGAGGAATTTTAGTAGCAAATTCGAATCCATGATGCTTAGCTATCTCTGTGCGCACACCAAGATTAATCGCAAAACCAAGGCTATTTTTGGTAATTTTCTGCCCATATAGCCCCATAATAGATTCGGCAGCATCTATTTCATCGCCACTCCAACTATACCCGCCAAGATTAAGCCCCACAAATGCACCAAAGTCAGAGTATTCGTTAGTAATGAAGTTATATAACATATCGATATTAACCCCGTAGTTAAGGAGATTAACATTTCTTATGCTTGTCCCTGAAAGATTCGCAAAGAGCCGCACACCAAAATTAGGAGCAAAAAATGTCTTATATCCTATGAGCAATTCATAATTTAGTCCGCTTGCTGTATCTGAAACATCATCAGGGAAAATAACTATTTTTTCTTTTAATTCGCTAGTACCTAGCCCAACGCCTACAAATGCACCGCTTTCTTCAGCTACAAGTGCGCCATTTGCCAAAGCCAAAGCTACTGCTGAACTCACAAACATTTTTTTCATTGTTGCTCCTTTTTTGAAGTAAAATTCACATCACAAAGGTTTATTTTGCAATGTAGGTAAGTATTATATACCCCCCCCCCCCCACTTAAAATTTGCTTAAGTGATAACTTTTTTTTTTTTTTGAAAAAATTATGCTATGGGGGAGTGTGTAGGATATTTAAAAAGAAAATAATAAGAATAAAGTTTATTTATTCTCTTGCATCACAAAGCGTGAGGCAGAAAGCTATATGATACTCGCTTAGCACATTAATAGCTTCATTCAAGCTTGTGCCAGTAGTGATAATATCATCAAGCAAAACAAGATGAGGGGTTTTGAGTGCTTTTTGCAAAACAAAACCCTTAGGATTATCTCGCCGAAACTGCAAACTCTCTCCTGCATATTTCACATTATTTTGTGCTTTCAATACGCCATAATATGCTTTAAAAACCCCTTTGCTTTGCTGTGCAAATGCCTTTATAATCACACCATTATGAGAATACGCATTATAAGGATAATCATCTAGTCCAATCAGTGCTGTGTTATGCAGAGATTCTAGAATCTCTGCACTCTGTGCAAAAAAATATTGCGCTGCTTTTTGAGCAAGAAGTGCGAGTATGCGCGAACCAATAAGATGATATTTACTCTGCATCAGCAAAGCAACATCTTCATAGCGATAAAAGCTATATACTTTTATAGAATCTGTAAGGATTCTATGTCGTGGTGTGAGTGGGATAGAGCTAAGGCAATCTTTACATATCACATTCCACGAAAAACGCTCACACACAAGGCATTTCATTAGCTCCCCTTGCCTATTCTCATATTTTTTAACTTAAAGGCTTAGAGAAAAAGCACTTTAAATCCTTACATCTCTTGATTAATCGCCTCTATAATCTCATTGCAAATTTCTTCTCTTTTTTTGCTTGCATCTATCACAATATGCTTAAGCCCTATGTGTTGCATTGATTCTAAAAGGCGATGCTGAATCTCAAGCATAAATTCAACCCCCCTACTCTCAATGCTATCGTGCATTTTTTGTGCTAAACGCTCCTTTAAAACTTCTCTCTCAAGCCATAAAAGCACTACTAAATGTGGAAAATATCCCCTCAATGCGCTCTCATTAAAGGCAATACTTTGTTTCATATCTATATTTTTTGCATACGCAATGCCCGAAATCACGCTTCTATCAGAAATTACAAGCCTATTTTTATGTGGAAGTAGCACCTGCGTATAATGCTGCGCCCTATCAGCCAAAAATAAAAAAAACTCGGCATAGTTATCAAGCTCAAAATGCCCTCTTTGTGGTGCAAAAAGCACAAGGTCGCGTATAGATGCCCCTAGCACACTCCCACCGGGCTCTTTAGTAAAAACTGCATTAGGATAATGTGCCTTTAGTAATTCAATCTGTGTGCTTTTTCCACAAGTATCCACCCCCTCAATCGCAACATACATTAATGCTTTCCCTTATTTCTTGTATAAAGAGTAAGAATCAAATCAGTAACATTGCTTGGCACAAGATGAGAAAAAGTGCCATTATGTGTCATAATCGCACGCACAACAGAAGAGCTAATAAACGCATTTTGCAAAGTTGGCATAAAATAAATCGTCTCTAGCTCACTATTAAGCGAGGTATTGGCATAGCCCATTTGCAACTCATACTCAAAATCACTCACCGCTCTAAGTCCGCGTATAATCACCCTTGCCTCCTTTTGCTTAGCAAAGTCTGCAAGGAGATTAGAAAAGCCCTCAACGCATACATTAGGGAGATTCTGTGTGCTTGTTTTGAGAATCTCTATGCGCTCATCAAGTGAAAACAATGGATTTTTTTCTAACGAAGCAGCCACCGCAACAATCACATTATCAAAAATACCAATTGAACGTTTAATAATATCCAAATGTCCATTTGTTACAGGATCAAAAGTTCCCGGATAAATAGCAATTTTTTTCATTTATTATTCCTGTGTGTGATATTTCCAGCGCGCATAAAGCGTATTTGGAATCTTCAGCGCATCAAGCCACTTACCTATAAAAAAACGCTCCATTGATTCCAAATCCTCTATCTTAGCATAATACCCTACAATAGGCGGAGCAATCATCACACCAAGCAAAGATAACTCGCTCATTTGCTTGAGTGCAATAGGACTTAGGGGCATCTCACGCGGAGCAAGAAGTAATGTGCGCCGCTCCTTAAGCATTACGCTTGCACATCGCGAAATAAGCTCATCACATATACCATTTGCAATTTTAGCAAGCAGATTCATACTCGTAGGCACAATCGCCATAGCATTCACGCCAAAACTCCCCGAAGCAATGCCACTTTCAATCTCATCTTCATTGTAGATACTAAAATGCTTTTTAGTTTTAAGACAATTAAGCTCTTTTTCAATATCCCTATCACATTCACTATGTGCAACTTTTTTAGCTCCATCGCTTATTATCACAAATAAATCCATAGAATCTGGTATATGCTCAATGAGCCTTAAGCCCAAATGCACCCCACTTGCACCACCTATGGCTACAATAAGCTTTTCTCTATCCACATTTTCTCCTTACTCTCCTTTGCTCTATCATAGCACAGAGTTTTATAATATTTCGCCCTTACCCTCATCAGTAATCCTCACGCGTAAAATCTTTCCACTACCGGGGTTTTTTGCATTGATAATTTCATTATATATACCATTTTGTCGTGCTTCAAGCACTACTTCCATACTAATACCATTCTCATAGCCTAAAACGCGGATTTTATCGCCTTTTCTTACAATGATTTTTGGCTTGATTTTATCTCGTGTAATCGCACTATCAGCGCGAATAAAGCTTTTTGCGCTACTTTTATTTAAATCATCTTTATTAATGTATTCTGCACCCACTCGTGCAAAAGTAATCGCCTCTGTGCGTGTATTATGTGCATTTATTACTTCATCTGCGGCAATGTTTTGTGTGCTTTTTAAAACCTGTAATGTGCCTTCAATGCGATAAAGAAAGGTAAGTTTTTTTATTTGCGCGCTGGAGGGAGTGCGGTATTTAAGGCTCAAAGTGCCATTGGGTTTTTTAAGGGCAACCTCGCTTAATTCAAAGTCTATTACCTCATAATCTTTAGGTAAATTCCCTAAAGGACGCACAAGCACATTTTCAATCTTTAAATTTTCTCCATAATACTTAATATACATTTTCTCTATAAAATCAAGCGCTTTATTTTCGCGCATATCACTAACAAATACAAATTCCACAACATCACTCTCAAAGCTTACAATCTCATAACCATAGCGCATAAAAATAAGTTTTATATCTACGCTTTTAAGCTTGAGGCTAAACTTATCTGCAGGCAAACTCGCGACTTTGAAATGTTTATCAATATGAGGGAACATATCAGTAGAATAAATATTACTTTTGCTTACTTGATAGCTTTTTTGCAAATGAAGCTTAGAATCTGGGATAAATACATCATCTACCCCATAAAGAGTATGAAGCATAAAAAACATTAAAGTGATAAAAAGTAAAGATATTTTTTTCAATTACTCCTCCTCTTCAATGATTTGCACAAAAGAGCTTATAATATTGCGCCTTAATCCTGCAAAATTAATTGTTAGCGTGCATTTTCCCTCTGTGCTACTTATGGATTCTACCACACCCATACCAAAAAGCTTATGATGCACCCGCATTCCTTCGCAAAATTCTTGCGATTGTATTACATTTTTTTGAGGCGAAGATGTAAAAGCTCCCGCTACACTGCTCTCCTCCAAGAAGCGCGAAGCTCTTAAGTATTCTCTTCTGCCTTTATAAAATCTACTCTTTGCCGAGCATAGAGTGAGAAAATCCTTTGCACGAGTGATTGCCACATAACCCAATCGCCTCTCCTCTTGTAGCTCATCATAATCGTTACATAAGGGAAAAAATCCTTCCTCTAGCCCAATCACATATACATATTTAAACTCTAATCCTTTTGCCATATGCACACTCATACAGCTTACTGCTTCACCGACAACCTCATCAGTAGGACTTGCAAGAGCCAAATCATTTAAAAAATCTTCAAGTGTGTTATGAGGATTGTGAATCACATAATCGCTAAACATACCATAAAATTCCTCAATATTGCCTTGCCTATCGACTTCATCAAGTTTGCTAAATGTAAAAACAATATGTTTTTGTATATCCTCAATCATATCACCCAAATCCTCACAACTCCGCCACCGCTTTACTTGCTCTATAAGCTCCATTAAATTTTCATAGGGCTTTTTGCCAAGTGCCTCCATACATTCTTTAGGATAAGATAAAAGCGTTGCAAAACAAGAAAGGTTTTGAGTAATAGCAAGATTCTCTAAGTTTGATTGACCAACCTTGCCAATGCCACGTTTTGGGCGATTAATAATGCGCAAAAATGAAAAATCATCATTTGGATTCACAATAAGGCGCAAATAACTCAATAAATCCTTGATTTCAGCGCGTTCATAGAATCTCATTGCGCCAATAAGTCTATAAGGAATTTTTGCACGATTAAAACCCTCTTCAATACTCCTTGAAAGCGCATTAAGACGAAACAAAATAGCTATCTCACTAGGATTTACACCCTCTGCAAGCAAAGAGGCAATATCTTTAGCAAGAAACTCCGCCTCTTTACTTTCATTTTCATTTTCTACTCTTTTAACCTCTGCTCCCTTGCCTCTCGTGCTTTTTAGATTCTTACCGAGGCGATTTTGATTATGTGAGATAAGCGCATTCGCAGCATTAAGAATTTGCTCACTTGAGCGATAATTTTCCTCTAGCTTGACAACTTTGACATTATCAAAAGCTTGAGGGAAATTTAAGATATTGCGCACATCAGCTCCCCGCCACCCATAAATACTCTGGTCATCATCGCCCACCACACAAAGATTGTGATGCTCTATGCAGAGTAGCTTTAGAATCTTATCTTGAATTTCATTTGTATCTTGGTATTCATCAACCATAATATATTTGTATTTCTCGCTCGTTTTCCACGCAATATCTTGCTCTTTGTGTAAAATCTTATAAGTAAGATAGAGCAAATCATCAAAATCAAGTAAATTTTTACTCGCTAAATAATGCTCATATTCCCCATAAATCTTATTCATTAGCTTTAATTCCTCATTATGGGCATAGCTTTGAGATTCTTCAGGGGAGAGGGCGGCATTTTTCATACTTGAAATATAATAATCACATTCTGCGGGCGGAAGTTTTTTGTTACACAAAGTTTTTACAATCGCGCGTTTATCATCGCTATCAAGCACGATAAAATTGGATTCTCTCCCCAATACACCAATATAAAGGCGCAAAAAGCGTAAGCCAAATTTATGAAAGGTGCAAAGAAGTGGTGGTGCATTAAGGGTATGGCTTAAAAGCGATAACGCTCTCTCTCGCATTTCCCCTGCAGCTTTATTAGTAAAGGTAAGCGTGAGTGTATTTTCTGGTGGTATCCCTGCCTCATCAATCAAATAAGCAAGGCGCGTTGTAATGGTTTTTGTCTTTCCGCTCCCTGCCCCAGCAAGAATAAGCATCGCACCTTCAAAGTGCGTAACTGCTTCTTTTTGCGCAGAATTAAGCAAATGAAAGGCTGCTTTAAATTGAGGAGAGCGAAAAGAAGATAAAACTGACATTTAGGGCTGTATATCTTTCAAACTTTCTAACACTGCAGAAAAATCAGGCTTTTGTGATAAATAGGGCTTGACTTCCTCTTGGCTTAGCCTTCTCCATACCTTTGTTTCACCTATGAATCCGGACTTATCGACACTAAAGCGCAACTGCAACTCATTTTTTACAATGGTAATTTTTACATTATATGTATGTCCGTCAAAATCATACGCCCTGCCATCTTTAAAGACATCGCTATCCCCATCACGCACAAGATTATACATAAACACAACGCCCTTATCAGTGCGATTTCTTAAGGCAGGATTAGGATTTTTCACATCTTTTTTAGGTGGGCTACCATCGACATTGACAAAGCCATAAGCATAGTATTTATCATTAAGCTTAAAAAATTCTATGATAGATTGTTGCCCACTCACGCCTTTATGGGTCATATAATATCCCTCTAGCTCACTTCCAAAACTCATACATAAACATACAAGCATAGCCCCTAAAATCCGCATTGCATTTCCTCCATTTAGGATATAGAGTGATATGGCACGAGATTCGCTTCTATTATGATAGGCAAATGTGCCTCATTTTTTGCAAGTATAACAAAAATATATTAGAATAATGCAATTTTATAGCTAAGAGTGAAGTTTATAAAAAAGGGGAAAGATTGAGTAAAAAACTTTATGTGATACTAGGTTTTCTCACACTATGGAGTATGATGTATGGAGCGCAGGTAGTGCCTGTGGAGAATTTCTCACGCGATAAAGATCCAATAGAAGTATTAGAAGATGTTTCAAAAACGCGCCAAGAGCTATTCTATGAAGTCAATGGTATCAATATCAAAAAAATAAAAAATCCACGAGAAGGTTTATATGCGCTTATAAATCTCGGGGCTGTTTATACACCCTCACTTGGCACAAGCAGTATATTAGGAGTAGAGGCAGGATATGATTTTATTTTTAGCTCAATTCACTCACTACGCCTTTTTGGTTTTTTTGATCGCACAAATTATGGTGCATTTGCAGATTTAGAATTTAATGCAAATAAACCCAATCGTATGCAAATTTATCGTGCAGGATTCTCCGCAGAATACAGAATCTACGCTTCGCGTTACATAGGATTCCGAGTGCGTGTAGGCTCACTTGGTGCTTATAGCCTTTCACGCACTGATAATGCTGCGCTCCCTACTCTTAGCACACAGCGCAAAAAATGGTTTTATCCTACCTTTGCCTTTGGACCTATTCTTGTCTATGGCAAACACCACGAACTTTTTATTGGCTATGATTTGCTTGATTATGAAAAAGAGCGCGGAGCAAGTGTGAATTATCTCAAATACTCGTATCGATTTTGACAAAAGGAGATTCTATGCTTGATGTCAAACAATGCTATATCAATGCCAATGCCTTGCTTAAGGGGCATTTTCTCTTAAGTAGTGGCAATCACTCTAACTACTATTTGCAATCTGCGCGTGTGCTTGAAAATCCTATTATTGCTGAACAATTAGCAAATGCTCTTGCCACGCAAATTAAAGCATCAAACATCAAGGTAGAATGCGTATGCTCACCTGCGCTTGGTGGGATTCTTGCCGGCTACGAACTCGCAAGAGCTTTAGGAGTAAGATTTATCTTTACCGAGCGAGTTAATGGGCAAATGCAGCTTCGTAGGGGATTTGAAGTATCTCAAAATGAAAAAGTGCTTATATGTGAGGATATTATCACTACCGGTGGTTCGGCTTTAGAATCTGCACAATGTGTAGAATCTCAAGGTGCAGAGGTGGTTGCCTATGCGGGATTAGCAAATCGAGGATTTTGCAAACGCGTGGGCTCAAATCTTCCTCGCAAAAAAGAAGCACGATTACCCGAGCATATCCCACTTTTTGCGCTTGAGGATTTTGTATTTGATATGTATGAGCCAAGCTCTTGTCCTTTATGCAAAAAGGGGGAGCAAAAGGCAATTAAGCCCGGTAGTCGTGGAAATTAGCATCTATGGCAGTACCTACGCGTTGGCGCAAAGTCAAATCCTCTCATAAAAATTCTAAAAAACAAGATATAAAAAATCAGGATTCAAGCTCCCAATGGATTAAAATGCGTGATTTTTCCCTCAAAAAACAATTACATCTAATGTATGCAAGTGAGCGCATAAAGGCTTTTATCACCGATATGTTTATGATTAATATGCCACTTTTATATCTCACAACTTATATATTTTTAGACGGCAAAGAAGCTTTTACGCATAACCAAAATGTGATTTTTGCTTGCGGGATAAGCTATGGTGTGATACTTTCACTTTTTTTTGCATTTGCCGCGCAAACACCGGGCTATCGCTATATGCACCTTAAACTTGTGCGATTTGCACAAAAACAAACACATAACAATGAGGTAGATTCTTTAGATACAAAAACGCATAAAGTAAGCTTTTTACGCGCTTTTGTGCGCTATGGACTATGGGTGCTTGGTACAAGTTTTCTTTTTGGCATTTTGATGGGTATTTTTCGCAAAGATGGGCGATGTCTGCACGATGTGCTTTGTGGCACACAAATTGTAAGTATAGATTAAAACTTTTTTACCTCAAAAAAAATAAATAAAAATCTTTAAAGAATAATGAGCTTAGCCCATATTTGGAATGTATTTTGCTTAAATCTTGCATATATAATTCCACACAAAGAGGTAGAAAATGGCTATAGCAGATATTTCAAAAATTTATCCAGTCGTCTATAAGGCACTTGATTATCGTTCAGTAAGACAAGATATGATTTCTTCAAATCTTGCAAATGCCACCACACCCCTCTATCGCCCTAAAGATATTAACTTTGAACAATACCTAGCAAGAGAAAATCAAAAAATTTTTGGCACTGCACCTAGAAGTTACAAACTCGAACTTGCCAAGACTTCAGAAAAACACCTTGATACAAGACGCGTTTCAGAAGATAGTGCGACAATATTTTGGCGCGATGGACATTTGGCAAAAAATGACGGAAACAGCGTGGATTTAGATGTAGAAACAAGTGAAATGGGAAAAAATAGCACGATGTATAATGCCCTCACAAGCGCATTAAAGCGGCATAAGGGAATCTTTAGCTATGCTATGGATTCAGGTAGAAATATCTAATCTTAAGGAGAAAGAATGTTTTTATCAAGTTTTGATATTAGTGGATATGGGCTTTCAGCTCAAAGAGTGCGCATTAACACTATTTCATCAAATATTGCTAATGCCAACACCACACGCACCGATGAAGGCGGTCCATATCGCAGAAGAGAAGTGGTATTCCAAGCATTTGATTTCAATAAAGTATTAAACGAAAAATTGGGAAAAAATAACCAGCAACTCAAATATGAGGACCCTTTAAATGAGGGGGATTTGGGAAAAGAACCAAAACCTGCTATAATGAGCGTGTATATTCGTAAAATTGCGCGCGATGATAGGGAACCATTAATGAAATACGACCCAAGCCACCCAGATGCAAATTCTGAAGGCTATGTCGCTTATCCTAATGTTAATCCTGTTGTCGAAATGGCCGATTTAATAGAAGCAACACGAGCCTACCAAGCAAATGTTGCAGCGTTTCAAAGCACAAAAACAATGGCAAGCAATGCGATTACAATGTTTCAAGCATAGGAGAGAAATAAATGGCTAATCAATTTGGTGTGATTACAAATGATATTCAACCTATCAGTGTAGATAATAAGAATGTCCAAAATAAAGAAGCACAACAAAGTGGGCTTGATTTTGTCAATGCACTGAAAAATTCAATCCAAGATGTAAATACAGAGCAACAAACTTCAGAAAAAGCACTTGCAGATATTGCAAGTGGGCAAGTAAAAGATTTGCACCAAGCAGCAATCGCTATTAACCGCGCTGAAAATAGTATGAAAGTAATGCTTGAGGTGAGAAACAAAGCTATTAATGCCTATAAAGAAATCCTAAGAACTCAAATCTAAGGATTTGCGTGGCATATTATGCAAAAAAAACAGGGATTGTTATCTCTGTTTTTTTCCTCATACTTCTATGTTTTATTATTTTTTTAAGTATCGTCTATATCAAGATGATAACCCCCCGCAAACTCCCCGCACACGATGCCACTAGAAGCGATACTTCTATACGCGGTAGCCTCTATACAAGTGATGGTTTTGAGATTGCTTATAGCGATAAGCTCTATAAAGCAAGTGTCAATACTCAAAGTATCGACCCAGATAAAAAAGAATTATTTATCACGCTTTTTTCCATTTATAGTGGAATTCCACAAGAAGAAATACGCAAGAAACTAAGCCAAAAAGGCTATGTCGTGCTTTCATACACGCTTAATTCCACTGCAGCCACAAATCTCAAGAATCTTAATCTTATACTTATCCGCTATGACGTATTTAGAGAATATGAGGACAAGAGAGGGCGGATTATTCAAAAAATGGGCTTAAGCATCGAAGTAAGTGGCAATAATAGAAATTATGTATATAAAAATATCCTTGAGCCACTTATTGGCTACACGCGCAAAGTAGAAAATCAAAACATTACGCACGTTGATGGCGTAAAGGGTGTGGAGAAATACTATAATGATATACTCTCCCCCAAACAAGATGGAAGCATCACCGGTAAGCGCGATGTGGGATTCAATATTGTCGCTAATAAAGCCGCTATGATACAGAGCCGACAAGATGGTTTTGATGTTACACTAAGCATTCCTTTGGGATTGCAAAGAAAGATTGAACTTGAACTTGATGAAGCAAAAAAACGTTACAAAGTGCGTGAAATTATCGCAGGGGTAATGGATTCTAAAACGGGTAGAATCCTAAGCCTTGCGACTTCAAATCGCTTTGACCCAAAAAATATTCAGCAAAAAGATTATCCTCATCTTAATCTCAATGCCATTGAGTATTCTTATGAGCCCGGTAGCACAATTAAGCCTATTATCTATGCGATTTTGTTGCAAAAAGGAATGGTAAGCCCAGATGATATGATTGAGCTTGATAATGGATATTACAAACTCAAAAGTTATACCATACGAGACACTCACCCGCTTAAGAGTGCGAGCGCAGAGGATATTATCGTGCGCAGCAGCAACATAGGAATGGTAAAAATTTCCAAAGACTTAAAACCCAATGAATATCACATTGCGCTTCACGCCTTTGGCTTTGGTGAGCCAAGCGGCATTGATTTGCCCTATGAAAAAACAGGTTTAGTGCCAAGTCCAAAAACTTTTAATAACGAAGTGTATCGCGCGAGTGTAAGCTATGGCTATGGTATGAGGGCAACTTTTGTGCAGCTTATGCGCTCTTATGCGATTTTTAGCAATGGCGGATATTTAGTAACCCCACGCGTAAGTGATTATGTAACCGCCCCCAGTGGCGAAAAATATATGCCCAAACGTTTTGAACCTATCGCTATTCTTTCTCCTCAAACCACGCAACAAGTGCATAATGCGCTCGTGCAAGTGGTAAAAAAAGTCATAAAAATCGCACAAGTTGATGGCATTATCACAGGAGGAAAAACCGGCACAGCAAGAATCGCGCTTAATGGCAGATATGATAGTAAATACAATGGCTCATTTTTTGGCTTTGCCCAAGATGAGCAAAATGCCTACACGATAGGTGTCGTGGCTTTTGAATCTGATATAAAAGATGATTATTATGGCTCACGCACTGCTGCACCAATCTTTCGGCGCATTGTGGATATTCTACTTGAAGATGGCTATCTTAAGCCCATAGAGCCGCAACCTCAAGAATCTCAAACAGAAGATTCTAAATCCCCTGATAACGACACAATAAGATGATACAAAGCACGCAAAAAACACAACCCCCACTTATTTATCTTGCACAATGTGATACCACCATAGGCTTATTAAGCACAAATGCTAAGATTCTCAATATCGCTAAAAATCGCCCCAAATCACAAAATGTGCTAATGCAAGTTGCCTCACTTCATATTCTTAAAAATTATGCGCGAATCCCCGCAAAACACAAAAATCGTATAAGAAAATCAAAATATTGCACTTTTATTTATCCAAACAAAAAGGCTTTGAGGGTGGTTAATGAGGGGCAACACACGCAGTTTTTTGCCCCCTTTAAAATGCTGTATTCCACTTCGGCAAACCCTACACAAAGCGCATTCAATCAGCAATGGGCAGAGGGAATCTGCGATGTAATTGTGCGCGATACAAGGGGATTTAGAGCAAATCAAGGCTCAAAAATCTATAAAATCAACCACCAACGCATCAAAAGGATTCGTTAATGCGTATCGATAAATTCCTTAGTAGTGTTAATATCCTCAAAAGACGCGCTATCGCCCAAGATATGTGCGAAAATGGCGTAGTAAGCGTGAATAATGCCATAGCAAAATCAAGTAAAGAAGTGCGTGTAGGCGACATAATAGAATTGCGCTACCTTGAATACACAAAAAAATATGAGATTCTTGCCCTCCCTACGACAAAAACCATACCTAAATCTCAAAGTAAAGAGTATTTTAGGGAGCTAAAGCCCTAAAATGCTTTAATTAAAAGCTTTGTAGTGCGCGATACAAGGGCGGATTCTATTTGTCTTATGCTAAAGCAACCAAGTTTTATAAATATCTTTAAACAATAGCGCACAAGCTCATAATAGAGATTGTAGAATCCACCCCATACAAAATCGCATTTTGCAAATCATTTATGGGGGTGCGGATTCTAGATTCTTTTCTAACTTTGCGCGGGTTTTTAGTAATAAAGTATATCTTTATTACCATAAAAAATAAAATCGCGTGAAACGCAAACCTCTTAAAGCGTCGTCGGGGGCGAGGTGTATATCACCGAGCGATTTTTAAGGGGGAGTGAGATGTATATCATCGAGCCGACTTCGCATTTGTGCAAAGCACCA
>NZ_JAFLSB010000015.1 GCF_022511165.1 Helicobacter sp. | reverse complement strand
TGCAGGAGAGCACGGAAGAGGATTTGCAGTGGTGGCTGATGAAGTAAGAAAATTAGCAGAAAGAACTCAAAAATCACTTGGTGAGATTGAAGCTAATACTAATTTACTTGTGCAAAGTATTAATGATATGGGTGAATCTATTAGAGAACAAACTACAGGTGTTACTCAAATCAATGAAGCTATCTCTCATTTAGAATCTGTAACACAAGAGAATGTAGAGATTGCAAATTCAAGTGCAGAGATTAGTGAGAGAGTAGATAAAGTAGCTAAAGAAATCTTAGAAGATGTGAATAAGAAGAAGTTTTAGAAAGGATTAAAGGATAGAGGAGATTAAGGAGAGTTAATAACTCTCCTTAATCTTTTTTCTTAGAATCTGCTTTCTAAAATTATAAAGCCCTTTTACTCCTTTTTGGGGTTTGGAGAGGGCTTAAGATTTATTGATTAATATCATTAGATTCTTTTTTTAAGGTGCGAAAGTACAAGTGCTTATTTTGCGCCTAAATATTGAATTAGTTTTGTTTAATATTTGCCCTTGCTTGTGCAGGGAGAATTTCAAGGAATCTATCCATATTAAAATCAATACCTTGTGCTTTCGCCTCTTTAATAAGCGCAACAGCATCTTCCATATTACACTCACTCCCACCCTGATAAGGATCAAAGACTTTTGTTGTAATAGCAAGGGCGTAGGAATTTTTCTTTACTTCATCAGAAGCCGCGTGGGGTGCGGTAATATAAGCTGTGGTTTGAATAAGCGTATCATCAAAGCGCCAATAATCAAATAAATAACCTAAAAATGTCAAATGATCCAAGCCATAAAATTCTGTCTCAACCGAACCCACATCACTAAAATTAATCTCTTTTAATGCTTCTAAAAACTCTTTATCTCTGCCATTTTTAATAAGTGTATCCGCATAAATCATCATACCTAATCGCAATAACATTGCACAGGGCGCAAGAATTTGAGAGAGTTTTTTGTCATTTTCAGAAAACCAATCCGAAATAAAATCCACTTCCCTGCTACAATTTCCCAAAAATTCCTGTGTATTTAAGCCATAAGGCGATACATCAACCTTGAATTCACCGCGCAAAGAGTTTGCTACGGCAATATTTTTTACATTATCAATCCCGAGCAACGATACTACTTGATTGAGCGTGGAAATTTCGCGAGAAAACCCATAATAAGGGGAGTTTGCCAAATGAAGTAAATCCCCTGTCAAAAGCGGGTCTTTTGAAATAATATCTACCACGCTCTGCATTTGCACATCATCACCTGCAGAATCTATATATGACTGCAACTTCACTAGAGTATCAGGCAATGGAGGGAGATTATCTATTGCCTTAATGAGAAATTCATTCATTGTAGGCTTCCTTTAGAAAAAATCATAATTCTCTATCATCAATACTAGCATATATAAATTAATATCATACCCGCAATAGACTTAGAATCCGCTTCTTTTGCCTATCCTAAGAATCTTTAAGCGCATCAGCTATCAGCTCTAAGGGGTGAGCAAAGCGCACAGGAGAGTGGATTTGCGTGAGAGCATTATCAATTTGCATACGACAAGCCCCGCATTCTGCGCTTACAATCTCCGCTCCACTCTCATTAATCATCTCTGCTTTAGGCTTCCCGGCTTTAAGCGTTAAATCATAGCGTGAGCTTTGCATACTAATCCCCCCAAACCCACAGCATCGCGCAGAATCACTCATTTCTTTTAGCACAAAAGAGTGCGAGAGCAAAGCGCGGGGTTCTTTAAAAATCCCTAGCACCTTTCTTGCGTGGCAAGGATCGTGATAAGTGATACTTTGGCTACTCCATTTTTGGGGCAATATCTCTTGTAAATGTGTGTGATGAAATAACCACGCGCTTGCCATATCAATTTTTGGAAGTAGCCTCTCAAGTCGCTCTACCCACTCTGGCTCATCACTTAGGGCGTGAATCCAATCTTTTTTAATCATCGCCGCACAAGTAGCTTCAGGGATAATCATCGCATCAATACTCTCCCAAAAACTCTCAAAATAAGCAATATTTTTCTTTGCCAAATATGCCACACTTTTCACATCACCGGTAAAAAATGCAGGTGCGCCACAGCATTCTTGCAAATGCGGCACAAAGGCAGTAATACCCAGACGGCTAAGGATAGTAAGCAAACTCTCGCCTACATTGACATAATTATAATTACTCAAGCAACCAATAAAAATTGCTACTCTGTTATGTGTAAGTGTATTTGATGAAGGATTATGCGCTAAATCTCTTGTATGTGAAGCTTTTGTAGAATCTAGCATATTGGGTTTTTTAGGCATAATATCGCCTTGATATTTTTGCAAAAAAGATGTGCGCCAAAAAGGAAAAATAGAACGTTTTGCGCGTTTATTCTCTGTATTTTTAAAAAGCTTAAAACGTGAGATGAGACGCCCATTCTCCTCCTTAAAAGCACAGGGAGCAATAAAATGCGCAAGGCTAAAAACAATATCCGCAAGCTTTCGATGGCGTAAAAGAAAAAAATACGCCCTCTTATACCACGCAATGCCATATTTTTGCGCAATATCCACACGCACAGATTCTATAGCCACATCAACAGGCAAACTTGAGGGGCAGTGTGTTACACAAGTGGTGCAGAGAAAGCAAGATTCAAAAATAGCCCTGCTTGTAGTATCTAATGCCAAATCCCCACGCTTATACGCTCCAAGTAAATCCAAGAATCCACGCGGAGAGGTAACTTCATCGCGATTAAGCATATAAATGGTGCAATGGGGAATACATTTGCCACATTTCACACACGCACTTGCTACATTCTGCAAATCAAGCATACGCACCCTCTAAATCGTTTTGCTAAATCTTTTGGTATGCTCACTTGCAAAAGAATGCTCATCAAAAGTAGAAGCGATATTGCGTATAAGCATACCGCCTGTGGGCGAGGTATAGATACCCTCACTTGTAATTTCTATAAGCCCCACTTCCTCATATTCACGCAAAGCGCTAAGTTCATTACCAAAATGCGCCCTAAAATCAATATCAAATTTTTTCTCAATACTTGCAAAATCAAGGCAGAGATTATTCATAAGCCCCATAATCACTTCCTTGCGCAAAATATCCTCTTGTGTCAGCAACACACCACGTTCCACAGGCAATCTCCCACTATCAAGTGAGCGTTCATATTCTGCTATGTCCTTATAGTTTTGTGAATAATAATCTAAGCCCTCACTAATACTTGTAAGCCCAATACCTATGGTTTGAGAGAATCCACGCGTAGTATAGCCTTGAAAATTGCGACGCAATTCCTTATTTTGCTTTGCTTGATAAAGCTCATCTGTTTGCTTTGCAAAATGATCCATTCCAATCATCGCATAACCCTGCTCTTGCAAAAAAGCAATCGTATTTTTTAGAATCTCAAGCTTTTGTGCAGGTGTAGGCAAAGTCGTCTCATCAATTTTGCGCATTGTTTTTTTCATCCAAGGCAAATGCGCATAATTAAAGATTGCCAATCTATCAGGCTCTAGGCTCACTACTTGCTGAAGTGTATGGGCAAAGCTCTGTTCATTTTGAAAAGGCAAACCATAAATCAAATCAAAATTTACAGACTTGATACCAAACTCACGCGCTAAAGCAATAGCATTTTGCACGATTGATACCGCTTGTTTTCTATGTATGGCTTCTTGCACCTTCTCATCAAAATCCTGCACCCCAAAGCTTAAGCGATTAAAGCCATTATCTTTTAAAACTGCCATTTGCTCCCGTGCAAAAAAACGTGGATCAACCTCGCAGCTTACCTCCGCATTGAGAGCAAAATGCCTAAAAGTATTGCGCACAAGCTGTATTACCTCTTGCAATTCTTGAGCATTAAAAAAAGTTGGTGTGCCTCCACCAAAATGAAATTGCACCACTTCACGTTCTGTATTCATCGTGCGTTTAAGAATCTCAAGCTCTTTTCTAAGATAATGGATATAGTGCTGCTTTTTCTCCTCTTTGCTCGTATAAATAACATTACAGCCACAAAAATAACACGCCGAGCGACAAAAGGGCAAATGCACATAGAGTGAAAGAGGGAGTGAAGAGGCGTCTGCGCGCTTAAGTGCATCTACATAAGAAGATGTATCAAAAGAGGGCTTAAACTCCACAGCAGTAGGGTAACTCGTGTAGCGGGGAGCAGATTTTGAGTATTTTACAAATGCTCCAAAATCAATCTTTTCGCTCACACTTTACTCCTTTATTTGGACTTACGTAAAAAATCAATATCAAAAAACAAATTTGGATATTTCTTTTTAATATCTTTTGCAAGGAGAGCTGTATTAACCTCTGGCAAATTACCATCGCTTAAACGCAAGGATTCTAAAGCACTCTTTGCTACTGCCATTGCATCATCAAAATCAATAGGCATTTGCGAGATAATATCTTTTTCAAGCATCATTATAAGCTTTTCCTCTTGGATATGTTTAATACGCGCAACAAGTTTCACAAAAAGCTTTTGAGGAAAGACAACATACTCTTCTCCTTGCTCATCTTGCAAAAACCATAAATCCTCTTTTGAGAATCCCCCACTCTGCATTGCTAGAAGCATTGCATTCTCCTCAATCTTGCGCAATACGCCTAGATTCTCACTTGACTCATTAAGCCATTTATCTTGGGGCAATGTTTTCATTATCACTCACTTAAGGTTAAATTATTAATTTTAGCAAGATAAAGCATAATGCCTTTTTGCGCGTGGAGGCGATTTTGCGCTTCAAGGAATACACGAGATTGCGCCCCTTCTATTACCTCTTCGCTCACTTCTTGCCCACGATATGCCGGAAGACAATGCAAGAAAATAGCATCACTTTGTGCAAGATTCATCATTTGAGTATCTACGCAAAATCCCTGAAATGCCTTTTTTCTCTCCTCTTTTTGCGCCTCTTGCCCCATTGAAGCCCAAGTATCAGTAGTTACAACATTTGCCCCACTCACAGCCTCTTGCGGATTTGTGCCAATGATGATTTTACCTCCACTTTGAGCACAAAGTTTTTGGGCTTTTTCTACAATATCAGCTCTTGGGGCGTATTTTGGAGGAGTAGCAATACGCAAAGTAAAGCCAAGTTTTGCCGCAAGATTAATCCACGAATGCGACATATTATTGCCATCGCCAATATAAGCCACGATAGGCTCTTTTGCATTATGGGGATAAAGCGCATTTTTATGGCTTGGCACATAGATTCCGCATTCTATCATTGTAAGATAATCTGCAATAAGCTGAATAGGGTGAAAATCATCGCTCAAGCCATTAATAAGAGGCACACAGCAGTATTTGGCAAATTCCTCGAGTCTTTGATGCTCGCTCGTCCTCATCATCACCATATCAACCATTGAGCTAATCACGCGTGCAGTATCTTTGATAGGCTCTCCACGCCCTAATTGTATATCTTTATGAGAAAGAAAAATGCTGTGTCCGCCCAACTGATACATACCGCTCTCAAAACTTACGCGTGTGCGCGTGGAGCTTTTTTCAAAAATCATCGCTAATACCTTGCCCTTAAAATAAAGCGGGATACTAGCTTTCTTGGATTTAAGCTCCAAAATGACATCGAGCATTTGCAAAATCTCATCTCTGGAAAAATCATTCAAAGTAAGAAAATGTCTCATCTTTCCTGCCCATACCAAAGGAGATAAAAGCGCGATTGTATCTAAAAATCGCTAAGAAAACTTTAATGCCTTAATTTTTTGGCAAAATATAATCTTCAACGCCAATGGTAATGCCCATTGTAAGATTCTTAAAAAGCACTTTATTTTTGCTGCGTTCATAGTAAAATTCCTGCCCACCTCGCACAAACCATTGCACGAATGCGCCATCATTGCTTACACGCTTGCCCTCGCCATCAAAAATATCGTGTGCTGCCAAAATATCATTAAACAAATTAGGATAGCTCACCTCGCCAAAAAACGCACGCGTAGCAATCCACTTTGAAGTGCAATCCTTGCCCATACAAACATCTTTTTTAGTGATAAGAATCTTACTAATGGGCTTGCCGAGTTTATAAAGCTCAATAGTGAGATTTTTATTGGATTGATTATATCTAAGTGAAGCAAAATCATAAAATTTCACACGCGGAGTGTCAATAAGGAGAATCTTAAATTTTGTAGGCTCAAGCACAACATCATTAGGATTTGAATCAGGGTGCTGAAAGCTATTATTAAACCACGCACACGAAGCAAACAAAAAAGGAAGTAGCGCAAAGCTACCTCCTAAAAATAATCGCTTAAAAATACCAAACATTACTTATTTTGCTCTAATTAGGCTCGTGCATTAGAAAGAACTCTATGCCAAATTCTGCCATCGAGTTTGAGTTCCATATTCACTTGGCATAAACCATCTTTATATACGGTTTCAAGCACTTCAGCATTGCGGATAAGAGCTTGCACCTTTGTTTTGATAGTTGAGCTTTGGAGCATCATATCACGCACTGTATCTTGTGCATTTACTCTAATCCCATACATCTTTTCGCCAATTTGTCTATACGCATCGACAATCGCCGCTCGTTTTGCCATAGCAAAAGCCTGTGATGGAGAGAGAGAGTTTTCAGGTGAAACTCCTATGCCTACCGCACTTAAAGTAATTTCATTTTCAGGGGTAAGCATTGGAGAATTAGGAATATTTGTGCTTCCTCGCCCGATATACTCATCATCTCTATCAAACTTTGGCTCTAAATTATCTCTATTTAATCCCGGAAGCTCAACCTTCTCTACCACAAGTGTATTGACTTTTTGATTGCCTGCAGATTTAGGGAGAAGATTTGGATTTGTATTATATCCGGGCATTGGCGGATAAGTAGGCGCTTGGATAGGCGCATACATAGGTTGATTGCTCGCACTTGGAGGCACTAAACCATTTGCATTTGAATTATCGCCCACATCAAATAAGCCGCTTCCGCAACCACCTAATG
The DNA here is from genome assembly GCF_022511165.1 of Helicobacter sp. Taxonomy (GTDB): domain Bacteria; phylum Campylobacterota; class Campylobacteria; order Campylobacterales; family Helicobacteraceae; genus Helicobacter_C. The sequence goes on along the minus strand of NZ_JAFLSB010000015.1, from coordinate 31,318 downwards.
TAAATACAGCAAAACCTGCAACAATTGAACTTTTAAGCACATTACTTTTCATATTCAGTCCTTTGAATTAAATTTCAAAAAAACTAAAAGCAAGTAGTGTTCCATAATTACTTACAGCGATGATAATGACAAAATACACCGCTGCAATGCCAAACGCACCCTTTTGGGAAAACCATAGATTCTAGGGAAAAGGCAACAAAAATATGTTTTTCCTTTTATATTAAATTGAGGCAAAAGAGATAGTAAATCTTTTTTGCTAAAGCCAAGTTCTTTAACATAACCTACAAACTGCAAGGTTTTGGTTATTTTTTTGCAAGTATCCACACAAGCGCGATAAAAATACTCTTTCATCACGGGATTTTCTTGTTCTTTAAAAAACTGCACAAAAGTCTGCAAAGTCATAAAATAGCTATAAGTTGATTGGATTTGCTTTTTTCTTGTCATAGGTGTGTTACTTATAGAGAGGGGATTAAGCAGGTAGTTATAGACTGGCTCACGACTTATATAAAGATTTTTACAGCACATAATAGCCTGTGTAACAAAAGCAATATCTTCATAGAGAATATGAGGAATGAAAGTGATGTTGTGCTCAAAAATCAAGGAAGCTTTACCGACAAATCCTCCTGCTGAAGTTATCATCGCATACCCTCCAAGTGCGTTAATTAAATCTATAGGTGTATAAAGCCCCTCAATATGAGGAGGAAACACCTGCCAATCAAACTCTACTTGCGCATAACTGCTAGCATCTCTTGCGATAAATACACTATACATAGCCACATCTATATCGTGGCGCATCAGTAATAAAGCACTATGCTCTAATGCGTACTCTTGTAAATAATCATCAGAATCCACAAAGCGAATATAATGTAAATATTGCAATGGGGGGGGGAGTAGTAGAAGCAAGGAGATTTTTTACCATCTCTAATCCCGCATTACGCGCCGTTGATAGTCCTTGATTTGTTTGATTTAAAAGAATAAAACGAGTGTCTTTGCTGGTGTATTCTTGGGCGATAGTTCCACTTGAATCCGTGCTACCATCATTAATCAAAACTGCCACCCACTTGCTATAACTTTGATTGAGTAGTGAATCTAAGCATTTTTTGAGATACTGCTCCACATTGTATATAGGGATAATGATATAAAACATTATCTCTTTTTCTGCTATTGCTCTTGTTTGCTCCATTTTCTCTTTCCTCCGTTTTTTATTTTTGCATTATGTGTCGTTTGTATTATTTGTGCTTATTTGTGTTTAAACACCTCCTCCCACAATGGCATAATTGCCTCTTTGCTAAAGCTCTCTTTCACTCTTTGCTTCGCATATTTGCCCATTTCTTCACGTCTATTTTCATCGCTCATTAGCTCTATTAGCGCATTCGCATAGCCTTGCAAATCATTATCCTCTATTAAATATCCGCTTTTCTTGTGCTCTATAATATCGCTTGGTCCTGTTTTAACATCAAAGGCAATGCAAGGCAGAGCATAGGAACTTGCCTCTACTAATACCATACCAAATCCCTCAAAAAGAGAAGTCATCGCATAAATACTTGCATTGAGATATTCCTTTTCAATCTCTTTTGTAAAAGGCTTTAAAAGTATAGAATCTTCTAAATGAAGGGCTTTTATTTTAGATTCTATCTCGCTTTTAAGTTCACCTTCACCTACGATAATAAGCTGCCACGAATCTAATAAAGAAGAAGGGAAGTTGGAGGAAAATTGTTGCTTAGATTTATGGAGAGATTGTTGCACTAAAGCCCAAATATCAATTAAACGCAAAAAGCCTTTTTGGTCGCCCCTATCCATTCTCCCAATCGATACGATTCTTTTTTGTGATATATCTGTTTGGGCTGTGGGGATAAAAGGCAAAAAATTAGCAATCACACGCACATCTTTATGATAGCTTTGCCATAGAGGCAATTCTTTGGTAGAGAGAATAATGAGGGTGTGGAAAAGAGCAAAAATATCGCGCTTTCTTTGTGAAATCTTTTTGGGTGCATTTAAATGCCACAGACGTAGATAAAGTGCATTATCAAATAGATTAGGAGGGATAAACCACCCATCATTTGCTAATACCATACTAGGCTTGGATTTCAGTATATATGAATGAGCCTTTTTGCATAGGTAATAGCGATATACGCTCTTGCAAAAAAGTTTTAAAAAGATATTTTTTGTTTTTGGCGAGAGGGAGGAGAGATAGGTGATATGAATACGTGGAGTAAGAGCAAAAGAGAGATTTGTATTGAGCTTAAAAAAGCTTAATACTTCTACTTCAAAGCCTTGCTCCATAAAGGCATTGGCAAGATTTATGGCTACACGTTCACCCCCTCCACTTTCTGTAATATCTTTAAGTACAATGAGAATCTTCACATTTTACTCCTTCTTTTTAAGCTTGAGAGTCTGATTTAATGTTTGCTTTGGGTTAGGCTTAATTTTCTATCCACTCTTGTATTTTCTTGTATAGCTGCACGCTTACGCGCTTAAGCGCAAAATTGAAAGCATCTTTTGTATTAGCTGCCTCATAGCTTACATTTGTATTGAAAATAGGATTATTGCGACAATCGACAATATTAAAGACGACATCAATTTTTGCATTTCTTTCATTTGGATTATTGACAAGCACCCTTGCATTAAGAGTATGGGCTGCGTCATTTTGAATAAGATAGAAACTTCCTAATTCCTTTGCTAAGTCATTGTGGATTCTCACATCTGCTATGTTGCTTTGTATAATGAGTCTTGCAGAGGGGAGGGGAGAGTTTGAATAGAGAAGAGATTCAAGGTTATTTAGAGATTTGCTTGAGCTTCCTAAAGTTTGTAATAATTGCCCATAGAGTCCTAAATCATTCAAAGCATTTTCAAGACGCGTTTTATCTTTAATTGAGAGTGTGCTACATTTGCTTAGATTTGTAAGATTAAGCGCGTTATAGGTGGTATTAAATTTCTTTTGAAATTGTGTTATAAGCGCACTTTTTGTAACTTGAGCTTGGACATAAAATTGTCCATTTTCAAATTCACTCTTTGTGTAGCGCACATCGCCTAGCTCAATATCCTTGCTATCTAAATACACCTCATTGCTTGAACTATGTGAGATTTGCGAATCCTGTCTTTGTGTTTGAGAGCTAAATTTTGAACTCACTTCTACCTGTAATTGCGTGATAATATCATTGAGGGCATTGGCTTGAGCCACTTCAAGATTTTTTGCATTACCAAAACCAATGAGTGTTTTTTCATCTACTGCATTTTTGCCATACCAAGAGGGTGGCTTAGAGCTGCCAGCACACCCTCCCCATAGAATCCCCCATAGGGCAATGAATCCTATGGCGCTTACAACTCGCAATAATCTCATAGCAACCCTAGCGATTATTCATTTGTAGTAAAAGCACCGCTTAGCTCTCTAAGCGCATTTTGTTTTGCTTTACTTGAAAGAGAGCTTTTGTTAATATCTCTTCTCACATTTGCTTCAAGCTTTGCCTTAAGCTCGGGAGAAAGTTTAATAAGTACAAAGAGCTTAGTCGCATCTTTACTCATCCAAGTATCTGTTTGCTTTGTGCCACTTAGTGTTTGAGAGACGCTTTGGCGGATTGTTTGAGCACTTGCCTTTGCTATTTGAGCATCTTGTGGGGTAGCTCCTGTGCTTGATTCTGTTGCGCGCTCATATACGCCTTCAACTTCTGTTGCCACTTGTCTTGCAAGCTCATCTCTTGCTCCTGCAAGAGCTTCTGTGCGTGCATAGCCTAAGTCGCCATTAATAATATCTGCAATGCCTACCGCACTCATATCGCCTTGTCCACCATTAAGCACCCAATTTGGCGCACCTTGAATACTTAAAGCTTGAAGTGCTTTTTTGTCGATTTTTTTTGCACCTTCTCCTAGGGCGTCATCTTTGCTTCCACAACCTGCTATACATAATGCCGCTACAATGCTTCCTGCTAGAACTTTTGTGTATGTTTTCATTTTTTGCTCCTTAGATTTGAGATAAAGATTCTACGCTTACCAGCTCACAGATGAATTTGAGCCAAGCTTGATGATATTGACTTCATCGTCCCACACGACAAGTCCGGTTTTAAGATTTGTCAATGTAAGAAGGAAGTAATAATCAGTGCGTTGCTTTGAGCCAACCTTTGTATTTTTTTGCACAATCTTACCTGATAGAGAGAATTCAGGTGCTTGAAGTGTGCCTTTTTCGATTGTTGTATGTTGGTCAAACTCATCATTATCTCGCACACTGCGCCCTGTTTGGATACCTTTTTCTTTCTTACTTCCTACTGCAAGTGTAAGGGCAAATTTTCCGCTATTGCGCATATCACGAGTTACTTTGCGAGTAAGTTGGTCGGTATCAATAGTTTGCATTGTATCATTTATCACTTCTGAAATCATTAATACTTTAGGACTACCTGAACGCGAGAGATTGCGTACATAAGCACTATTAAGTAAAGATTTCACGCTATCGCCTGCAGCTTTTTCAAGATCGTGATAGTCAAGCCCCATACTTGTGTAGGATTTAGAATCTGCATTGTCAATGTATTTAGGTGATGAGCTACAGCCTGCTATAAAGGCTACACCTGCTATCACACCACATAAAAGCCATTTATTCACTTTCGCCTCCTTTTAAGATTCTATATGTTGGGTTGTTGTCCTTGATTCTAAAGTAGAGAATGTTATCGTAATTTTGGCATAAAACAATAACCTTAGCCCTATTTTTGCGTTTTTCTTGTAGAAATTGCTCACTTTTTTGGCAATCAAAATACACATTATAGAGTGGGGTTTCATCGGCTTTGAATACAAAGTGTCCGCTATTATTTGGAATCTGTAAAGCAAGAACGCGTTTAGGCAAGGCAGTGCTTATACGCACATCTGCGCTTGTAGTCCCCATAGAATAAAGCATTCCTGCTAATGCCCCTGCAGTGCCTAATCTATCGCCCAAAATTGCTTGTGTGCTTGCTTTAAGTATAGCAGAGGAAATAGCGCGTGTGAGGATAAAAGGGAGTTGTTTTTGAAATTCAGATGCAATTACACTATCTAAATCGCTTATTTCATAGGCTTTGAAAGTTTCACCACTTTCATTTTGGGTGCTATAATTACGAGCAGCTATTTTTCCTGCTTGAAGTGTGGGTATAGAGATACCTATATGAAGGACATCGTTACTTACATAAAAAGAGGAAATATTAATTGAAGTATCGTTTTTAAAGGCACTTTTGCCATCTTCTATAATGAGCCAAGTATAGGTTGTGTTTTTTCCATTTTTACGATTTTGTAATACTTGCAAATCTTGAGTAATAACTTGTGCCGCATTGATACCATAGGATTCTTTATAGAGGTCTGTTGCCTTAGCAAAATCTCCTTCAGTCATAAAAAAGAGAGCAGATACATAGCTCACCGCAGGATTAATAAAGCCTTCATAGGCTTGAAAGTTTTTCAAATTACTATATTCTTTTTGCAAAATAGGAGAGATAGAGCGATTTGAGGAGGAAACATCAACTTGGCTTAATGTTTTATCTTTAGCATTTTGTTGAGACTGCTCATCAAGAGCTTTTTGAATATCTTTTCTAAAATAATCTTTGGCGCGTCTTTGCCTATCATTAGCGCGGTTAAACTCCACACGCGCACGAGCATAGTCATTTTGGCTCATCGCATACAACGCCTTGTAGTAATTAAACATCACGCCTTCATAAATATTGCCTCTATATGTTTTGATATTTTCATTCACAAGCACCGCGCCAAAATTCCCCAACGCACCGCCCATAAGCCCCTCTGCCTCATATTTGCTAAAAAGCGTCTCGCCTTGCTCTAAAAGTCCAAAGAGATCCTTATCCTCTCTAGCGAGACTAAAGGCACTTACACTTGCTTGGAGATTCCACAAGACATCACCATTTTTACCAGCTTTTGATTTTGCGTATTTATAGGCTTTAGCATTTTGTCCGCCATAATAATATCCATTAAAAGTTTGCAGATTATTTTGATGCGAACAAGCACTTATTAAAATGATACTTCCTATCCATACCACTATAGAAAAAAAATGCTTTGTCATCACCTAAAATCCTTTTTAAGCCTAAAATACAAGATACTATAAAATCTAAGCACATACCTTAGAAGTAAAATAAAATGCGGATTCTAAGGATTAAAAAATTAAAATTCACTTTAATTTAACACTTGTTTTTGTATTATGGCACACTTAGTTTCGAAAAAGAGGAAGTAATGAAATGGTTATGGCTATGTAGCGTAGTGGTATATGTAGGATGTAGCACACAGATTCCTACACTTGAAGAGAATGCAAAACAAACGCATATTCCAGTCTCATTTAAGAATATTCAATCTTTTCATACACCTTCTAGCGTTACAATTTTGCAAGATTCTATAGAATCTTCTCTTATGCCTTCTGCTTCTCTAGGAGCTACAAAAAAAGATACAGGAAGTTCTCAATCTTTAAAAACCACATCTTTAAATACCGCAGATGATGTCAAAAAACAAGAGCAACCTTTAAGTTTGCAACAATTTATAGCATTAGTTGATGATAAAAAGCTCCACAGCCTGCTTTATCTTGCGCTTGAGAAAAATACAGATGTGCTGACAATGGTTTCGCGTATTAAACAAGCTCAATCTCAAATGAAAATCAACACCGCAAATATGTTTCCTAATATCAATGCGGGGATTAATTCAAGCTATATTGATAATCGCACACTCTCTCAAAGCACAATCGTGCGTCCGGGTGCAAATTCAGTTAATGCAAGTGTGAGTATGAGTTGGGAGTTTGATTTGTTTGGTAAATTAAATGCCTTGCGTCAATCAAGTAAAAAAGCCTATCTCCAAGCTCAAAGTAACCTCGCCTATGCGCAAATTTCTCTTATTGCTCAAGTAGCGAGTTTATATTTTACTTTGCGAGATAATGCTTATGCTTTGCATAATGCCAAAGCAACACTTGCAAATATGCAGCAAATAGAATCTATTAACGAACAAAAATATAAGCTAGGGCTTATTGATGTGAATACTTATCAAGGTTTTGTGGCAAATACCACGGCACAAAAAAATACCCTCGAAAATCTTGCTTATACATTTGAGCAAAATAAAAATGCTCTGCTTGTTTTGCTTAATATCAGTGCCGATGAACTTGCACAAAATATTGATTTATACTCCATTTCACCTCAATTTCCTCATATTGCAAGCTTTTATGTCGATAAAATGCCAAGTGATATTTTGCTCTCTCGCCCCGATATTCAAGCGAGTATTTATGCTCTCCACGCTCAACTTTATAGGCAAACAAATGCAAACGCCGCGCGTCTTCCTAATATTTCTTTGAATGGTTCAATAGGAGAGCTTCTTTATAGCAGTAGCAATTCTGCTGGTTCGCTTGTGTTTCAAATCGCTAATTCTATTACCGCTCCCTTGCTTAATCGCACCTCCTTAAAGCAAAATTATCTTATACAAAAAGAATTAAGCAATGAGGCATTTTTGACTTTGCAAAATAATATTAACACAGCTTTAGGCGAAGTAGAAAACGCGCTTTTTGATATGCAATCCAAAAAACAACAAGTAGAAAACACGCAAAACGCTTATCAGTTAGGCTTAAAGGCTTATGAGGGCAATAGCGCGAAAAACACGCGTGGCTTGCTTGATAAAAATGATTTTTTAGGGCTTGAAAATACTTATTTTAATCTCCAAACGCAGCTTTATAGCGCAAAAACAAATGAAATGCTCTCACTCATTACGCTTTTTAAAGCTCTAGGGGGGAATCTTGCCTTGCAAGAAACACAAACAAACTCCACGCAAGAAAAGCTTTTAAAAGGAAAAAAAGAATGAATCTCTATCAAACGCTTAATCCAAAATTACGCAAAAAAATACCGCTCAAAATATGGCTTATTTTTCTCCTTATTGTAGCGATAATTTGCATAGGGGTTATTATTGTATGGAAATCTTTTGGAAGTAAAATAGAATATGATGTGATAAAGCCTACTCGTGGCGATATTAAATCAAGCATTTCAGCCTCTGGCTCTCTCTCACCTGTTAATGAAGTAGAAATTGGAAGCGTCATTTCAGGGCTTGTGCTTGAAGTGCTTGTAGATGAAAATGATGAAGTTAAAGTTGGGCAAATCCTCGCGCGTATCAACCCAGAGACAATTAATCAACAGATTGCTAGATTTGAAGCCCAGCTCGCCTCGGCTCAAGCTCAGCTTAGAGCAAGTGAGCAGACTTTAGCGGATAAAAAATGGAATTATGATAGATTAAAAGAGCTATATGAGGCGACAAATGGTGCTTCACCTTCAAAACTTGAATTACAAAATGCTAAGACAAATTATACTTCTGCGCGATCTGATGTGGAGATTAAACGCGCTTCAATTGTTGAGATTCAAACAAGTATCCAAAGTGCAAAGATTGATTTAAAAAATTCTGAAATTGTCTCGCCTGTAGATGGTATTGTATTGATGCGCAGTGTGGAGGTAGGGCAGAGTGTGGCGGCGAGCTTTCAAGCACCTACTCTCTTTAAAGTTGCTGAGAATCTTGAGGAAATGCAGCTATATGCTAATATTTCAGAGGCTGATATTGGCAAGGTAAAAGAGGGGCAGGAGGTGGTTTTTACAGTTGATGCGTATCCAGATAGGAACTTTCACGCTAAAGTCAATCGTGTGAATTTTGGTTCGGGTGATGGCAGTAGCTCATCATCAAGTAGTAGCTCGGATATTGTGAGTTATCGTGCAAAAATTGAAGTAGATAATAAATCCCTCCTTTTACGCCCGGATATGAGTGCTACTGCTGATATTATTATTGCTAAGGCTAATAATGCTCTCCTTGTGCCAAGTGCTGCGCTTTATTTTGACTTGAATAAATCACTTCAAAGAGCAGGAGCAAAAAAAGAGGGAGCTAATAATTCTTCTAATCCAATGTTTGCAGCTCCCGCGCGTCCGCGCCCACCAAAAGCTCAAATTAATCCTAAAGAAAAGCCCCAAGCCAAAAAAGGCACATTGTGGATTCTAAAAAATGGCAAGCCTGAATCTGTGAGCGTAGAGGTGGGTATTACTGATGGGAGTTATACGCAGATTCTAAGTGGGATTGATGAGAATGCTCAAGTGATTACTAAGCTAAAAGTGCAGTGAGTAAAGCAAATGGAAGATTTTATTATCTTAAAAGATGTGCGTAAAACCTATGGTAAAGGAGAGAGTGCATTTGAAGCCCTAAAGGGCGTAGATTTACGCATTGATAAAGGAGAGTTTGTCGCTTTAATGGGACCAAGTGGCTCGGGCAAGAGTAGCTTGGCAAACATACTTGGCACACTCGATGTAGGCACAAGTGGAGAGTATTTGTTTTGCGATGTTGATGTATTTAAGCTCACGCAGAATCAACGCGCCCTTCTGCGCCGAAACTACATTGGATTCATTTTTCAAGGCTTCAATCTCCTTGCGCGTACAACAGCCCTAGAGAATGTTGAGTTGCCATTAATGTATCGAGGTGTAAAAAAAGCAGAGCGTGAGGCGATTGCGCTCAATGCGCTTGATAAAGTGGGTTTGAAGGAATGGGCTACGCACACAAGCGCGAAGCTTAGCGGTGGGCAACAACAGCGCGTGGCGATTGCAAGGGCGATTGCTTCAGAGCCGCTTTTTCTCCTTGCTGATGAGCCAACGGGGAATCTTGACACAAAACGTAGCGTAGAGATTATGGAAATTCTCCAAGAGCTCAATCAAGGCTTAGGCATTACGATTTTAATGGTAACGCACGAGCCGGATATGGCGCAATATGCGAGTAGGGAGCTGCACTTCTTAGATGGGCGATTGATGAGTGATTCAAAGGGGGGGCAATGATTCTTAATGCTTTCATACTTGCTCTAAGACAGATTAAGCGCAATTTTTTGCGTGCATTTTTGACAATGCTTGGTGTGATTATTGGTGTGGGCGCGGTGATTGTGATGATTAGTCTAGGAAATGGGACAACCAAAATGATAGGCGATAGAATCTCCTCGCTTGGAAGCAATCTTTTGCTTGTATTTCCTGCACGCGTGATGAATCCCGGTGGTGCAAATTTGCGCCGTAATTTTAGCTTACAAGAAGCCCAAAGCCTCTACACACTCACTCAAGACTATATAGAAGCCCTTGCACCCATTGCACAAGGTGCAGTAGTGTTGCAGTATCAAGCCGAAAATACCTCCACTCAAGCGCAAGGCGTAAATGAATCATTTTTTGAAGTAACACAATGGGATACGAGTGAGGGGAGGAGTTTTGAGGAGCAAGAATATCGTGTGGGGAGCAATGTCTGTCTTATTGGTGAATCTGTGCGTAAGAATCTCTTTGCACAGGTTAATCCCCTAGGGCAGAGAATCCGTCTCAATAGTATCGTATGTGAATGTATTGGGGTGTTGGAATCTAAAGGGCAAGGCGGTATGGGAAATGACCAAGATGATGTGATTTTGCTTCCTTTGAAGACATTTTTGCGCTCTGTATCGGGTAAAAATACACTTTTTTCTATTAATCGCCTAATGCTGCGCTCAAAAGATGGAATAGATTCTAATGAGATACTTCCTGCTCTTACACAAGCCTTGCGACAAGTGCGTAATGTCCGCGCGGGGGAGAGGGATTCCTTTGAAATTATGGACACAAAGCAAATCAGTGAGATTCTCACATCATCAACGAAGCGATTGACAGCCTTTTTAGGAATGATTGCGGGGGTAAGCCTCATTGTAGGGGGGATTGGCATAATGAATATTATGCTTGTTTCAGTTACTGAACGCACGCGTGAGATTGGCACGCGTATGGCGATTGGTGCATTGCAAAGTGAGGTGCTGCTGCAATTTTTGATAGAATCTATCACATTAAGTTCATTTGGAGGGATTGTTGGCATTATATGGGCGTTTTTTGCCGCGCTTGGCTTAAGCTATTATATGGAGATTCCATTTATTTTTGATGTGCCAACCGCGTTTATTGCCTTTATATTTTCAGCCTTTATTGGTGTTTTGTTTGGCTATTTGCCCGCTAGACGCGCTTCAAGGCTTAATCCTATCGATGCTTTGCGCCACGAATAGCTTAGAATCTATATTCTAAGAAAAATAGAGAAATCTGTAAAAAGTTATGTGAAAAATTATTATGGAAGAGGCAAAAGAGGGGTAGTCTTGCTTTTTTTAAGAGAAAGTTCCAAAAAGCCACCATTTTTGATTCTAAGCCCTTTAATTCCTCTTGCATTATTTTTTACGATAAAAGGCGATTGCGACAAGCCTGCGCTTGTGTGGGTGGGCAAGTATAGCTATGCCACGCTTTTTTTGGGGAGGGGGGTATTTATTTTAAGCCTTTTTGGCAATGATTGTGCCAAAATTTACCCATTTAAAAAGCACCTCGATGCCACTAAAGCCTACTTCTTTGAGTAAAGCAATATTTTCCTCTAAACTAAAAGGCACAAGCACATTCTCTAGCGCCTCTCGTTTTTTGCTAATCTCGCTTTGTGTGTAGCCTTGCTCTGTTTTATAGCGCAGATACCGCTCTATCATCTGTTTATCAAGGATTCTATGATGTGAAGTCATTTTTTCACTCAAAATAAATACTCCTCCTTCTCCTAGGGCATCATATATTTTTTGTAAGAGGCTAGGACGTTGTAATGGGCGGATAAATTGCAAGATATAATTTGCAATGACAATATTGCAGGGAGCAAATTCATATTCAAGCAAATCCGCACATACAAAGTCAATATTATGGGCATTGTAGGCTTTGGCTTTAAGTGAGGCTTTATCTATCATTGCTTGAGAATTATCAATCCCTACAAAGTGTGTAGATGAGGGCAGAGCAAGAGCAAGGGCTAAAAGAGTATTACCTGTGGAACTTCCCAAATCATATACAAGTGGGTTATTAATGATTGTCGAATTAAATGTGTTTGCTGCTGTGATTTTTGCAGAATCTGCTTTATTTTTTTTATTTACTTGGGTAGAATCTTGCAAACAATCTGCATTTGAGATAAGATTCATCACGCAAAAATCTACAATAAGCCCCAAAACTTCCTTATAATGAGGGATTGAACGTTCAAGCATATCATCAAATACACTTGCTACTTGCGCATCAAACTCGAATTGCTTACCAATATCTTGTGTGAAGATTCTATCTTTCATCTTTTTGCCTAGAATCTAGCTAAGTTGCGCCATTCCTTCAAGCGGAGAACTTGCACTCGCATAGGCTTTGCGCGGTATGCGCCCAGCAAGATAGCTTAATCTACCCGCTTTGATGGCATATTTCATCGCTTCTGCCATAGATACAGGATTTTGTGCTTGAGCGATAGCGGTATTTGTCAAAACCGCATCAGCTCCTAGCTCCATAGCAATACTCGCATCACTTGCACAGCCCACTCCCGCATCAACAATAAGTGGCACTTTGATAGCCTCTTTGATAAAGCCAATATTGTAGCGATTTTGAATCCCAAGCCCACTTCCAATAGGCGCAGCAAGAGGCATAACCGCACTTGCACCGGCATTTTCAAGTCGTTTTGCCATAATGGGATCATCATTTGTATAAGCCAACACACAAAAACCCTCATTAGCAAGTACTTCAGTTGCTTCTAAAGTTTCAATCACATCTGGGTAGAGTGTTTTTTGCGTATCGCCAATAATTTCAAGCTTGATAAAGCTAATGCCTGTTGCCTCTCTTACAAGACGAAAAAGTGTAATTGCCTCTTTTGCATTGACACACCCAGCGGAATTTGGTAAAAATTGGATAGAGGTATCTTTAAAGACTTCAAGTAGATTCTCACTTTTATTATCCATAATATTTACGCGCCGAACAGCAACGGTAATAATCTCTGCCCCGCTTGCTAAAGTCGCTTCTTTAGTGGTGGCAAAGTCTTTATATTTTCCGCTCCCAACAATCAAGCGAGAATTAAAATGATATGAACCTATATGTAGTGTATCAGTCATTTATATCCTTTGTAGAGTATGTAGATGTTGTAAAGATTCTATAAGAAGTTGTGGTGTGAGCGCATAAGAAGCAGTATGCTGCATTGCCTTTTGGGCTGCAAGAGCGTGGGCAAGTGAGCCTTGTAATGTGCTATGAAGTGCATCATAGCCTTGAGCAAGAAGTGCGCCAATGATACCGCTTAAAACATCACCACTCCCACCCTTTGCAAGGGCGTTTGTGCCAAGTGGATTAATATAGACTTCTTGAGCTTTGGCGATATAAACATTTGCGCCTTTGAGTAAAAGCGTGGTATGGGGATATTTTTGGGTAAATTCTAGCATAGAATCTAATCGCTTTTGTGGTGTGTATTCGCCCAAATCACATATATGAAGCAATGAAGCAAATTCTTTAGGGTGAGGGGTAAGGATAATTTCTTGTGTAAAATCTAGTCGTTGTCGTTTGAGACTTTCATCTAAAAAAGTTTTAATCATTGGCGTGTAGAAAACATCAGCATCAAGTATGCAGGGTAGGGAAGATTCACATAAGGAATGTAAAATCTCCTCACTCCTTTCTTTTCCTAACCCCATACCTAGCGCAATAGCACTTGTTTTAGGTGGTAAATCACGCTCTTGCATTATTTCAGGAGGAATAAGCTTTTCTTCTTGTGTAATCAAGCTTACAAGCCCCGCGCCAAAATGCAGAGCGCTTTGTGCGCTTAGAATACTTGCACCTATTTTTTCTCCTCCAAATACGCTCAAATGTCCATAATCACCCTTATGTGTGTTTGAGCGTGTGCGTAAGGGCAAGGATAAATCAGTAGATTCTAGCATTTTGATGTTTGAGCTTATTTGATAATGACTTGGGCTTAGTCCAAGCTTAGCAATATGTAATTCTCCTACAAAATCTTTTGCTCTATCGCTTAGGCATACAAGGTTTATTGCACCCATACAAAGCGTGTGATGAGCCTTAAAAACAAAGCCCTTATTTTGCTCATTTAATCCGCTTGGTACATCACAGGCGATATTTATTCGCGCTGATTTTTGGGCAAGTGCAAGAATATCGCTTATATCTGATTCAAGCTGTCCTTTAAGCCCACTTCCTACAACGCAATCTACCATTACATCACAAGGTAAGATTTTTTTAATAAACTTTATTTCGCATTCAGCTGCACTTTTATAATTTTGCTGACAGAGAGGGGATTTTGGCTCTTTGAGCTGCATAATGCGTATGTGATAATCTCCGCTTAGTCGTCTTGCAAGTGCGTAGCCATCGCCACCATTATCACCCCCACCGCATAAAATGGTAATAACGCTTCCTTTATGTGTTAAGGTGCTAATCAAAGATTCTAGCGCACAAGCAGCATTTTCCATTAGAATTTCATTGCTTAGGTGATATTTTTCGCACGCTCTTTTATCTAAAAAAGTGGTGCTTTGATAAACATTTTTCATAATGCTTATGCTCCATATCGTGCGCTTAGGGCTGCTACAATCACACTTACTACATCATCTTCTGGTTTTGTATTTGGCTCTGGCATAAGCTCTTTGAGCTTTGTTTCAATATAGGAGGTATCAAAATTACCTTGTTTAAAATCCTTATCATTGCAGATATTGATAAGAAAGGGGATTGTGGTTTTTACACCTTTAATTGTAAATTCATTGAGGGCGCGCGAGAGTTTATTTACTGCGAGATTATAACTTGAAGCCTTAACAATAAGCTTTGCCACCATAGAATCATAAAAGGGAGGAATCACATAATCTTTATAAATACAGCTATCTACGCGCACAAATGGACCAAGTGCGGGATAGTAGGTAGTGATTTTGCCCGGATTTGGCACAAAGTCATTTGCCACATCTTCAGCATTAATCCGCGCTTCAATTGCAAAGCCTTGAGGGCGTATATCGTGTTGGGTAAGTTCTAAAATCTCTCCTTGTGCGATACGAATTTGTCTACCAATAAGATCAAAGCCTGTGATTTCTTCTGTAACGCCGTGTTCAACTTGTATGCGTGTATTCATCTCCATAAAGTAGAAAGTGTTATTTTCATCAAGTAAAAATTCCACGGTTCCAGCGTTTGTATAATGTGCTGCTTTTGCTGCAGCTACGGCTGCTGCGCCCATTCTACGACGCAAATCATCACTAATAAGCGGACTAGGGGCTATTTCAATCAATTTTTGATGTCGTCTTTGTATCGAGCAATCTCGCTCCAAAAGATGTATCACATTGCCATAATTATCAGCGAGGATTTGAAATTCAATGTGGCGAGGATTAACAATGTATTTTTCCATAAACACATCATCATTTTTAAAAAACGCCATAGCTTCGCGTTTGCAGGCTTCAAAAGATTCTATGAGATGCTCTTCTTTTTCTACCACGCGTATGCCGCGTCCTCCACCCCCACTACTTGCTTTTAAAATCACAGGATAGCCAATCTTTTGAGCGAGTTTTGCAATTTCGCGTGTAGGATAGGTATTAAGCGGCTCTGTCCCGGGAACAATAGGGATTCCATTTTTTTGCATAATCTCACGCGCGGCATTCTTATCGCCCATTTTGGCAATAGTTAGAGCATCTGGACCTATCCAAGTAATGCCCGCTTCTTGCACTTTTTTTGCAAAAGTAGCATTTTCACTTAAGAATCCATAGCCCGGATGTATTGCATCGGCTTCAACACGCAAAGCAGTTTCTACAATCAAATCCGCATCTAGGTAGCCTTTGAGCGGGTCATCGCTAATTTCATAAGATTCATCAGCCATTTTAACGTGCAGACAATCTCTATCTGCTCTTGCATATATTGCCACACTTTTAATATGCAAATCTCTACACGCACGAATAATACGCACTGCAATTTCGCCACGATTAGCAATGAGAATTTTTTGAAACATCATATCTCCTTTGCGTGTTTTTATAATACTTGACTATTTTTTATATGCCTTGATTGATTTTTCCAAAATCGCTTGAGCGCTTGCTTTATCTTGAAATTCCTTGACTTTAACCCATTTGTTTGGCTCTAAGGTTTTGTAGGTTTCAAAGAAATTTTTGATTCTATCAAGGACAATTTGTGGTAAATCTGTAAAAGATTGAATCTTATCAAAGCTTGGATCAATCTTTGAGATAGGCACAGAGAGGAGCTTTTCGTCCATTCCGCTTTCATCTTCCATAATAAGCACCCCAATAAGCCGAGAGGCAATCATACTCCCAGCTTGAAGTGGATAGGAATTAAGCACTAAGACATCGGCAGGGTCGCCATCATCAGCGAGAGTATGAGGCACAAAACCATAGTTTGCAGGATAAAACATCGCACCATACATCACTCTATCAACGACAACAAGCCCACTTTCTTTATCTACTTCATATTTGATATTTGAACCATAGGGAATCTCAATAATCACATTGATTTTATCAGGATTGCTACCTGCAGATACTTTATCTAGATTCATCATTGCTCCTTTAAAAGCCTAAAATAAAATATGCTAAAGGAGCGATTATACCAAAAGATTCTTGTTTTGATTAAAACCAAAATGCGATTTGTAGCTTTGTATTGAATCCGGGTTCATAGAGGGGGGCATTATCAGTATTTTTTGAAAAAAGCTCTTTAAGCGGGCTATAAGGGTTACTATAAGTTTGATTGGTGATATTAAGAAAGGCTAAGCGCACACTTGCACGAGATTTTATATCATAAGTAAAATAGATATTATGTGTATTATAGCCCTTCTTGCGAACAGATTCAAGCTCATCATAATACATATTATAACCTTGATAGGTTATGCCCTCCACAAAGCGACTAAGCCATAAAATTTGAAATTGTGGCATAGAGCTAAAAGGTCGCAATTGTGCGCTAAAATGATAGTTCCTGCCACTTAAAGCCATAAGCTCAAAAGTATCTGTAATAAGCTTTTTATCGTATCTAGGGAAGTTTTGAGCTACACCCAAATGCACATCAAGAAAATCAAAATCCACACCCACACTTGCCTCATAGCCTAGAATCTGCACACCATCATTCATATTTTGGCGATAGCTCTCATCGTGTCCGTGGTTATTTGAGTGATTCCCAGAATTCACATAGCTATTAATGAAATTTTTTAAATATTGATGATAAAGCCCAATATGCGCACTTAAAAAATTATCATCATAATCCATATCAAGCTCTGTATTGTGCATACCCTCTGCTTTAAGGGAGCCAATCTCAATATGAGGATTTGAAAGAAGCGAAACATCAAGTGGGAGAGCCCCACGCGTGTTGTAATTTTGTGTAAGTTTAAAGTTAAGCTCATTTGTGGGTGCAAAAAAGAGTGAGATATAAGGGCTAAATCCTTGCGTATAATGTGTTGTATCGACTTTATCTCTATACACAAAGCTATCATAGCGTGAGCCAAGCTCTAAGCTTAAAGATTCTAAAATATTAAAATTTGCACCCAAAAATCCACCATATATCGAGCCAAGCTCTTGTCCTTGATTATTATCTATAAGGGCGTGGTCATCAAGATTAAGCGCTTTTGTGCTTATGAGCTGATAGTTTAAACCATATTTTAAAGAATGATTGGCGCGAGCAAAATAATGTCGAAAAATTAAATCACTTCCAAGATTTTGCAAACTCAAATCCATTGCTCCCTCGTGGCCATCGGCAGCTTGAATCTCTCCTGTGGGAGAGAGTGTGAGGTTTTTATGAGCATAATAAAGATTCCAATTAAGCGCAAAATTATCACTTAAAAAATCATATTGTGCGCTTAGAGAATGCGCAAGAAGCGTGTTATCATAGAGTTGTGGATTTTGGCTTAAAATCACATTTGCTCCATAGGGAGCAACTGCGCTTAGATGATTGAAGTGATAATTAAAATTAATGGAATGATTTGCCTGTGGGGTGGAGGTAAGTTTAAAAAGTGCATTGTGGGCGCGTGAAGGAGAAGAGGGGACTTTATCTCCATTTCCTGCGCGATAATAAGGAACATCATCAAAGCTATATCCTGCGAGTAAGCCAAGATGCTCTCCTATCTTGCCATAAGCTGCAAGTGAAGTCTCTATGCCTTTGTTGCTTTGCCCCCCAAGTGTAAAATGCGCCCCATAACTGCGCTCCTTATCGTTTGGATTTTCTGCAAGCAAATCAAAAGCATTTTTGGTAGTGATATTTATCCCTCCAGCGAGAGCTCCTGCGCCATATTCTGCTCTTGCTAAGCCTTTTTCTATCTCAATATTTTTTACAAGAAATGGGTCAAAAAAAAGATTACCCTGATGATGAAAGAGATTGCCACTTTGTGCGATGCCATCTATTCTTATGCGAAACATTCTATCTTCAAAGCCGCGAATGTAGAGTTTTTGTGCGATTTGCGCACTTCCACCCACGCTAATTTCGGCATTTTTATTAAAAATCTCACGCAAATCTCGCGCTTGAGTATTAGCAATAAAGGTGTTATCAATTACGCTTACATTAGCATTGCTTATTGGGTGTGCCACAGAAATAAGGGGAGAAAGTCTAACAGATTGCATCTCGCTTTTGCTTTTATTATCATTCCATTCATTCTCATCGGCAAAAATTGTCCCCAAAAGAGCAATGTTTATAAATGTAGGGATAAAAAAAATGCGAGGAATGTATAGCATTATCAAAACCTTATTTATTTTGGGAATAAAGTGCGAAGTCTATCACATTTTGTAGGTATTGTCAAATAATGGTGGAGCTGTGGGGAGTTGAACCCCAGTCCAAAAATGAGAGCTTCTTAAGCATCTACACGTTTAGTAGGCATTGATGTCTTTTTGTGGCTACCCAACACCCCAAGATAGAATCCACAAGCAACCTTCATCTTTTCTTTTGCCTTAGGTGGAGGCAAAAGAGCATCTAGCAAAGATGACAAGTATAGCCCTCCGCTAGAGAGAAAAGCTACACCCGGCTCCAAAAAGCGATAAACTTACGCGACTTTTGCGTAAGCTGGAGCGTAATTTGCGTTGTTTGCGTTTAAAAAAAGTGGCAGTTTGAGAGCTTACCGGCTCACGTGCACTTAAGCCTCCTCACTCCTGTCGAAAGCCAAGTCAGCCCCAAAAAGTATGCAAAAGTAAGGGCGTAGATTATAGTTTTTTTTCTCTTGTTTTGTCAATATAAGAGAGTAAGAGAATCACTGCAAAACTCCCCACAAAGCCAAGAATAGCTCCTGCGAAAACTTGTGTAGGTGTGTGCCATAGGCTCAAAATACGCGAATATCCCACAAAACAAGCTAAAATAAAGGCAAATATACCCCATTTATTGCCCATAAAATACCACATTAATGCTGCTGCACTAAAAGCTGCTGTGCTATGCCCACTAGGGAAGCCTTTAAACTCGCCATTTATGGGGCGTTTAGCGATTTCTAATATATCCTGCAACCAAAGTATATCCTCATAATGACTTGCAAGAAAAGCACAAAGCATTTTTATTCCAAAAGCTATGCCTAGAATCACCACCACTACGCATATAAAATATCTTAGGGGTTGAAATTGCTTTTGAATGAGCCAAAAAAGCCCAAGAGGGATAAGCATAAAACGAAACACATTGCCATATACTTGGGGATTATAGAGCCATAAAAGCACTGCTATCACAGCGCCAATGCCAAGTATCAAAGATTCAAAGCAAATATGCCGCCCACTCATTTAGAATCCTCCTTATATCTTTATTATTTTTATTGGTTTTTGTGTTGTAAAACTTTTGAAAAATCATCGAGTGTGCAATAAAACATAATTCTAATGTAAGAGATTATATACTAAGCCTTTGGAAATATTTTTTTGGGGATTTCAAATATAAAACTCACGGCTATTTTTGTATGCGTTTTACTTGTGTAACTACTCCCAAAATAAGTCCATTTTTCAAGTTTTATGTCTTTTTTAATGGCTTCATCAAAGGCTCGTTGTATCTCATTTAAAACCTCACGCCATTGTTCTTTGGTATAATTTTGTGGTTCTAGTAAAATATTAGCAGTAAATCTTGTTTTATGCTGAATAATTTTTTCGATTTGCGTGGCTCGAGTGATTTTGAGATGATATTTTTGCGCAATTCCTTCTATGCTGATTCGAATACTATTTTCTACTTGTTTAAGCTGACTTTTGAGGCTCATTTATTACCTTCTAGTGTGCTTAGTGTATGCTGCTGAATAGGGAGCAAATTATTTGGAATTTCAAAAATGAAGTTCATAGCCAAATCTGTTTCTGATAATATCGAAAGATCACAACCCAAATATCGCCACTGCTCAAATTTTATATCTTTTTCAACAGCTCTTGCAAATTGACGCTTGATGAGCTTAAGATTGCTATTCCAATTATTTGAACTTAATGGTATGCCTTGCACTTGTAGCAAACAATTTGCTGTATATCTCGCTCTGTGTCCGCTAATTCTTCTCACTTGAATTCCTCTTAATATGGTAAGTGAATGTTTTGTGGCATATTCTTCTATAGTTACTTGAATACTCTGTCCGGCTTGTTTTAATTGATCAATAAGGCTCATTCTATTTTTTACTCCATTGCTCTAACCCTATGAATTATATCTAAATATTGCTATTTTCAATATAGAGTGTTTTTTGGCTCTCAATCTTTGTGTGAGATATTTTTAGCTTAGTTTTTTGTATTGAGCGTATCCATTACATTTGCGACTTCACGCAAACGTTCTTTATCAAAATGCGTATAAATACGACTTGTATTTAAATCTGAATGCCCAAGAGCTTCTTGCACCATTACCAAATCGTGTTTTTGCTGATAGAGTAGGGTAGCAAAAGAATGTCGCAACATATGCGCCCCATTTTTTTCTTTGCGAATTCCTGCTTGAGTAAGGATAGCTTCTACATTTTGATAAACATAGCTTTGTGTGAGTGTCTCGCCTTTGGCATTACAAAAAAGCAAATCGTGCTTGGGGGTAAGAGCCAATCTCTGCGTAAGCCAACTCTCAAGGAGATTCTGTATAAGATGTTTGCGTATCATTACCACACGCGGCTTATTGCCTTTGCCTCTAATTTGCAAGAGATAGCAATCTTCTGCGGGAAAAATATCCTTACGCTTTAAGTTTAAAGCTTCACTCACGCGTATGCCTGTATAAACAATGAGTTTAATAATAAGCTTATTGCGCACAGTGACTTTTTCGTTTAACTTTGCTTCATCAATGGCACTTAAAAATCGCTCAAGCTCATTTTGGTTTAAAAATGCTGGAAGTTTTTGCCCACTTTTTCCCTGTAATGCACTAATTTTAAGTGTAATATCATACACATAGGATTTGCCATCGCTCTCATTTTGCTTATCAATATAGCCAAAAAGCCCAATAAGCGCAACGCGATAATTCTTTTTGCTCGCATTTGAAAGTGTGCTTGTTTCCACACTCAAAAAATCACTCAAGACTTCCTCATCAATTTGCTCCATTGTCTCAATGTTGCTTTGTGTAAGAAAATCATAGAGCTTAAGCAGTGGGGTAGAGTAGGTGTTAATCCCTATCATACCTGCTTTTCTCACGCTTTTGCAAAGCTGACTTAATGCTTCTTGTGAGTGAATCTCATCACTATTTAGCGCATTGATAGCTTCTAAAATGGCAGCTTTGTTATGCACTTGATGATTTGAAAGTGTGGTAAGTTTGTAGCGCACAAAACGCATAATCCAAAAAAGCAAGCTACTTGAAAAATCGTGTTTATAATTGAGTGGATATTTCATTGTTTATCCTTAAGATATTTTGAGAATCTTTAGGCTTTAAGATTCTATGGTAGTTTGGTATTATAGCATAGAATGATTATTTTTAGTTATGAAAACTATACTTTTCAAACTTTTTTATATAACCATATATATTATACTACCCCTTGGCTAAAGCTTATGCGGGCATTTAAGCCTTAGTTTTGATGAAGCATTCCTTTTACCTCTACTTTATAAAAAGAATGCTAAAATCCTAGAATCTATGCCAATGAGATTTTAAGCAAATACAAGGAGTACATAATGAAAAATGCTTTGGTGCCTATTGCGAGGGGATTTGAAGAAATAGAGCTTGTGAGTGTGGTGGATATTTTACGCCGAGCAGGGGTGCGTGTGGTAGTGGCGAGTTTAGATTCGCATAAGCGCGTTTTGTGCGCTCATCATATCGTAATAGATGCTGATTATGCTTTGCCTGAACTCAATATAGAGGACTTTGATGCTATTATTTTAGCAGGAGGGAGTGAAGGAATGAAAAATCTCTCCAATAATGAGCTTATTAAATTATGGCTTCATCATTTTAAGCAAGCACAAAGGCTCATAGCCGCTATTTGTGCCTCCCCTATTGTTTTAGATAAAGCAGGTGTGCTTGAGGGAAGCTTTACTTGCTATCCGGGCTGTGAGAGTGAAATCAATATGCAGGGCAAAAGCAAAAGTGCGGAAGCGGTAGTCAAAAATGGCAATATTATTACTTCTGCAGGTCCTGCGACTGCGAGTGTGTTTGCATTAGCTATTGTGAAGGAGCTTTGTGGAGAGCAAAAGGCACAAGAGCTTTATGATGGCTTACAAATGCCCACTTTGAAAGCATATTTATAACTATACTATTTCTGTTGAAACTGCCCTCTTTTGCGAGATAGTAGAGAAATCATAGTTTTTCATATTGAGTAAGAGCAAGAGTGCGATATATGTATCCCCTTGCTCCTTACTCACAAATATAAATTTTATAATCCTAGAATCTTTAATCCCCATACAGCTGCATACTTATGCAATGCAAACTGCCGTGCCATAAAATAAGTGAGCGACAATCTACCCCCACTACCCTATATTGTGGCAAGGCTCTAGCAAGAATTGCTAAAGCTTTTGTGTCATTAGCATCTCCATAAGTTGGCACAAGCAATGCACCATTGACAAAAAGAAAATTCGCATAACTTGCTGGAAGCCTATTATTTTGCTCATCATAAATAGCCTGTGTAAAAGGAAGAGGGATAAGCTTATAGGGTTTTCCATTTGGTTGTTTAAGATTCTCTAGCTCTTCTTTCATACGCGCTAAAGCCTCAAAATGCTCATCTTGTCTATCCTCGCAAGTAATATAAGCGATACTCTCTTTACTCACAAAGCGCGCAAGTGTATCAATATGGCTATCGGTATCATCTCCTGCAAGGTAGCCATTATGTAGCCATAGCACTTCTTTTAGCCCAAAATGTGTTTTAAGGCGGGACTCTATCTCTGCTTGGCTAAGGTGAGGATTGCGGTTTTTTTCAAGCAAACATTGCGTATTTGTAAGGAGCACCCCTGCCCCATTACTCTCTATGCTTCCACCCTCAAGCACCATATCTACTTTGATAATATGCTCTTTATTAAAAATCTGCTCGATAATGGCATTATCATATTGTGAGGGATATTTAAGCCCCCACCCATTAAAGGTGCATTTAATAAGCTTATGCTCCCCTGCACTCTCTATACCAAGCGCACTAAAATCTCTCGCCCAAGTATCATTTGTGCGCACACGCATTATGTGAAGCACATAGGGGGATTGTGTATAAAACTTGCGTAAATAGGGCTGAATAAAGCTTTCTTGGGGTATATTAGTATTAAGATAGGTAGCAATATAGCTTTGCAGGGGTTGTGTATTGCTTAGAGGTGTATTGTGCGATGTGTAGGAGGATTGTGCGAAATATGTGCGGAGAATCTCCACTCCCTCATTATCCTCTGTATCCACGCATAAAATCACAGATTCAAAGCGCAGAATCTGCTCGATAATATCTATAAAGCATTCTCGTGCTTTTTGAATATACACTGCCCAATCGCTCCTCTTATGTGGAAAAGCCATTAATATAGCCACTTGCTTCTCCCACTCTGCCCTAAGCCTTATATCTTTCACTTGTATATCCTTTAGATTTGTTTTGTATAATTCTAGCACCTCAATGCTAAATCTTATTCATTATAGACATTGCGCAAGATGTTATGTAAGCTTAGGTGAGATTTTATTTAAGGACTACAAAGGGAAAGAGATGATTTTAAGCATAGAATCAAGTTGTGATGATAGCTCCATAGCCTTAGTAAGCATTAATGATGCAAGGCTCATCTATCATCTTAAACTCTCCCAAGATGAAGAACATAGCAGTTATGGCGGTGTAGTGCCAGAAATCGCCTCAAGGCTGCATTGTCAGCGACTTCCACAGCTTTTTAATAGGCTCAAAACATTTCTTCATAATGATTTCTCTTCCTTGAAAGCAATCGCTGTAACCACGCGTCCGGGTTTAAGCGTAACGCTCATTGAAGGCTTAATGATGGCAAAGACACTTGCTTTAAGCCTGCATCTCCCTCTGATTTGTGTTAATCATCTTAAGGGGCATATCTATTCACTTTTTATTAAGCAATCCCCCACTCTGCCCCACTCTAGCTTTGTCTCTGCGCACCTTAATGAAAATACACAAGATTGCGCACAAGAAAGTTTGCAATCACAAATCAAAGCATATTTACCCCTAGGGATTTTGCTCGTTTCTGGCGGACATACGCAGATTCTCTCTATGCGTGGAGCAAATGATATAAGCCTTGTAGCCCAAAGTCTTGATGATAGCTTTGGCGAGAGTTTTGATAAAGTCGCTAAATATCTCAATCTTGGCTATCCGGGGGGACCAATCGTAGAATCTTATGCTAAAGATTTTATGCAAAACTATCCCCATATAACTCCTCATAGTTTTCCTGTGCCGCTTTTACATAATCATCAGTTGCAATTTAGCTTCTCTGGGCTTAAAAATGCTGTAAGAATTGCCATAACTGCCCTAGAAAAGCCATATATAGCACAAGATATAGGCAGTATTTGCGCAGGATTCCAAAAAAGTGCGTGTGAGCATATTTTGCGCAAAGTGAGATTATTTTTTCAAGGGAAAGAAGCACAGAATCTTACGCATTTTGCGATTGTGGGCGGGGCAAGTGCGAATACATATTTAAGGCAAGAAATGGAAAAACTTTGTGTAGAGTTTGGTAAGACACTCGTTCTTGCCCCGCTTGAGTTTTGTGCTGATAATGCAGCAATGATTGGTGTATGTGCCATAGAGCAATACCAAAGAGGTGATTTCACGCCCCTACATCAAGCACAAGTTTCCCCAAAAAGTCTGCCGAGTGATTTTTATAAAGAAACACACTCTTAAGACTCGAGATTCTCATACTTAAGAGTTTTTGGGGTTAATGCAATAAAAGCAGGTTTTAGAATTCAAGTCCAAGCTCTACCATACCTGCTTTGAGATTTAAGAAAGCTCAAGCATTCTATCAAGTGCAATTTTTGCCCATTTTTGAATCTCATCTTCTAAAAATACCTCATTAATGGGCTTATTATCCTCAAAAGCAAGAAGCACATCACGCACATCTTCAAGCGTGGTTTCATTCATTGTGGGGCATTGAGGCTTACTTGAGCTTAAAACAAAAGTCGTTTGTTTGCCCTTATATTTAGGGCGCAAACGATTGACGAGATTAAATTCCGTCCCCACTGCCACTTTTTGCTCTAGCGGCAAATCCTGCACATACTTGATAATCTGGCTTGTAGAGCCAACAAAATCGGCGAGTTTTACCACGCTAGGGTCGCATTCAGGGTGTAAAGCAATTTTAATATCTGGGAATTTCTCGCGATAAAAGGCAATATCTTGGGTTGTAAAAAGTTGATGAACCGAACAGAATCCATCATAGCAAATCACATCGGCTTCACATACCTTTTCTTTGCTATCTATGCCTAAAATTGCGCTTTTCTTACCATCTGCTTGGGCGAGATTCTCCCCTAAGCATCTATCAGGTAGAAAAAAGATTTTTTTATTCTGTTCTTTTGCAAAAGCAAAGATTCTATGAGCATTTGCGCTTGTGCAAACAAGCCCTCCCATTTGGGCAACTTTTGCTTTCACATCGGCATTTGAATTAATATAAGTAATAGGAAAAATAGTATCTTTAGTGATGCCATAGGATTCTAAAAGAGTGATACTTTTATCATAATAGCTACTATCAATCATTCTTGCCATTGAGCAGCACGCCATTCTTGGCATAATAACGCGTTTTTTAGGTGAAAGCACCTTTACACTCTCGCCCATAAATGCTACACCACAAAATACGATAAGATTTTTTTCACTTTGTGAGGCTTTGCGGGAGAGCTCTAAGCTATCCCCACAAAAATCTGCCAAGGCAACAATTTCATCTTTTTGATAATAATGTGCCACTAAAAGAGCATCGAGTTTGTGAAGTAAAGATTTTATTTCATTAGGAAGTGTAGCTGACATCATCGCTCCTTTTAAATCATTTTTATGTATAAGTGCCTAAATCCTCAGCGAATTTTACTTTTTGATTGATATGCACATCTGGAATCATCTGCTCCATAAAAAGCACAATCGTTGAGCCCATTTTAAACATACCAAGCTCTTCTCCCTTTTTAACCGCAATGGGTGTGCGGTAAGTATAAGAGATATTATGCGCTCCGGCATTGCTTTGGATTCTGCTTTCAAAGTGCATTATCATACTGCCGACATTGAGCGCACCCACAGCGACAAAATAAAGCCATTTATGCGTTGAAGTCTTTGCTACCACCACTACGCGTTCATTGCGGACAAAGAGGTTATGATTTTTTTGCAAAGAGGGCAGATTCACAGGGAGCAGCTCCCCACCAAAATAGCGCACCTCATAAATCTCCATATCACAAGGTGCGTGATAGCGATGATAATCTCTTGGAGAGAGATAAAAATTCATATAGTAAAACTCTCTATCAAGCTTTTGCCCCAAAAGCTCCTCGATAGAATACTCCATACCTTTAATTTGCAAGGCATTTTTATCTGTGCTTTTGCCCATTTGGGTAATCAGTGAATCACAAGGCGCAATCAGCACAATGGGATTAGGGTTAATCGTGCGTGGTTTAGTAAGTGCGCGTGTAAAAAGGGCATTGAGTGAGGCATAACTCGAAGCAGGTGCAAACTCACCTAAATCTATATTAAAGATTCTCACATACGCGCTATTAATGATGTGTTGCACAAAAGAGGGAAATTCATAAGAGGCAAATCGCCCAAAAAGTCGCGAAATTTTGTTTGAAAGATTCATATTTTTCCTTATTTTGTAGTGATTTTTGGCTTTTCTTTGCGTATAGCAAAAGCATAAAAAAGTGGTGTATCGCACAGAGCAAGAAAAGCTTTAATGCAAAAATCTGCCAAAAGCATCGCTATGACTTGCTCCCACGGATACACAAATAAAAAGGCGATATGAAAGAAAATCATTGTATCGATAAATTGCGAAGTTATTGTGCTTGCATTATTGCGCAGCCACCATAAGCGTGGAAAATGATTTTTGAAATAAAAAAAGATATGTACATCAAGATTCTGTGAGATGATAAAGGCGCATACACTTGCACAGGCAATGCGTGGCTCACTTGCTAAAAACGAAGGAATAAAAGCAAGAATAAGCCCACACCAAAGCACCTTTAATACTTGCTTTTTATGATATTTTTCGCTTAATATATCAAGGAGTAAAAAACTTATAGGATAAGTCAAAGCTCCATAAGTAAGCGGTGTATCAAGTATGGGATATTGCACACTATAATTTGCTAATACAATAATACAAGCAAAGAGCAATGAGCTACCTCCAAAAGTCCAAACACTCATCTCTCTCAAACTTTCTCCTTATTTATGCTCATTTTTTGTTTCTATGGAGGAAGATTCTGCTTGAGAATCTCCTTGCAATGAAAGCTTCTCTAATATCTGTTTTGAAAGTTCATTATTATAACTCATAAGGCTGTTTTTTAGCTGAAGTTCCCACAAGTCAAATCCCTTGCGCATTTCTTGCTTAAACTCATCTTCATTAAGCACTTCATCAACGCTATTAATCGCATAATCACTCGCCACAAAAAACCCAATCGCACATAAAGGTGCAAATGCTCCACATAGCAGCGAGCCACTTACTCCTACTGCGCTAGATAGGCTCTTTTTTGCCACGCTTTTACCTACGATTTTAACACTTGATTTTGCAAGGGCTTTACCTGAAGCCTTGAGTATCATCACTCCTACCATACTTGCCCCTAAAAGCGCGGCCATTCCATCAGTAGCGCGTGGGGAGAGTAAATCAAGCTGTGTGTTTATATCCTCAAGTGAAAAAATAGATGAAATCCGCGCATTTTGTGGTTTTTTATGTGTCAAAAATAATCCAAAGCTTTGCTCTAAACGAGCCTTAAGCTGCAAAAGATGTTTATCATAAAGACTATTTAAACGCTCTTGCAAATCATAAGGCGTATAGGTTTTAAGCAAAGAAATAAATTGCTCTTGTGCAATATCCTCTCCCTTGCCAAGTGCAGCATAAAAAAGTCTTGTATATTCGCCACTGACGCTAAAATACCATTGAGAATACTTATTGATAATTTGCTCTTTTTGCGCGAGATATTCATCTAAAGCTTTATCTATATCGGCATTGAGGCTAGATTCAAAAGAGGCCAAATTCTGCTCTAGTTTGTGTTGCAAGGAGGGTAAGTCATTTGCGTGAATAAAACTTTGCGCCCCCTGCAAACTAATTTGTATATATTGTTCATTATCTTTTAGAATCCGCTCACTTAGGAGTGGAGGGAGTTTTTGGTGCTTTGCTAAGGGCTGAAGATGAATGCTGATATTAAAGGCAATATACACAAAAATAAGAAAAAATACCATAGCAAAAAATTGCCTAAATGAGCGAGATTGCGCGATATTTTGGCTATTATGGGTTTGAGGCTGTCCTAAAACTTCAAGATTCTGCCCTTGCCCATTATCTCCTTGTATCTTTAGTTTTTTTATAGGCGAAATACTCCCTATACACAAAAGAGTAAAGCTTACAAATGCAGCAAAATGCCCACACGCAAAGAGTAAAATAAGCGCAAAATGCAAATAGCTATCAGCAACGCTTACATAGAGTATATCAAGGAGTGATTTTTTTAAAAGCATAAAGCCAAAGACTTCTTGCCAAAAACGCGAGTGCATTTGAGCAATACCATAGCTCTCCATAAGGGTGTGATAATGCGCTTGGACATCACTGCCCTCTAAAACAGAGGGTGCAATACCACTTAAAATAACTTCAAGCAATACAGCAATCCCCGCGCCCACAAATGCAGTATATTTTTTTGCAAGAGCGGGTGCAAAATCAGGGCTTAGATTTGCTTTGCAAATGATAAAAATAATCTTAAAGCCATATATGCTACAAGGCACAAGTAGGCAAAAAATAAGAATCTCACTCCCGCTAGGAAATATCAGCATAAAAAAAAGTGATATGCTCCCTATAAGCGCAGCACAAAGGCTTAAAATCTTCACAAGTAAGAAATGCCCAAAATAGCGATGTAAAAAAGAATTTAGCTTATAGTAAGCTTTGATTGTTGCTTGTTTTTTGATTTTTAAAATATCATAGGTGTAGATAAAAAGTGCAAAAGTCTGCAAGATAAAAGCCACATAGAGCAAAAAAGAAAGTCTAGGATAGAATCCTACGCATAAGATACATAAAAGCGCACAGAGAAAGAAAAAAAGAGGAAAAAATTGCTTAAATACTTGCATTAGGCTTCTAGCCCAAAGGCTAGAAATGTGAGCTATTTGGTAATAGCTGTAAGTGAAATCTCAACGCGGCGATTTTTCGCACGCCCTTCAGCAGTGCTATTTGAAGCCACAGGATTTTCTTGCCCTAGCCCCTCAACCACAAATCGCTCTGGCTTAACTTTTTGATTTTGCAAATATGTTGCCACAGCTTGAGCGCGTTGCTGTGAAAGGCTAAGATTCTTTGCTGCGGTCCCTGTATTATCTGTGTAACCCACAACCGAAACAATAGTCTTATCGTATTTATTAAGCACTTTTGCCACAGAATTAAGCACACCATTAAAGTCTGCGCTCAAAGTCGCGCTACCACTGCTAAAGGTAATATCGCCGGGCATATTAAGTATAATCTCATTGCCTTGTTTTGTAACGCTCACGCCTGTGCCTTGAAGCTCTTCACGAAGCTTTTTATCTTGTACATCCATATATGCACCTACTGCACCACCTGCTAATGCTCCGATTCCTGCACCAATAGCCGCGCCTTTTGCTCTATCTTTTTTACTCGCTAATGCTCCGATTCCTGCACCAATAGCCGCTGCACCTACTGCACCAATAGCTGTTTTACTTACTTGAGATTCACCTGTGTAAGGATTAGTCGTGCAAGCTGTTGCAAGAAGCGCACCGCAGAGCGCAAGAGAGATTTTTGAAGTTGTTGTTGTCCTTAACATAAAAATATTCCTTTGTGTTGATTTAAGCCTCGCATTATAGCTAAAAGACATTGTTTTTTAGCTTAAAAGCGACAGTGCGGATATAAACTTTGCTCTAAAAAAGTAAGTAAATCTTTATTAGGAGGCTTGTTTTATGAATCTTAAATAAATGTGTGCCTTGAATGGCTATTACAAAAGCGGCTATCTTGTGCAAATAAAGTGTAATTTTCACACTTAAGTAAAGCTTAATTGAAGCAAAGCTTTAGATACACTTGCCTTGAATACTTTATCTTATTCCTTTTTAATAGAGATTCTTAATTTTTTCAAAAAAGCCAAGCTAAAAGGCGTTATTGTATTTTTTGTAGTTATCACAGCCTAGCTGACTCCCCAAATCACACGCCTTACCAAAGAGTTCTTTGGCTTTTGCTCTATCTTCTCTTACGCCTAAGCCATTGCCATACAAGATACCCAAATTATTACAAGCCCCCCTCATTGCCACCGCTACACGCCTTAGTATAGAGTTCTCTCGCTTTGGCATAATCCTGCCTTAGCCCTGTGCCATTATGATAGAGTAATCCCAAGCCAAAACAGCCCTCAACACTCCCCATATCACAAGCTTTAGCATAAAGCTCTCTTGCTTTGAAATAATCTCGCGTTACGCCCTGCCCTTGTTCATATAATAAGGCGAGATTCGCACAGCCCACACGATTTTCCATTTCGCAAGATTTTTTATATAACTCTGCTGCTTTTTTAGTATCTTTCATTACACCTCTGCCATAGGCATACAGCACACCTAGATTCCCACAGCCTAGCGCATTGCCCCTTTCGCAGCTGCTGCTAAAAATTGCCCTTGCCTTAGCGTAATCGTGCTTGACTTCATCGCTCCACGCAAGGAGTAAGCCAAAATTTGTATAATCTAAACTC
Source organism: Helicobacter sp. (assembly GCF_022511165.1). Classification (GTDB taxonomy): domain Bacteria; phylum Campylobacterota; class Campylobacteria; order Campylobacterales; family Helicobacteraceae; genus Helicobacter_C. Next base: position 446 of record NZ_JAFLSB010000015.1, on the reverse strand, counting down.
TTGTAATCTCCCTCAAGTGCGTAGGCTTTGCTGTATAATTCATAGGCTTTCACATCGCTTTGCTCCACGCCTTAGCCATAGTAGTGCATAGCGGCTAAGGCGTGGCAACCCTTATTGCTATCTAAATCACAACTTTTCATATAAAGTTCTCTCGCTTTGGCATAATCCTGCTTGACAACCCTACCACCTGCATAATACAACCCCAAATTTAAACAGCCTGCTTTACTGCCCAAATTACACGCTTTATCGTAAAGTTCTTTTGCTTTTGTAGTGTTTTGTTTTGTGCCCAATCCTCTACCATACATAAGCCCCAAATCATTGCAACCTTCATATTTGTTCAAGGCACAAGATTTGCTAAAAAATTCAATAGCCTTTGCATAGTCTTGTTTTAATCCAGCACCACCTTTAATATAAAGTTGTCCTAAAGGGTGATAAGCACGAGAATC